>CAZQOO010000071.1:0-12492 GCA_964594845.1 uncultured Porphyrobacter sp. | reverse complement strand
ATCTGCGCGCGCTGCTCGCCGCTGGCCCAGGGCTGATCGGGGGTGACGAGGGTCGGCGCCCACCATGCGCTGGTCATGTTGCCGAGCTTCGCGCCCGCCGCCATGGCCAGCTTGAGACCGCCGCCGGTGCCGGTCGGCGGGCTGGCAGGCGCGGTGACGGGGCCACGCAGAAAGGTCTGGCGCAGTTCGGTATCCCACTCGAACCCGCCGGTGGTGATGATCACCCCGCGCCGCGCAGACAGCGCGAAGGGCGCGCCGTCTCTGGTGCCTTCGATCCCGATGATGCGTGTCCCGTCTCTCACCAGCCGGTGCGTTTCCACCCCGAGCACCGGTTCGATCCCGCGCGCGAGACAAGCCTTCAGCAGCCGCGCCACCATTGCCTGCCCGAAGCCGCATTGCCGCGCCGCCATCCGCGCGCCCAGCACTTCCATCGGCGGCATGGTGGTCGCCCCGCCCAGCGGCGTCTCGCGCAGCATCAGCGGCTTGGGTTCTTCGATGGCGTAGATCTTCGCCGCCCACTCGCCGAGGTCAGGCAGATCGAACAGGTCGTGATCGAGCGCGCGGCTGCCTTCGGGCTTCGCGCCGGGCCGATCGAGATAGTAGTCGGGATAGCCCGGAAGCACCGCCACCTTGAGCGCATCAATCCCTTCAAGAAACGCCAGCGCCTCCGGCCCCTTGTCGACAAAGGCTTCGAGCGTCTCGTCGACCAGATCGCCGTGATCGAGGCTGCGGAAATAGGCCAGCGCCTCTGCGCGGCTGTCGGCCATGCCCTCCGCGCGCATCCGGGGGTTGTCGGCCACCCAGATCACCCCGCCCGAGATCGCCGAGGTTCCGCCGATGCGCTCGCCCCGCTCGATCAGGGCGACGCTGGCGCCGGCTTCGTGGGCCGCAAGCGCAGCGGCCATCCCGGCCGCCCCGCTACCGAGGATGATGACATCGACTTCGCTCATGCTGCCATAGACGCCTTGCAGGGCCGGCGCGGCAACCCGTCATTTTGGCAAGGGGGGTTGGTCCCGGCGCCCCCCTATGCCTCCTTCCGCGGTGCCGCCGGCGCCGGTGCCTCCCAGCGGGGTGCGCGATACGCTCTAGATTGCCGCGCCGCTTCGCGGCTCGCAATGACGAGAGGAAGCACAATGAAACTCGAAGGCAAGGTCGCCGCAATCACCGGCGGGACGGCAGGCATGGGGCGCGGGATCGCCGAGGCGTTTCTCGAAGAGGGCGGCAAGGTCGCGCTGTTCGCACGCAATGCCGAGAAAGGCGCGAAGGTGCTGGAGGAACTGGGAGCCGGGGACCGCGCGATCTTCATCGCTGGCGACGTGATGAGCCAGTCCGATCTCGAAGGCTTCATCGATCAGGTGATCGCCCATTTCGGCACGATCGACATTCTCGTGAACAATGCCGGCGGCGCGGGCGACCTTCAGCCGCTCGTCAATCTGTCCGATCACGCCTTCGACGAGGCGATGAAGTGGAATGTCTATTCGACCTTCTGGGCCACCCGCCGCGCGCTGCCGACCATGCTCGAAAAGCAGGACGGGCGGATCATCAACATCTCCAGCATGGAGGGCAAGCACGGCAAGCCGGTGCTGACCGCCTACTCCGCAGCCAAGCACGCGGTGAACGGCATGACCAAGAGCCTCGCGCGCGAAGTCGGCGCGCAGGGGGTGACGGTCAACGCGATCTGCCCCGGCCTCGTCATAACCGACATCATCAAGAACAACGGCCCCGCCACCGCCAAGGCGATGGGGATGGAGCTGGAAGAGATGATCGCCCTGTTCGCCAGCGAGGCCGCGATCAAGCGCCCCAACGAAGTCGAGGAAATCGCCGCCGTGGCGGTGCTGCTCGCCAGCAAGGCAGGCGCAGGGATCACCGGCGCGCAGATCAGCGTCGACGGCGGGACCGCGCAATACTGAGGTCATTGCGCGGTCGTTGCCGGTTCATTGCCGCCCCGTTCCATGTTCCACGTGAAACATCGAACGGGGCCAGAGCCTACCCCTGCAACTTCGCCATCGCCGCGCCGACCGCTGCCGCGACGTCGGCGGCTTGCGGATTGCCGCGCATGATGAGCCCGCCATTGGGCTGGATGTTCGCCCCTGTGACATAGGCCTGATCGGTGCTCAGCCACAGGCAGGCATGGGCGACATCGTCCACCGTGTTGAGCCGTCCCATCGGATAGCGCGGCAGGAAGGCGTCGGTGAGGCCCGGCACCTGGAAGCTCTCGTGCGTCATCGGGCTGTCGGTGAAGGCGGGCGAGACGGTGTTGGCCTTGATCCCCAGATGCCCGTAGTCATTGGCGACGCACTCGATCAGCGCCTCGGACCCGCGCTTGGTGCCGATATAGGCGGCGTGGTTGGTGATGATCGCCTTGGTGGTGGCCGAGGAGAGCGAGATCAGCGAGCCGCCGGTCGGCTGCTGCTGGCTCATCACCCGCACAAAGGCCTGCAGGAAGTGATGCACGCCCTTGAACTGGAGGTCGACGATCTGGTCGAGCTGTTCGTCGGTGATCTCCTCGAGGCTGGCGAGCAGGCCCCAGCCGGTGGTGTTGATCGCGATATCGACCCGCCCGAAGGTGGCCAGCGCCTTATCGGCCAGCGCGTTCACCTCGGGCTTCTTGGAAATGTCGCAGAGCGCGTATTCGCCGCCGATTTCCTTGGCGAGCGCGGCGAGCGGGGCCTCCTTGCGGCCCGCCACCATCACCCTCGCGCCCTCTTTCGCGAACAGGCGGGCGATGGTCTGGCCCATGTTGCCCTCCGATGCCGCCCCCAGCACCACTGCGGTCTTGCCTTGCAATTGTCCCATCACGTGTCTCCTCTCGGGGGATGCGAGTAACACGGGCAGCCCCGCGCCGACCCTTCCCAAAAGTGTCCATTGTTCGCGCGAGGCGCGGGCCTGATAGCCGCAGACAACACCGTGGGGAGAGCACGAGACATGTTTACCGGACCGCTGGAGGATCGCGTCGCGATCACCGAACTCAACGGCACCTATGCCGATGGCGTGGTGCGCATCGACGCCGACACCTGGGCAAGCGTGTGGGCCGATGACGCCGACTGGGATCTGATGGGCCACAAGACCCACGGCAAGGAGGCGATCGTCGCCTTCTGGAACGGCGCGATGAGCGGGCTGGAGGCGGTGAGCTTCCACTGCGTGCCCTGCATGATCGAAGTCACCGGCAACACCGCCAAGGCGCGGGTGCAGACGCAGGAGATCCTCAAGCCCAAGGACGGCAAGGCGCGCCATGTCGGCGGGCTCTATGAAGACACCCTGGCGAAAGTGGACGGGCGCTGGCTGTTCACCAGCCGTGTGTTCCGCATCGTCGCAGAATTCGGAGTGGAAGGCTGACCATGGCAAAGATCGTCATTTCTGCGCAGATCGACCTCGACCCCGCCCAGCGCGACGAGGCGCTGCGCACTGCGCGCCCGCATATCGAGGCCGCGCTCGCCGAGAAAGGCTGCATCCACTACGACTGGAGCGCCTGCTCGATGAACCCCGCACGGGTCAACGTGTTCGAGGAATGGGAAAGCGAGGAAGACCTCGCCGCCCACTTCCGCGATCCGGCCTACACGGGCATGCGCGATCACATCGGCCAGTTCGGGATCACGGCGGCGGTGAGCAAAAAGTACCGCGTCGATGCCGAAGGCCCGGTCTACAACGCCGAAGGGCAGGCGACCGAAGCGTTTGACTAGGCTTCTGGGTGCGATCCTCGCGGGCGGGCAGGCGCGCCGCTTCGGCAGCGACAAGGCGCAGGCGCTGTATCAGGGCGCACGGCTGATCGACCGGGTGGCCGCGGCCTTGCTGGCGCAGACTGGCGGTTTGGTCGTCTGCGGGCGCGAGGAGCCGGGGTTCCGCTGCATTGCCGACTGGCCCGAACCCGGGCTTGGCCCGCTGGGCGGGCTCACAGCCGCGCTGCGCCACGCGGGCGATCAGGGCTTTACCCATGTGCTGTCCGCAGGCGTGGACGCGCCCGACCTGCCGCATGATCTGGCCGCCAGCCTCGCAGGCGGAGGGGCGGCGATCGTCGAGAGCCAGCCGGTCGTCGGTCTGTGGCCGGTCAGCCACTTGCCCGCGCTGGCATCCTTTCTCGCAGGCGGCGGGCGCTCGCTCTACCGCTGCGCCGATGCGCTCGGCGCGCGCCGGATCGACCTTGCGCGCCCGCTGATGAACGTCAACCGGCCCGAGGATCTGGCCTAGAGCTTCAGCAGCTGCTTGCCCCGGTTCTGCCCGCTGAACAGGCGTTGCAGCGTCTGCGGGGCGTTTTCAAAGCCGTGCTGGATGTCTTCCTGATACTTGAGGCTGCCGTCCTTGACGAAGCCTTCCAGCCGCTTGCGGATGCCGGGGAATTCGCTGGCCCAGTCGAGGACGATAAAGCCCGCCATGGTGCCGCGCCGGAACACGAGGTTGAAGTAGTTTTCCGGCCCGGCGGGCAAGCTCCCCGTCTCGTAGCGGCTGATCCCGCCGCAGATCACCACGCGGGCATTGGTGGCGATGCAGGCGAGCATGTCGTTGAGGATCTTGCCGCCGACATTGTCGTAGATCACGTCGACGCCGCGCGGACACAGCTCGCGGATCTGTTCCTTCACGCGGCCCGCCTTGTAATCGATCGCGGCGTCATAGCCCGCCTCGCGCACCAGCCAGTCGCACTTTTCCTGACCGCCCGCGATACCGACCACGCGGCACCCGGCGATTTTTGCGAGCTGGCCGACGATGCTCCCGGTCGCGCCCGCCGCGCCCGAGACCAAGACGGTATCGCCCGCGACCGGCTTGCCGACCTTGAACAGCCCGCAATAGGCCGTCAGCCCGGTCGTCCCGAGCACCGAAAGCACGGCGGTGGGCGACAGATCGGTTTCGACCCGCGTCAGTTCCTTGCCGTCGGTGACGAGCCATTCGGTCCAGCCGGTGGTGCCGAACACCAGATCGCCCACCGCAAAGCGTCCGCCGTTGGAGGCAACCACCTCGGCAATCCCGCTGCCGCGCATCACATCGCCGATGTTCATGGGAGCGACGTAATCGGCAATGTTCTCCATCCAGCCCTTCTGCGCCGGATCGAAGCCGAGGTAATGCGTCTTCAGCAGCATCTCGCCCGGGCCCGGATCGGGCAGTTCGGCGGTGACGAGCCTGAAATCGTTGTCGATCTCGATCCCCCGGCCGCGCGGGTGACCGTTCAGGAGCCATTGGCGGGTGGTGGTGGGCATCGGGTATCTCCCCATCTGTCAGAGAATTGTTCGTCTGCCCTATTGCGGGTGCGCCGCGAGGCTCTCCACGGACAAAAGTATCAGTCGAGCCCCCTGCCCCCTGTGGTAGTTTGCTGCTCTCAAGGAGAGAGATGATGGGCGCCCAAACTCACAAGACTTTCTGCCGCTTCTGCCATGCCAACTGCGCGATGGAAGTCGATGTCGAAAACGGAAAGGTCGTCGAGGTGCGCGGCGACCCGCAAGATCCGGCCTATGGCGGCTATACCTGCATGAAGGGCCGCGAGCTCCCGGATTCGCACAATTCGGAAAACCGCCTGCATCACAGCCTCGTGCGCAATGACGCGGGCGAATTCGTCGAAACCCCGATGCCGGAAGCCCTCGCCCATGTGGCAAGCGAGCTGCGCCGCATCATCGACACCTATGGCCCGCACTCGGTGGCGGTTTTCATGGGCTCGGGCGGGTTCCAGAACTCCGCCGCGATGGCCGCCTCGCTCTCTTTCGCGCAGGCCGTGGGGAGCCGCAATTTCTACACCTCGGTGACACTCGATCAGCCCGCCAAGGTGTTCACCACCGCCCGCTACGGGAAGTGGATGGCGGGGCCGAACACTTTCTCCGAAAGCGACGTCGCGCTGTTCATCGGCAACAATCCGATCGTCTCGCACTATGCACCGGTCGGGGGCGTCCCGCCGTTCAGCCCCTCGCGCCGCATCCGCGACAAGAAGGCCCAAGGGCTGAAGCTGATCGTTGCCGACCCGCGCGAAAGCGATGTGGCGCGGCTGGCCGACATCTATCTTCCGGTGAAGCCCGGCGAGGATCCGGCGATGCTGGCGGGGATGCTCAACGTGATCATTTCCGAAGGGCTCTATGACCGCAATTTCGTCGCCGCCCATGTCGATGGCTTCGACGAACTGGCCGAGGCGGTGAAAGCCTTCCCGCCCGAAGTCGCGGCCGAACGCGCGGGCCTCGACAAAGACCAGCTCGTGGCCGCCGCACGGATGTTCGCGGGCGGCTCCAAGGGCTGCGCCACCACCGGCACGGGGCCGGAAATGGCGGGCCACGGAACGCTCACCGAATATCTCGTCACTTGCCTCAACACCATCTGCGCCCGCTTCAAGCAGGAAGGCGAGAAGGCCGCGATCCCCGGCGTGTTCAGCCCCTACCAGACCGCGCGGCGCGCGCAGGTCGCCCCGCCGGTGCCGATGTTCGGCGCGGAAGGGATGCCCAAGTCACGCTTCCGCGGGCTCGGACACCTGGGCTGGGAAATGCCCTGCAACGTGCTCGCCGATGAAATCCTCACCCCCGGCGAAGGCCAGGTGCGAGCGCTGATCTCGGTCGGCGGCAATCCGGTGGTGGGCTTCCCCGATCAGGCCAAGATGGTCCGCGCGCTCGATGACCTCGAGCTGTTCGTCCAGATCGACCCGTGGATGAGCGCCAGCGCCAAGCGGGCCACCGTGGTGCTCGCGCCCTCGCAATGCCTCGAGCGCGAGGACATCACCAACCTTTCCGAATGGTGGCACGAAGAGCCCTATGCCCGTTACACCGAAGCGGTGGTCGCAGCGCCGGGCGACTGCATCGACGAATACGAGATGTTCTGGACGCTGGCGCACCATCTCGGGATCACCATGGTGCTGAATGGCGGCCCGCTGCCGATGGACCGCAAGCCTTCCAAGCAGGAATTCCTCGATCTGATGGTGGCAGGCAGCCTCAAGAAGCCCTCGGACGTGCGCAAGGATTGTCAGGCGAACGGCGGCGCGGCAATGGTCTATCCCGAAGCCCACCCGCTGGTCGAACCGCTCGACGAAAGCGAGTTCCACCGCTTCGATCTGGCCGTGGGCGCAATGCCGGCGGAAATTCTCAAATACGCCGCCAATCCGGCGAGCAAGGCGGGCTTCGACTTCCGCCTGATCTCGCGCCGCTCCAAGACGCGGTTCAACTCGATCGGCCACCCGCTCAAGAAGCTGCAGGCCAAGACCACCACCAACCCCGCCTATATCCACCCCGAGGACATCGCCGCGCTGGGGCTGGAGGAAGGCGGGCTGGTGGCGATCACCAGCCCCCACGCCACCATCCACGGCGTGGTCAAGGCGAGCGACAAGGTGCGGCGCGGGATCGTGTCGATGGCCCATGCCTACGGTGATGCAGACGCCACCAAGGACGACGTGCGCGAGCGCGGCTCCTCGACCAACCGGCTGGTGAGCGAGGTGGTCGATTACGATCCGATCACCGGCCAGTCGCTCCAGAGCGCCATTCCGGTGAAACTCGAACCGGCCTGATCCTCTTCAAACCTCAAGGACATTTATGCCCACCAACCGCCGCTTCCTCCTCCAGCGCCGCCCGAACGGCACGCCGGTGCCCGATGACTTCGCGCTCGTCACCCAGCCCACCCCGGCGCTGGAAGAAGGCCAGTTCCTGATCCGCAACCACTATGCCTCGCTCGATCCGGCGATGCGCGGGTGGATGGACGCCGAGGGCAATTACATGCCGCCGATCCCGCTGGGCGATCCGGTGCGGGCGAGCACCATCGGCGTGGTCGAGGAAAGCCGCGCGGAGGACTTCGCGCCCGGCCAGTGGGTGATGGGCCTCAACGCGCTGGAAGACTATTCGATCGGCGTCGCGGGCGGTTTCACCCAGCCGATCGACCCGTCACTGGTGCCGAGCGTGACCAATTACCTGTCGATCTTCGGCGCGGTCGGGATGACGGCCTATTTCGGTTTTCTCGAGGTGTGCGAGCCCAAGGCGGGTGAGACCGTGCTGGTCTCCGGCGCGGCGGGCGCGGTCGGCAGCCTCGTGGGCCAACTCGCCAAGATCCACGGCTGCCGCGCGGTCGGCATCGCGGGCGGGCCGGCCAAGTGCGCGCGCCTGATCGAGAAATACGGCTTCGACGCTGCCATCGACTATCGCGGCAAGGATGAAGCCGCGCTCACCAAGGCCATCGCCGAGGCCTGCCCCGATGGCGTCGACGTGATCTTCGAGAATGTCGGCGGGATCATCCTCGATGCCGGGCTGATGAACCTCAACCTGCACGCCCGCGTCGGGCTGTGCGGGCTCATCAGCGAATACAACACCGAGCCGCGCGGCATCCGGAACCTGTGGCAGCTGATCGTCAAGCGCGCGCACATCAGGGGTCTGCTGGTGGCCGATTACGTCCCGCGCTTCGCCGAGGGCGCAGCGCAGATGGGCGTGTGGGCGGCGCAGGGCAAGCTCACCATCGACGAGCATATCGACGAGGGGCTGGAGAACGCCTTCGACAGCTTCATGCGGCTGTTCGCGGGGACGAACCAGGGCAAGATGATCCTGAAGATCGCCTGATGCACAGGCTGCTCGTCCTTTCCGGCGGGCACCCTTACGAGGCCGCGCCGTTCGACGAGCTGCTGAATGCGCTGGGCGACTGGAACGTCACCCACCTCGTCCATCCCGAAGGCGGAGAAGCGGACGCGGCCGGGGCCATCGAAGCGGCTGACGCGCTGCTGTTCTACGACATGGCGGGCTACAGCTTCGGCGAGGGAGCCGTGACGATGCGCCCGCCCTCGCCCGCCTTCCGCGAGGCGCTCGCCGCCCGTTTTGCGGCGGGCAAGGGCGCGGTGGCGATGCATCACGCGCTCGCCGGATGGGCGGAATGGCCCGAGTGGCACGACTGGATCGGCGGGCAGTTCCATTATCAGCGGGGGCCGCACGGTTCGGACTCCGGTTATCGCCACGATGTCGAATACGAGGCGCGGGTGGTGGCCGATCATCCGGTGACGCGCGGATTGCCGGCCAGCTTCCCCGTCACCGACGAGCTCTACCTCTGCCCCATCGACGAGAGCGCCCTCACCCCGCTGGTGCGCGCAGAGGGCTTCGCCTTCACGCGGGACAATTTCTACTCCGCCGCCAATGCCGTTGCGGGCGCGATGTTCTCCCGCGAGGGCTGGGAGCACCCGCCGGGCAGCAATTGCATCGCGTGGGAGAGCCGCACCTGCCCCGCCCCGCTCGTCTACCTGCAATTCGGCGACGGCCCCGCCACCTACACCAACCGCCACGTCCGGCAGATGCTGGCCCAGGCGCTCGCCTATACCTCAGGAGGAACCGCATGACCCCGCAAGCCACTGTCGAAGCCTTCATCGCCCACTGGAACGCCTGCGACATCGACGCGATGCTGGCGCTGTGCGCCGACGACATCGTCTATCACAACATCCCGATGGAGCCGATCACCGGCACCACCGCGATGCGCGCGATGGTCGAAGGCTTCCTCGCCAATATTGCGTCGTGCGACTGGCAGACCCACGCCATCGCCGCCAACGGCAACACCGTGCTGACCGAGCGCACCGATGCCTTCAACTTCAAAGACGGTCGCCGCGCCGCGATCCGCGTGATGGGCACCTTCGATCTGGACGACAGCGGCCGGATCACCGGCTGGCGCGACTATTTCGACATGGGCGAATTCCAGCGCGAATTTGCCGGAGCCTGACGCCTGCACGGCAATCCTAACACAAACGTGCATCGCATCGGGCGGGCAGTCATGGCTAGGCTTGGCACCATAATTCCGAGGGTCTGGAGCCTGCTCACATGAACAAGCCAGAAGGCAACGTCTTCGCGCCGGAAACGCTGATCGATCCGTTCGACTACTATCGTGCCGTGCACGATGCGGGGATCGCGATCGAGCATCTCGAAGGCATGAACACATGGGTCGTCTATTCCTACGACCTGTGCAGCGAGGCGACCACCAAGCCGGAGATTTTCTCCAACGACTTCACTGCGCTGATGGGACGCGAGGCGGACGAGGAAATCCAGGCGATCCTTGCCGAGGGCTGGCCCGATCTACCGACCTTGCTGACCGCCGATCACCCGGTCCACACCCGCAACCGCAAGCTGGTCAACCTCGCCTTCTCGGCCCCGCGCGTGAACGCGATCGAGGCCGACATGCGGCAGAAGTCGATCGAGCTGATCGAGGCCTTTGCCGACAAGGGGCATTGCGAATTCGTCGAGGAATTCGGCGTGCCGCTGCCGGTCGCGATGATCGCCGGGCAAATCGGGCTGGATGATGATCCCAAGCGGGTCAAGCGCTGGTCCGACGCGGCGGTCGACCGTTTCAGCCAGATGGTCGATCACGAACGCAAGCTCGAATGCGCGCGCAGCCTCGTCGAATTCCAGCACTACATGAAGGGTCTGATCGATGATCGCCGCGCAAACGGCGGCAATGATCTGCTGACCGATCTGGTCGAGGCGCGGGTCGAGGGCGAGACCCCGCTGTCCGATCCCGAAATCATGTCGCTGATGCAGCAGTTCATGGTCGCGGGCAACGAAACCACCACCTCGACACTCGCCGGCGGGCTGCTCCAGCTGATCCGCAACCCCGACCAGATGGCCAAGGCCAAGGCGGCGGCTGGCGGGCGCGATCCCAAGGTGATCATGAACCTCGTCGAGGAAGCGCTGCGGTATGAAACGCCGACAGCGGGGATGTGGCGCATCGTCAAGCAGGACACCGAGCTTGGCGGCATGAAGATCCCCAACGGCGCGATTGTCCAGTTGCGTTATGCCGCGGCCAACCGCGATCCTTCGAAGTTCGCCGATCCCGACCGGTTCGACATCGAGCGCGCCAATGCCCGCACCCACCTCGCTTTCGGCAAGGGCCCGCACATGTGCGTGGGCAACATGCTCTCGCGCAAGGAGATGCTGGTCGCCTTCGACGAGTTGCTCGAACGGCTCGATAACTTCGCGGTCGCGGACGAGAAGGAAATCCGCATCCTGCCCAACATCCTGCTGCGCGGGGTGACGCATCTGCCGATCACCTTTACGCGGAAAGCCTGAGCCAACATGAATTTCGACCTTTCCGAAGAACAGCAGATGTTCGTGACGTCGGTCGAGCGCTTCGCCGCGCCGGTCGATGTCGAGGCACGCCGCAAGCTACGCCTCTCGCCCACCGGCTATGACCGCGCGCGTTGGCAGAGCCTTGCCGAGATGGGCCTGATCGCCCTTGGCGCAAGCGAGGAAGCGGGCGGCATGGGCGGCTCGGCGGTGGATCTGGCACTGGTGCTCGAAGCGATCGGCAAGGCCAATGCGCCCGATCCGCTGCTCGAACACGGCATCCTGCCCACGCTGCTGCTCGAACGCGGCGGCGCAGGCGAAGCGCTCGAAGGCGTTCTGGCGGGCGAGACCATCGCCACCCTCGCCTGGACCGAACGCGGCCAGCGCTACAGCCTCAAGGCCAAGGGCATGAAGGCGGAAGGCACCGGGGACAGCTTTACGCTGTCTGGCGAGAAGACGATGGTGATGGGCGCGCTGCTGGCCGATCTGTTCATCGTCACCGCTGACCTTGGCGGGGAAACCGCCTGCTTCCTCGTTCCGAAAGACGCAAGCGGCCTCGAAGTGCGGGCCTACCGTCTGGCTGACGGCAGCATCGCGGGAGAGATCAAGCTCACCCGCACGCCTGCCGCCATGAAGTTGTCGCTCGATGCGGCCGCGCTTGATGCGATCGTCGCCGACATCCGCCTGCTGGCTGCCGCCGAGATGGTCGGGCTGGGCCAACGCCTGCTTGAAGACACCCTCGCCTACGTGAAGGAGCGCGAGCAGTTCGGGGTGGCGATCGGTAGCTTTCAGGCGCTCCAGCACCGGCTGGTCGATTGCTATGCGCGCGGCGAACAGGCGCGCTCGATGCTTTACCGCGCCGCGCTGACCGACCGGAGTGACACGGCGAAATGGCAGCGCGCCGCCGCCGGCGCCAAGGCCTTCATCGGCGAGAATGTCGACGCCATCGCCCGTGAGGCGGTGCAGATGCATGGCGGCATGGGGATCACCGACGAACTCGCCATCGGCCATGCGCTGAAGCGGGTGCTGCTGCTCGCGCGGCTGTTCGGCGATGTCGATACCGTGCTGGCGGAATATGCGCTTGCGGCTTGACCGCCGCGCTTGAGGGGACTGACATAATGGGCGAAAAGATCGACCCGAACCTGTGGAGCGACGGGGCGGAGCCGCACCTGATGGGCGGGCGCCTGCCTTCAGGGGAAATCGTGTTCCCGATGCCGGTCGGCGATGCGGCGCAAGGCGTCGAGCCCTACAGGCTCTCGCGCCGCGGCAAGCTGTGGTCTTGGACCTCGCAGGGCTTCCTGCCCAAGGAGCCCTATGAAGGCCCCGGCTCCGGTCCCGGCGAAGGCCCACCCGACTTCCAGCCCTTCCTGTTGGGCTATGTCGAACTGCCTGGCGAGGTGATCGTCGAGAGCCGGATCGTCGATGCGCGGCTCGAAGACCTGCATCTCGGCATGGACCTCGAATTCTGCATCGTGCCGTTCAACGCGCGCTACGACACCTTCGCCTTCCGCCCTGTCGCCCA
>CAZQOO010000070.1:0-12512 GCA_964594845.1 uncultured Porphyrobacter sp. | reverse complement strand
ACCAGTATGTCGACGAGCAGGCGCCCTGGGCCCTCAAGAAGACCGACGCTGAGCGCATGAAGGCCGTGTTGCAAACGCTGTTCATGGCGCTGCGCGATCTCGCCATCGCGATCCAGCCCGTGGTGCCGATCAAGGCTGCTGCGCTTCTCGATCAGCTCGGCATTCCCGAGACCGAACGCACCTATGCCGCTCTGGGCGACACCGCGTGGTTCAGCCGCCTGGTCGCGAACAGCTTTACCGTCGCCCCGCCAACCCCGCTGTTCCCGCGGCTGGAACTGCCTGCCGAGGACGCGTGATGCTGGTCGATAGCCACTGCCACCTCGAATACAAGGGCCTCGTCGAGGACCGAGAGGGGGTGCTGGCGCGCGCGCGCGCGGCGGGCGTGGGGGCCTTCCTCAACATCTCGACCCGGCAGAGCGAGTGGGAGCAGGTGGTCGGCACCGCCGCGCGCGAGCCCGACGTCTTCGCCAGCGTCGGCATCCACCCGCACGAGGCCGACGCCCATCAGGATCTCGGCCGCGCTGCGCTGCTGGAGGCAACGCGCCACCCCAAGGTGATCGCGATCGGCGAGACCGGGCTCGACTACTATTACGACAAGTCGGACAGAGAGGCGCAGAAGTCGCTGTTTCGCATGCATATTGATGTCGCGCGCGAGACGCAGCTGCCGCTCATCATCCACACTCGCGATGCCGAGGACGACACTCACGCGATCCTTGCAGAAGAGATGGGGAAGGGGGCCTTCCCCGCGCTGATCCACTGCTTCACTGCCTCGGCCGACTTTGCCGACAAGGTTCTGACACTCGGTCTGACGATCTCGCTTTCGGGCATTGTAACCTTCAAGAACGCCATGGACTTGCAGGAAGTCGCGAAGATTATTCCTGAAGACAAGCTGCTGGTCGAGACGGACAGCCCTTTCCTGGCGCCGGTGCCGCACCGGGGGCGGGTGTGCGAGCCGGCCTATGTCGCAGACACCGCCGCCTTCGTCGCGGGGCTTCGGGGCACCGACACGGAGCATCTCAAGGCCGTTACCACCGCCAATTTCTTCAACCTTTTCAGCAAGGCGCGCGCATGAAACTGGTGATGCTCGGCTCTGGTACCTCGACCGGGGTGCCACGGCTGGGCGGGCCGGACGGCGCGGGCGACTGGGGCGACTGCGACCCCGAAGAGCCGCGTAACCGCCGCACGCGTGTGTCGATCCTGGTCCAGAGCGATGAAGGCCGCCGGCTGCTGGTCGATACTTCGTCGGACTGCCGTGCGCAGCTGCTCGCGAACCGGATCGATGGCATCGACGCGGTGTTCTGGACGCATGATCACGCCGATCACTGTCACGGGATCGATGATCTGCGGGTGCTGCGCTATGGCCGCGCGGGGCCGATCCCGGGCTTCGCCTCGACCGAGACGGTGCGCCGCCTGCGCCAGCGCTTCGGCTATGTCTTCGCCGGGCAGGACGGTTACCCGACGATCTGCACGATCGACACGCTTGATCGGCTGCGTATGATCGCAGGTTTCGGGGTCGACTGGTGCCAAATGGCGCATGGGCCGGGAGAGACAACGGCCTACCGGTTTGAAGCGGATGGTAAATCCATTGCTTATGCAACAGATTTCAGTGCCATTTCCGACGAGATGGTCGATCTGTTCTACAAGGTCGACATTCTCGTCTCCGATTGTCTGCGCCGCGAGCCGCATCCCACGCACGCGCATCTCGGTATGGCGATCGAACTTGGCGAACGCTGCCGAGCAGGCCGCGTCGTTCTCAGCCATCTCGACAAGAGCATGGATTACCGCAGTCTTTGCAACGAGGTGCCGGATTTCGTCACGGTCGGGTTTGATGGTTTGGAGTTGATAGCATGAGCCCGGATCTCGTCATCCCGATCGTCGCGAGCCTCGGCTGGCTCGTCCTTTGCGGCGCAGCGCTCGCATCCTACCGGCTGCGATGGGGCCAGATGCTGAAGCTGGCACTGGTCTGGCTGGCGATCTTTGTCGGGCTCTATGTGCTGGTAGAGTGGTTTCAGGTAGCGCAGGGCACCGCCAGCGCCGTGATGTGATTTAACATAATATATATTATCAATCTCAAGGTCAGCCATGAGCGAAGCCCCCCACCGGTCCCCTATCGATCAACTCCTAGCCATCATGGCGCGGCTGCGCGATCCGGTGGACGGTTGCGACTGGGACCTCGCGCAGGATTTCGCCAGTATCGCCCCCTATACGATCGAGGAAGCCTACGAAGTCGCCGATGCCATCGCGCGCGACGATATGGCCGATCTGCGTGACGAGCTTGGCGATCTGCTGCTGCAGGTGGTGTTCCATTCCCGTATGGCCGAGGAAGTCGGCCACTTCACCTTTGCCGACGTCGCACAGGCGATCAGCGACAAGATGATCGCGCGCCATCCCCATGTCTTCGGCAACGCCGGAGGCACGATGGACGAAGCACGCTGGGAGGATCTCAAGGAAAGCGAGCGCAGCGCCAATGGTGTGACCAGCGCACTCGACGGAGTCGCGCTGGCGCTGCCGGCGCTGATGCGTGCCCAGAAGCTCCAGAAGCGCGCCGCGCGCACCGGTTTCGACTGGCCCGACCCCTCGGGTTCTGAAGCGAAGATTGCCGAGGAAATCGAAGAGTTGAAGGCGGCACCTTCCGATGCTCAGAAAATCGAGGAAGCCGGTGATCTGCTGTTCGCGGCCGTCAATTTCGTGCGCGCGCATGGCATAGCCGCCGAAGATGCGCTGCGCGCCGCCAACGCCAAGTTCGAACGCCGCTTCCGCGCCATGGAGCGCCTCGCCGGAGAAGACTTCGCCAGCCTGCCGCTCGATGCGCAGGAGGAGCTCTGGCAGCAAGTCAAGAAAGCCGAATAACTCATTCGAATTACTGATCGAGCGTCGCAAACTGTCCCAATTCCTTGGGGTTGAGCCGCACGGTCACCCGCCGCAGCGGGCCAGCCTCACCTTCGCCGGCATCTTCGTCCGCGACGATATCACCATGTGCATGGAGCCAAGCCATCCGCCGCCCGTCGCTCAAGGGCAGCACGAAGCTGACTTCCTGTGCGGTGCCGGTGAGCAGACTGGCGAGCCGGTCTTCCAGCGCCGTGACCCCTTCCCCCGTTGCCGCCGACAGGATCACGGCCTCTTGCCCTTTGGCTGCCTCGTGCAATTCTTCAAGCGAATCAGCGTCCAGCAGGTCACACTTGTTCCACACTTCGAGGATCGGGATCGAACTGTCGCCGGTGTCCTTGTCGACCACACCGAGATCGGCCAGCACTTCCATCACCTGCTTCTTCTGCGCCGCGTGGCTAGGATTGGCCATGTCACGCACGTGGCAGATGATGTCCGCCCCGGTGACTTCCTCGAGCGTCGCGCGGAAGGCGGCCACCAGCTGGGTCGGCAGATCGGAGATGAAACCCACCGTGTCCGACAGGATCGCCTTTTCGACCCCCGGCAGGCGGATCGCGCGCATGGTGGGATCGAGCGTGGCGAACAGCAGATCCTCGGCCATCACCTCTGCGCCGGTCAACCGGTTGAACAAGGTCGACTTGCCCGCGTTGGTATAGCCGACCAGCGCGATCACCGGCCACGGCGCCCTGCCCCGCCGCTCGCGGTGGAGCGTGCGGGTCTTGCGCACCTGTTCGAGCTCGCGGCGCAGGCGGCCCATGCGTTGGCGGATCATCCGCCGGTCAGCCTCGATCTGGGTTTCGCCCGGCCCGCCGAGGAAGCCGAAGCCGCCGCGCTGGCGTTCAAGGTGGGTCCAGCTGCGCACGAGCCGGCTCTGCTGGTAATCGAGATGGGCGAGTTCCACCTGCAGCCGCCCTTCGGCGGTCGCCGCGCGCTCCCCGAAGATTTCGAGGATGAGCCCGGTCCGGTCGATCACCTTGCGCTTCAGCCGGTCTTCGAGATTGCGCTGCTGGATCGGGGTGAGCGCACCGTCGACGATCACCAGCTCGGCCTCGTGCTGCTCGCACCAGATCGCGATATTCTCGACCTGACCCGAGCCGAACAGCGTGTTCGGCTGCATCTTGCGCACCGGCAGGATCGCCGAATGGGCAACCACGATCCCGATCGCCAGCGCCAGCCCTTCGGCCTCTGCAAGCCGTTCGGGCGCGTCGAGATCGTAGCGCAGCGCCTTGATGTCCGGGCACAGCACCAGCGCCCGCGCACCGCGGGTCACCTCGTCGGCATATTCGCTATCGAAGCTCAGTCGTCTGTCCCGTCATCATCATAGCCGTCATCGCCATCGTCGTCGCCGACGCTGAGATCGACCGGACCGGCAGGCTGGATGGTCGATACGGCGTGCTTGTAGGCAAGCTGCACCGCGCCGTCGCGTTCAAGCATCATGCAGAACAGGTCATAGGCAGCGATCCGCCCTTGCAGCATCACGCCGTTGACGAGGAACATCGTCACCTGCACCTCGGCTTCGGTCACGCGGCTGAGGAACACGTCCTGCAGCAGCTTCTGCTTGCGCCCGCCGCCGCGGCTCTGGAACTGCGCCGGATCGAGCGACTGGCCGGGCATGATGGTGGAAATGGCGTGCTTGTAGACCAGCTGCGACTGGCCGTCGCGCCGCAGCAGGATCGAGAAATTGTCGAACCAGGTGACGATCCCCTGCAGCTTCACGCCCTTCACGAGGAACATGGTGACGGGAATCTTGTTCTTGCGCAGCAGATTGAGGAAAGCATCCTGCAGGTTGCCCTGCTGGCCCGTGGAACCGCTGCTGCGGCCTTCCGCCGGGGCTGCGGAGCGTGCCATGGGACGCGGAGAGAGCGTTCGCCCGCTGGACATGGTCTTGGCTCCTGTTTTTGGCGGCCGGTCGTCCGGTCCGCGGATCCGGCTGCCTGACGCGCGGGGACGCAGGCGACAGCCACGCTGCCATAATGGCGATTGCAGACGTCAGGGACAAGGTCTGATTTATCACGCCGCTGCGGGCGCGGCGGTGGTCTACTGCTCGTCCTCGTCGCGCCGGTCGGCCATGCCGAGCAGCTTGAGCTTGCGGTGCAAGGCGGAGCGTTCCATCCCGATGAAGCTGGCGGTCTTGGAGATATTGCCCGAAAACCGCCGAATCTGGATCGCGAGATATTCCCGCTCGAAGCTCTCGCGCGCCTCGCGCAGCGGCACACCCATGATCGCCGAGAGGTTCTCGCCCGTCATTCCGATCTGGCCGCCGGTTATCTCCGGCGGCAGCATGTCGGGCTCGACCGTGGTGAGCTTCTCGCGCGGGGTCATGATGATGGTGCGCTCGACCACGTTGCGCAGCTGACGGACATTGCCCGGCCAGTCATAGGCCTGAAGGGCCGCCATCGCCTCGCTGGAGATTTCGGGCGGCATCAGGCCCTGATCATTGGAATAGCGGGTGAAGAAATGCTCGGCGAGCGTCGGAATGTCCTCGCGCCGCTGGGCCAGCGAGGGGATCGCCACCGGCACAACGTTAAGGCGGTAGAACAGATCCTCGCGGAAGCGCTTTTCAGCCATTTCGACCGTCAGATCGCGGGTGGTCGATGACACCACGCGCACGTCCACGCCGATCTGGCGGGTGCCGCCGACCCGCACGAAGCTCTGGTCGGTCAGCACTCTGAGGATGCGCGCCTGGGTGGACAGCGGCATGTCGGCAATCTCGTCGAGATAGAGTGTGCCGCCATCGGCAAGTTCGAGCAGGCCGGGGCGCACCTGCTTGCCGCCAGCCTCCTCGCCGAACAGCTCCTGCTCGAAGCGTTCAGGCGTGATGCGCGCCGAGTTGACCAGCACAAAGGCGCCGTTGGCGCGCCCGCTCCAGGCGTGGAGAAGACGCGCGGCGACCTCCTTGCCCGCCCCCGGAGGCCCCGAGATCAGCACCCTGCTGCCGGTATTGGCCACCCGCTTGAGCGTGGCGCGCACGGCGTTGATGGTAGGCGAATTGCCGGTGAACTCGGCGCTGCCCCAGCTGCCTTCGCGCAGGCGGCTGTTCTCGCGCCGCAAGCGCTCCGTCTCGGTCGCGCGCTCGACCAGCAGCAGCAGGCGCTCGGCCTCGAAGGGTTTTTCGATGAAGTCCATCGCCCCGCGGCTGACCGCGGCCACGGCGGTGTCGATGTTTCCGTGGCCCGAGAAGATGATCACCGGCAGCGCGGGTTCACGCGCCTTGATCGCATCGAGCAATTCGAGCCCATCCATCTGGCTGCCGTGGAGCCACACATCGAGCAGCACCAGCGAAGGCCGCCGCTCATCGATCGCGGCCAGCGCTTCGCTGCTGTCGGCAGCGGTGCGGCAGACATAGCCCTCGTCGCCGAGAACTCCGGCGACCAGTTCGCGGATATCGCGTTCGTCATCGACGATCAGGATTTCGAGCGCCATCGGCTAGCGTCCTTCGGCTGAGGGTTGGGGGGATGCGACGCGTCTGGTCATGCGGGGCTGCCTTCAACCGTCTGCGGATTTCGGGCGAAGCGCAAGGTTACCCGCGTTCCGCCGGTTGCAGTGCTGGCAAAGCTCATGTCACCGCCATGCTCATCGACGATCTTGTTGACGATCGCGAGGCCGAGCCCGGTGCCCTTCTCGCGCGTGGTGACATAGGGTTCGGTGATGCGCTCGCGGTCGGCCGGAAGGCCGATGCCGTTGTCCTCGATGGTGACGGTGATCGCCTCGCCTGCATCGGCAATGGTGACCGCGATCACGCCGGCATAGGCACCCTTCCCCTCGCCCGCCCGCGCCTCGACTGCCTCGACCGCGTTCTTGAGGACGTTGGTCATCGCCTGCCCGAACTGGTGGCGATCGCAGCGCACCTCGCGGTCGAGCAGGCCCGAGGAGGAGACGCTGAAGGCGATCCCCGAATGCGCGACTTCCTGCAGGAACACCGCCTGGCGCACGAGATCGAGCGCATCCTCGTCGCGGAAAACGGGTTTTGGCAGGCGCGCGAAGGAGGAGAATTCGTCGACCATCTTCCTGAGATCGCCGACCTGTCGAACGATGGTGCTGGTGAGATCGTCGAACAGATCGCGGTCCTCGCCTTCCACCTGCGTGCGGTAACGACGCTTGAGCCGCTCGGTCGCCAGCTGGATCGGGGTGAGCGGGTTCTTGATTTCGTGCGCGATACGCCGCGCAACGTCCGACCACGCCGCCTGCCGCTGGTCGAGCAGCTGGCGGGTGATGTCCTCGAAGGTGATCACATGGCCCGAAGTGCCGGGTGCGACCTTGACCGCAAGGGTCAGCAGTTCGGTGCCCTTGGCGTGGGTGATGATCGCGCGCTCCTTGCCCTCGGCAATCATGCGCACGATTTCGGGCGCGAGCTGTTCGAGCGACTGCCCGGTCATGTCCGCGCCATCGCTCCCGGGTGCAGAGAGCAGCGCCTGCGCGGAGGAATTCATCAGCGTGACGCAGTTTTCGTCATCGACCGAAACCACGCCGGCGGTGACGGATTCGAGCACCGCTTCCATGAAGGCGCGGCGATCGTCGATCTGACGGTTGGCGCTCACCAGCGCCTGGGTCTGCTTGTCGAGCTGCGCGGTCATGCGGTTGAAGGCGCGGTTCAGAAGGCCGATCTCGTCCGCTCCGGTTCGCCCTTCCAGACGCAGCGCAAAGTTGCCCTGCCCCACCTTGCGCGCCGCGCCGACCAGATCGGTCAAGGGCTTGACCTGACGGTCGGCAAAGCGCAGCGCGAACCAGATCGCCACCCCCACCAGAAGCAGGCTGACCGCCACCAGCGCGATGTTGAAGCGCAATTGCAGCATCCGCGCGCTGCCGGTCAGTCGGTCATAGGCGGTCACGATCGACTGCGCGCGCGACCAGGAATTGAACATCGTCTCTTCGGTGGTGCGGGCATTGTAAAGGTAGATCCCGCTACTGGGATCGATCGGTGCAAGCGCCTCGATCCGCTCGGGGCTGCCCACCACCACCACGAATTCGCCCTGATCCAAACGCGGAAGCACCTTGGCGGCAAAATCGACCGGGCTGTTGGCCTCGGTGATCTTGAGGATCGCGGCGGTGCGCATCGAGCCGTCGGGCATCCGCTGAAGGATCGCGCTTTCGGAAATCTTCCGCCCCTGCGCCTGCAACGCATAGAAATCCGGGAAGTCCGCGTCGGTGATGTCCACCCGTTCGAGGATGAAGCGCATGTCGCTGGCCATGACCAACGACTCCTGCTGCACATCGCGCTGGTTGGCATCGTAGTAGTTCTGCGCCAGCGCGTTGGCGTTCTCCATCAGCCCGCGGGAATCGTCGGAGAACCAGAAGTCCACCCCGGTCTGGAACAGGAAGGCGGCAAAGCCTGCCACCAGCAGCGTCGGCAGAGCCGCGACCATCGAGAAGAAGAACACCAGACGCACGTGCAGCCGCGCGGTGCTGCCCGCCGCGCGCCGCAGCGCCACCCGGCGGCCGATCAGCACCAGCAGCGCCATCGCGGGAACCAGCGTCGCCATCAGCAGCACCGAAACCTGCGCGGTCGGCAGCAGCGTATCGGGCGCCGAGGCGCGCGAATAGGTCAGCCATGTGGCCCCGATCGCCGCAAGCAGCGAGACGCCTGCGAACACCTCCAGCCAGCGGAAGATGTTGGCCCGGCGCGAAGCAACGATGAACCGCCGCCACCAATGCGGCGGTTGCAGCTGCCTCAGGCCTTTGTTGCGTGACTGCGGGGCATCCATCGTTGCCTCTTTACAACAATGGTGTGGCAAATGTGCAAGCCGAAACGGCTCCGTAATGCCCCGATTGCGTCAGGACGTTTGCGAATAGCGGTCAGGCTCCAGCCCCAGCTCGCCGATCCGCTTGCGCAGCGTGTTGCGGTTGATGCCGAGCAGCTCCGCCGCGCGCAGCTGGTTGCCGCCGGTGCGACCGAGAGCGTGTTCGATCAGCGGCTTTTCGAAGGCTGCCAGCGCGCGATGGTAAAGCGTGCCCGAGGGCGGCGCCTCGCTTGCCAGCCACGCCGCCAGCGCCGGGCCGAAGCCATCCTCCACCGTGCGCAGCCCGCCGGTCGCAGGGATGCTTTCCTCGCCGATGATGTCGGTCAGGGTCTCGACATCGATCCGCTCCTCGCGCGCCATCAGCGCAAGCCGGTAGACCACGTTGCGCAGCTCGCGCACATTGCCGCGCCAGTTGCGCTGCTCCAACCGGGCGATGGCCTCGGGGGTGAGATGGCGCCGCGGCAACCCGTCCTCGGCGGCCAGCACCAGGAAGTGCTGCGCCAGCGCGCCGATATCCTCGCGCCGCTCGCGCAAGGGCGGAAGCTCGATCGGCACCACGTTGAGGCGGTAGAACAGATCCTCGCGGAAAGTGCCTGCGGCAATCATCGGGGCAAGGTCGCGATTGGTGGCAGCCACGATGCGGACATTGACCGCAATCTCCTGCCGTCCCCCGACACGCCGGAT
Organism: uncultured Porphyrobacter sp.; assembly: GCA_964594845.1. Classification (GTDB taxonomy): domain Bacteria; phylum Pseudomonadota; class Alphaproteobacteria; order Sphingomonadales; family Sphingomonadaceae; genus Erythrobacter. The sequence continues at coordinate 3,204 of CAZQOO010000070.1, read as the reverse complement.
GCGCCCCGATTGCAGCGCGCGCAGCAGGCGGGTCTGGGCCTCGGGCGGCATGTCGCCGATCTCGTCGAGGAACAGTGTGCCGCCATGTGCCTGTTCGAACTTGCCGATCGCCTGGGCAATCGCGCCGGTAAAAGCGCCCTTCTCATGCCCGAACAGCTCGCTTTCGACGAGGTCGGCGGGGATCGCTGCCGTGTTGACCGCGACGAACGGCCCGGTGCGGCGACTGCCGAGTTCATGGATCGCTTCAGCCACCAGTTCCTTGCCGGTGCCGCTCTCCCCGGTGATCAGCACCGTCAGATCATTGCGCAAAACGCGGGTGATCATGCGGTAGACGGTCTGCATCGCCGGGCTGCGACCAACCAGCGGCATGCGGGCGGTCTCGCCCTCGCCCTCGGCCTCGCCTTCGCCCGGTTTCCCGCTCTCTTCGCTCGCCAGCTTGGCGTAGTGCGCCGAGGCCTGACGCACGGCGTGCACCAACTCGTCGAGATCGAAGGGCTTGGGAAAATACTCGAAGGCCTCGCTCTCGCTCGCGCGCACGGCGGTGTCGAGCGTGTTCTGCGCTGACAGAACGATCACAGGCAGGTTGGGGGCGCGCTCGCGCACATGGGCAAGGCTGGCAAGGCCGTCCCCGTCCTCAAGGATGACATCGGTCAGCATCACCCCGAACCGGCCCTCGCCCAGCAGCCGGTCCCGCTCGGCAATGCTGGCGCAATGGGTGATGGTGAAGCCCTCGTCCTCCAGCGCCGCGATGATCACCGTGGCGATCGCCGCATCGTCTTCGACCAGCAGGATGTTGCGTGCGCTCTTGGGCATGGATCAGCTCTGGCGGGTGGCCTGCGGCAGGTGCAGGCGGAAATGGGTGAGGCCGGCGCGGGCATCGCGCTCGTGGCTGACGTTGCCGTTCATGTCGCCGACCAGCTTGCGCACCAGCGAGAGGCCGAGCCCCTGCCCCGAAGGCTTGGACGAGACGAACGGCTCGAACACATGGTCGCGCAGCGCCGGATCGATCCCCGGGCCATTGTCGCTGACGGTGATCTCGATCGGGAGCGGCACTGCCCGGCCCTTGCGGATCGCGCTGAAGGCGAGACCACTGACAAAACGCGTCTGCACCACGATCTCGGCCGTCCCACCCTGCTGCAGGGCGGCATCGCGGGCATTCGAGACGAGATTGATCAGCACCTGTTCGAGCGCGTCGCGATTGGCCAGCACGGGTGGCAAAGAGGGATCGAACTCCTCGCGGATCTCGACCCCGTCCTGCTCGCCGCCCGCTGCCCGCATGGTGGCAATCGCGCCGCGGATCGCCTCGTGCGGGTTGCACGGTTCGACCGGGCCGGTGCGGGTGCTGCCGAGCTGCTGCATCCGGTCGATCAGCCGCGCGATGCGATCGACCTCGTCGGTAATCATGCGGGCGAGCTTCTTGTCGGCCTCGGGCAGCTTGCGCAGCGCCAGCTGCCCCGCCCCGCGGATCGCGGCGAGCGGGTTCTTGATCTCGTGTGCCAGCACCGCAGGCGCGCTCAGCATCGCCTCGCCGCCTTGCTGGTGAACCGGATCCTCGTGCCCGATCTCCGACAGGGTGACGACCCGCCATCCGGGAAAATTGCCGAGCGGGGAGACCGTCATGTTGACGCGGATTTCCTGACCGCCTGCGGATATCACCAGATCGCGTGCCACCAGCGCCTCGTCGGTCTGCTCGAGCCGCGCCGCCACACGCGCGTCGATCGGCCCGATGCGTTCGGTCAGCGGCGTGCCCGTCAGCCGCGCCGCGCTGGTGCCGAGCAGGCTTTCGGCGGCGTGATTGACCTCGGCGATCCGGCCCTGTGCATCGATCAGCAGCACCGCGAAGATCATTCCGGCAATCTGCGCGCGCGGATCGGGCAGAACGACGCCCTGCCCCGCCCCTAGCGCATCGCTGGCGCCGGCCACGCGTCAGGCTGCCTTCTGAAGCAGGAACGGCTCGTAGAAGCGCGCGATCTCGCCCAGCACCTGATCGGGATCGTCGATGAAATTCGCCATGTTGCGGAACTCGGCCGAGCCGTGCAGGCCCTTGGTGTACCAGCCCAGATGCTTGCGGGCCATCTTCACCCCGGTCTCGCGGCCATAGTGATCGAGCATGCGGTGGTAGTGCTCGACCAGCACCGCATATTGTTCGTCCATGCCCGGGGTCGGCAGCGCCTCGCCGGTGCGCCACCAGTGCATCACCTGCCCCAGCAGCCACGGCTTGCCATAGGCGCCGCGCCCGATCATCACGCCGTCCGCGCCCGATTGTTCGAGCGCCTTGGCCGCGTCTTCGATGGTGCAGATGTCACCGTTGACGATGACGGGAATGTTCACCGCTTCCTTCACCTTGCGCACGAAGGCCCAGTCGGCATTCCCCTTGTACATCTGGTTGCGCGTGCGCCCGTGGACGGTGACCATCTGCACACCCAGATCCTCGGCAATCCGCGCCATTTCGGGCGCGTTGAGGCTGTCGTGGCACCAGCCCATGCGCATCTTGACCGTGACTGGCACCATCACGGCCTTCACCGTCGCTTCCATCAGCCGCACGGCGAGCGGCACTTCGCGCATCAGCGCGCTGCCCGCAAACTGGCCGACGACCTTCCTTACCGGGCAGCCGAAATTGATATCGATGATCGCCGCGCCGTTGCCTTCCTGGATCTTCGCGGCCTCGGCCATGCTGGCGGGATCGCACCCGACCAGCTGCATCGAGACCGGCTCCTCGATCCGGTCCCACGCGGTCTTCTGCGTGCTGACGCGGGTCTCGCGGATCGCCGCCTCGCTCGCGACCATCTCGGTGACGTTGAGGCCCGAGCCATAGCGCCGGACCAGCGTGCGGAAGGGCATGTCGGTGACGCCCGTCATCGGCGCGAGCACGACCGGCTCGGCGATGGTGACAGGGCCGATCGCGATCGGCTTCAGGGCCGGAGGAGTGGGAAGCGTGGTCATGTCGGAGGGTGTGCCTAATAATTGGGCAGGCGCATAGTGGATTGCCGAAAGCCCGTCCAGACCTTAAGCGCTGCCCCTGATGTCGCGCTCCTGCCCTCTCCCCGCATTTGCAGCCATTGTCGTCGCGGCGGGCAAGGGCCTGCGGGTGGGCGGCGATGTGCCCAAGCAATTCCGCCAATGGCGGGGCAAGCCGCTGGTGCGGCACTCGGTCGAGGCGCTGCTGGCGGCGGGCGCCGATCCGCTGGTGGTGGTGATCGGCAC
>CAZQOO010000069.1:8872-12565 GCA_964594845.1 uncultured Porphyrobacter sp. | reverse complement strand
GTCCTCGCCCGCCTCCTCGTCCCAGCGGAAATCGGTGCGGCTGGTGCCGTGGCAACCCAATACCTGGTGCGCCCTGACCGCATATTCCTCGCAAAGCGCGGTGATTTCGGGCGGGAGCCGCGCGGGGAAGATGTGCTCGGTGCGCCCCTCGGTATACTTGTTCTCGTAGTCGTAGAAGCCGCTCGCCACCACCAGTTCGGTGACGCCAAGCGCGCGCGGGCCATCGGGGCCGTCGAGCACCGCGGCGGTGAGTTCGCGGCCCTTGATGAAGGGTTCAGCCAGCAGTTCGGCGAATTCCTGCCACGGACCGCGCGCCGCCGCGCTGATCGGGTTCCCGACATTGCTGTCGTCCGTGACGATCGCGACGCCGACCGAGGAGCCTTCGTTGACGGGCTTGAGCACATAGGGACGCGGCAGCGGGTCGCGCTGGTAGAGCTCCTCGCGCGTCACGATCCGCCCGCCGGGCATCGGGATGCCGTGCGGCACCAGCGCCTGCTTGGTCAGCTGCTTGTCGATCGCGATCACGGACGTTGCGAGGCCCGAGTGGGTGTAGGCAAGGCCCATCAGATCGAGCATGCCCTGCACGCTCCCGTCCTCGCCGGGCACGCCGTGGAGCGCGTTGAACACCACGTCCGGAGCTGCTTCCGCCAGACGCAGCGCGACATCGCGCCCCATGTCGATCCGGGTGACGCGGTGGCCCTTGCTCTCCAGCGCATCGGCCACGCCCGCGCCGCTCATCAGCGAGACAGGGCGCTCGTTTGCCCAGCCGCCCATCAGGACGGCGACGTGGAGTTTGGGCAGAGTCACGGGCGTCCCACTCGCTGAATTTCCCATTCGAGGCTCACGCCGGTGGCGGCGTAGACCTTGTCGCGCACCATTTCGCCCAGCCCTTCGATGTCGGCGCTGGTGGCGGTGCCAGTGTTGATGAGGAAGTTGGTATGCTTCTCGCTGACCTGCGCCCCGCCGAGCGTGAGCCCGCGGCAGCCGGCGCGATCGACCAGTTCCCATGCTTTGTGGCCTTCGGGGTTCTTGAAGGTCGAACCGCCGGTCTTGGTGCGCAGCGGCTGGCTCGCCTCGCGCGCGGCGGCGATGCGGTCCATCTCCGCGCCGATATCCTTGGGATCGCCCGGGTGCCCGCGAAACCGCGCCGACACGACGATCGCGCCATCGGGCAGCGCCGAGTGGCGATAGGAATATTCGAGCTCCGCGGCGTTCAGGGTGATGAAGCTGCCGTCGTGCAGGATCACCGCGCAATCGACCAGCACATCGGCCACCTCGCGCCCGTAAGCGCCGCCATTCATCCGCACGAAGCCGCCCACCGTTCCCGGGATGCCGCGCAGGAATTCGAGCCCCGCAATGCCGAGATCGCGGGCAGTCGAAGCCACCAGAATGCCGCTCGCCCCGCCGCCGCAGGTGAGCTCCATTTCGCCGGTGTGCTGGACGCCGGCAAAGGCCTTGCCAAGTCGCACCACCACGCCGGGAACCCCGCCGTCGCGCACGATCATGTTCGAGCCCAGCCCCAGCGCCATCACCGGGATCTCCCCGCCGAGCCGTTCGAGAAACAGCTTGAGGTCCTCGAGGTCCGCCGGTTCGAACAGCCAGTCGGCCGGCCCGCCCGTCTTGAACCACGTATAGGGCGCGAGCGGCGCCTTGCAGGTGAGCTTGCCGCGGATCCCCTCCAGCGGCACGGGCGAGGACACACCGCCCTCGACCGCGCAGGTCGGGGCCGAGCCGTCGTCGAAATCGTAGCTGTCGCCGGGCTGGTTCATGCCGCGCCCCGCTTGGCGGTTATCGCCGGAGCAAGGCCGGCGGCCCACTTGGTGATGTCGCCCGCGCCGAGGCACACGACGAGATCGCCCGCCGCCACTTCGCCCGCCAGCACTTCCGCCAGCGCATCGGCCCCGGCAATCTCGCGCGCGGCGCGGTGTCCGCGCGCCTTCATGCCCGCCACCAGCGCGGCATGATCGACCCCCGGGATCGGCTCCTCGCCCGCCGGATAGACCGGGGCGACATAGGCGATGTCGGCGTCATCGAAGCACGACTGGAAGTCGTTCATCAGATCATTGAGCCGCGAATAGCGGTGCGGCTGGGCGACCGCGATCACCCGGCCACCGCTCGCCCCCACCGCTTCGCGCGCGGCGGCCAGAACGGCGCGGATTTCAACCGGGTGGTGGGCGTAGTCGTCGATCACCGTGACGTTGCCGCCGCCAAGCGCGACCGAACCGACCTTGGTGAACCGCCGCCGCACGCCGCCGAAACGGGCAAAGCCGGTGCGGATCACCTCGTCCGAACAGCCCATCTCGATCGCCACGGCAATCGCCGCGAGCGCGTTCTGGACGTTGTGGCGGCCGGGCATCGGCAGATGCACGCCTTCGATCCGGCGATCCTCCAGACCGCGCTGGCGCACGATCACGTCGAAGGTGTTGCCTCCGTCCTCGCTGCGCACATTGACACCGCAGATATCGGCCTGGAGCGAGAAGCCGTAGGTCACCACCTTGCGGTCGCGCACCTGCCCGATCACCGCCTGCACTTCGGGGTGATCGACGCACAGCACTGCCGCGCCGTAGAAGGGCACGTTGTGGATGAACTCCACGAACGCCTTCTTCACCCCGTCGAAATCGCCGTAGTGATCGAGGTGCTCGGGATCGATGTTGGTGACCACCGCGATGGTGCCGTCGAGGCGCAGGAAGCTCCCGTCGCTCTCGTCGGCCTCGACCACCATCCAGTCGCTGTCGCCGAGGCGGGCGTTGGAGCCATACTGCTCGATGATCCCGCCATTGATCACGGTCGGATCGACCCCGCCCGCATCGAGCAGCGTCGCGATCATGCTGGTGGTGGTGGTCTTGCCGTGAGTGCCCGCCACCGCGACGGTCGACTTCAGCCGCATCAGCTCGGCCAGCATCTCCGCGCGGCGCACCACGGGGACGCGGGCTTCGAGGGCCGCGGCGACTTCGGGGTTGGTGCGGCGCACGGCGGTGGAGGTGACCACCACCGCTACCCCAGCGACATTCTCCGCCTTGTGGCCCACATGCACGGTGATGCCGCGCGCGCGCAGCCGCTCGACGCTCGGGCCTTCGGCAATATCGCTGCCCTGCACCTGATAGCCAAGGTTGTGCATCACCTCGGCGATGCCGGACATGCCGATCCCGCCGATGCCGACGAAGTGGATGATGCCGATATCGGTGCCGACGCCCTTCATGTGTCTGCCCGCTCCTTGGCCGTCTCGCGCGGGGCGGTCTGCGGACGGGTGGCGCCTTGCGCGGCGCGAGGGCTTGCCTCGCCCACACGGATCACGTCCATCAGATCGATCCCGCTCATGCTCTCGACCAGATCGGCGAGGTCCTTCGCCGCATCGGGCCGGCCGCAATTGAAGGCGCAATGCGCGGCATTGGCGAGGCTTGAAGGGTTCATCGCCATGGCCTGGATCTGCTTGGCGAGTTCCTTGGGGACAAAGGCGTCCTGCCGGATCATCCGAGCGCCGCCCGCCTTCACCATCTCGCGGGTGTTGACCGCCTGGTGATCATCGGTCGCGATCGGCAGCGGCACGAGGATCGCCGGGCGGCCAACCGCGGTCAGCTCGGCAATGGTCGAGGCACCCGCGCGCCCGATGAACAGGTGCGCATCGGCCAGCCGTTCGTGCATGTCCTCGAAATAGGTGCCCAGCTCCGCCGGGATATCATGCGTACGATAGCG
>CAZQOO010000069.1:3348-8862 GCA_964594845.1 uncultured Porphyrobacter sp. | reverse complement strand
GACGAGTTCGGCGGGAATATCATGCTCGGCATAACGCTTGCGCACCGCTTCCAAGTCTTCCGCGCGGCATGGCTGGGTCACCTGCAACCGCTGCCGCAAGGCCGGCGGGAGCATGGCAAGGCCATCGGGCACCACCTCCGAGAGCACCCGCGCGCCCTGCGAGCCGCCGGTGACGAGGATGCGCAGCAGGCTCTCCTCGGTAAAGGCGGGGAAATCCTGTTCGCGCAAGCGCAGCACCTCGGCCCGCACCGGGTTGCCGGTGAGATGCACCTTGGCGGCGTGCTTGGGGGCGAGGCGGTCGACCCTGTCATAGGAGGTGGCGATCGCATCGACCCGCCCTGACAGCAGCCGGTTGACGCGGCCCAGCACCGCGTTCTGTTCGTGTACCACGCTCGGCAGCCTGGCCGAGGTCGCAGCGAGCAGCGCGGGGAGCGCGGGATAGCCGCCGAAGCCGACGATGGCGGAAGGCTCGAACGCCTCGAACAGGCGCAGCGCCATGCGCCGCCCTTCGAGCACCGCGCGAACGCCCGCGGGCCAGCCGAGCGGGTTCTTGCCGAACCGCCCTGCGGGCAGGACATGGGCGGTGAGATAGTCGGGCTTGCCGGGGATGTTCGCCCCGCGCTCGTCGGTGATGAGGGCCACGTGATGCCCGCGCGCGTTGAGCTCGGCAGCGAGCGCGAAGGCGGGGATCAGGTGGCCGCCGGTACCGCCGGCGGCGAGCACGTAATGGCGGGTGGCCCCGCTCCTGGGCTGCTGGGTCATGCGCTCAGATCCTTGCGTTCGATCAGGTCGCGCAGCCCCCCCGCCTCGCGGGCAAGGAACGGATTGCGCCGGGTGATCGCCAGCAATAGCCCAAGCGTGAAGCACACCGCCAGTGTCGATGAGCCGCCATAGGAGATCAGCGGCAAGGTCATCCCCTTGGAGGGGAACAGCTTGAGATTGACGAGGATGTTGATGAAGGCCTGCCCGCCGAACTGGGTGACAAGCCCGACGCCTGCCAGCAGCGCGAAGAGGTTGTCCTCGCCCACCATCCGCATCAGCGCGCGGATCACCAGCGCAGCATAGAGCGCGACGATCAGCCCGCAGGTGAGCAGGCCGAATTCCTCGCCGATCACCGAGAAGATGTAGTCGGTATGCGCCTCAGGCAGGTTCATCTTGCGCACGCCGAGCCACAAGCCGCTGCCGGTCCACCCACCGGCCGAGATGGTGCGCTGCGCCAGATCGACCTGATCGAAGGCAGTGCCGCCTCCGAGGAAACTGTCGATGCGGTGGCGGGCATTGTCGTAGAACAGATAGGCCAGCGTCAGCGCGGCCACACCCGCGCCGATCAGTCCGGCGATGCGCTGCCACGCCACGCCCGCCAGCAGCACCATCACCAGCCAGATGCCGCCGAACAGGATCGCATCGCCAAGGTTGGGCTGCGCCATCAGCAGCGCTGCAACCAGCGCCATGAAGCCGGTGACGAAGCCGATCACCGGCAGGCTCGCATCGCGCAGCTTCCAGCTCAGCACCCAGGCGCAGATGATCGCGAAGCCGGGCTTGAGGAATTCGGATGGCTGCAGGCTCATGCCGACATTGATCCAGCGGCGCGCACCATTCTTCTCCTCGCCGATGACCGGCACCACGAACAAGAGCGCGAGCATGATCACGCCCACCAGAATGCCCAGCCGCCGCGCCTGATCACGCGAGAGGAACGACAGGCCCAGCATCAGCGACAGGCCGAACAGCTGGAACACCACGTGGCGCTTGAAGAACATGAATTCATCGAGCGTGACGCGCGCGGTCGAGAGCTGGTCGGCGCTGGCGGGCGAGGCGGCGGCTACCGCCAGCACCCCGATGCCCATCAGCGCCACGATCAGGCCGAGCAGCACCTTGTCGATCTCGCGCCACCAGATCCGCAGATTGTCGCGCCAGCGGCGCTGGACCACCGCAGGCGGGAGATAGGTGCCCGAGCCGGCACGCGCAGGATTGGCGGCGCTGTTCATGGCAGGATGCTCCGTCCCGCGCTGTCAACGTCGCAGCCGGTCATCGCGCCGACCATCTGGCGGAAGTGGGTGCCGCGCTTCTCGTAATCGCGGAACTGGTCGTAGGAGGCACAGGCGGGCGAGAGCAGCACCACCTCGCCCGGGCGGGCGGCATCGCGCGCACGCCGCACCGCCTCGCTGATGAGCTCGCAGCGTTCGACCGCGACCCCCGCAGCCTCCAGCAGATCGGCGAACATTGGCCCGGCCTCGCCCACGGTGTAGGCTGCCGCGACATTGCCGAGATGATCGGCGCAGGCGCCGAGGCCGTCTTCCTTGGGCAGGCCGCCGACGATCCAGTGGATGCGCGGGGCCGCGCCGTTGACCGCAGGATCGGGCGGAAAGGCGGCGAGCGCGGGCGCGGCCGAGGCGGCGTTGGTCGCCTTGCTGTCGTTGATGTAGAGGACGCCGCCCGCCTCGCACACCCGCTCCATCCGGTGCGGCAGCCCCTGATAGGTCGCAAGGCCTTGCGCGATCTGCGCTTCGCTGAGGCCAAGCTGGCGGCAGATCGCCACCGCCACCGCCGCATTCTGGGCATTGTGCGGCCCGGCGAGCGAGGGCGAGCGGCCCTCGGCCAGCCCCGCCGCTTCGAGATCGGCCGACTTGACCCGCACCAGCGGCTTGCCCGCCGTCTCCAGCCCCTCGGCAATGGCTTGGGTCGGCTCGTCCTCGTCGCAGATCACCGCTGTCCCGCGCTCCTGCATCTGGAACAGCCGCTCCTTCGAGGCCGCATAGGCCGCGAAATCGGCATAGCGATCGAGGTGATCGGGGGTGATGTTGGTCAGTGCCGCGATGTCGCAATCGAGCGTGAAGGTGAGATCGATCTGGAAGCTCGACAGTTCGAGCACATACACACCGCCCTCCGGCAAGGGCTCCTGCCCGAGGATCGGATCGCCGATATTGCCGCCCATCAGGCTCGGCACGCCTGCGGTTTGCAGGATGTGGTGGGTGAGCGCGGTGGTGGTCGACTTGCCGTTGGTGCCGGTGATGCCGACCACGCGATGCGGCGGCAGATGGGCGCGGGCCATGGCGAACAGCTCGATATCGCCGATCACCGGCAGCCCGTATTGCCACACGTGCGGCCCGATCGGGTGGCTGTTGAGCGGAACGCCGGGCGAGACCACCACGCCGGCAAAACCGGTGAGATCGAGTTCAAGCGGGTCGATCAGCCGGCAGCGGCCTTCAAACGGCTCGCGCGCATGCGGCTGGCGGTCCCACGCGATCACCTCCGCCCCGCTTGCCAGCAGCGCCTCGGCGGCGGCCGCGCCCGAACGGGCGAGGCCCAGCACCGCGAAGCGCTTTCCGGCAAAGGCGGGGGAGACGATCATCCGCAGCGCTACCTCAGCTTCAGCGTCGAAAGGCCGATCAGCGCCAGCACGATGGCGATGATCCAGAAGCGGATCACGACCTTGCTCTCGCTCCAGCCGAGCTGTTCGAAATGGTGGTGGATGGGCGCCATGCGGAACACCCGCTTGCCGGTGCGCTTGAACCAGAACACCTGCACGATCACGCTGACCGCTTCGAGCACGAACAGCCCGCCGACGATCGCAAGCACGACCTCGTGATGCGAGGCGACCGCGATTGCGCCAAGCGCACCCCCGAGGGCCAGTGAACCGGTGTCCCCCATGAACACCGCAGCCGGCGGCGCATTGAACCACAGGAAGGCCAGCCCTGCCCCCATGATCGCCGCGCAGAAGATCGCCAGCTCGCCTGCGCCCGGCACATGCGGGATGCCGAGATAGGTGCTGAAATCCGCCCGGCCCACCAGATAGGCGATGATGGCGAAGGTGCCGCTGGCGATGATCACCGGCATGATCGCAAGCCCGTCAAGGCCGTCGGTGAGGTTCACCGCATTGCCCGCGCCGACAATCACGAAGGCGGCAAAGACGTAATAGGCCGGCCCCAGCGGGATGCTGACGCCCGACAGGAAGGGCAGATAGAGATTGGTGTTGATCTGGCTGACGATGATCCAGGCAGCAAGGCCGGCCACCACGAATTCGCCCGCCAGCCGCACCCGGGCCGGAACGCCCGCATGGCTGTTCTTCGACACCTTGTCATAATCGTCGAGGAACCCGATGAAACCGAAGCCGATCGTCACCGCGAGACAGGCCCAGACGAAGGGGCTCGACAGGTTCATCCACAGCAGCAGGGAGAGCGTCAGCGCCGTCAGGATCATCAGGCCGCCCATGGTCGGCGTGCCGCGCTTGGCGAGGTGCGACTGCGGGCCGTCCTCGCGGATCGGCTGGCCCTTGCCCTGCCGCACGCGCAGCAAATTGATGAAGCGCGGACCGATGATCAGGCCGATCAGAAGCGCCGTCATCAGTGTCGCGCCCGCACGGAAGCTCTGGTAGCGCACCAGATTGAAGATGCCTTCGAAGCCCAGCCATTCGGCAAGCAGATACAGCATTCAGTCGTTCCTCGGCGACCTTGGCACCAGTTGGTGCGGCGGGCCTCAGCCTCCTGCTGCGGTCCCGGCAGGGGCGTTTTCGGTAAAATGTGTCACGAGCCGGCCCAGACCGACCGAGTTGGAGCCCTTGACCAGCACCGCGTCCCCCGGGGCAAGACCGATTTGCCCGAGCGCCGCGATGGCTTCGGCAGGGCTTGTGCAATGCGCGAAGGCAATGGCCTTGCCAAGCGGAGCGTCGGAGAGTTTCCCCAGTTCCTCGGCAAGCGCGCGCATCTCCTCGCCGACAAGGACCGCATGGGTGACGCCGGCCTCGGCCAGCGGCTCGGCCAGCTGGCGGTGGAAGGCGTCGGCAAAGTCGCCGAGCTCCTTCATGCTGCCCAGCACCGCAAGGCGGCGGGTGGCGGTGGTAGCCGCCAGCGCCTTGAGGGTCGCGCGCATCGAGGCGGGGTTGGCGTTGTAGCTCTCGTCGATCAGCAGTGCCGTGCCGCCGGCAACCGCGATGGTGTGCCGGGCGCCGCGGCCCTTCAGGCCGCCCATTTCGGCCAGCGCGAGGCCCGCCGCGCCCAGATCGCCGCCCGCCGCGCGCACGGCGGCCATCACGCCCAGCGAATTGACGATCCAGTGCTCGCCCGGCTCGGCGATCGTGTAACAGATCCGCCGGTCGCCGAGATCGGCGGTCACCAGCGCGCCGCCGCCCGCCGCCGGAATCGCGTCGAGCAGCCGCACATCGGCATGGGCGGCGCGCCCGAAGGTGACGATCTCGGCGCCGCAATCGCGGGCGTGGCCGATCATGCGGTCGGCCCATTCGCTGTCGGCCGGAATGATCGCGGTGCCGCCCGGCACCAGTCCCTTGAAGATGTCGGACTTTTCGTCGGCAATCGCGGCAAGGCTGCCGAGGTTCTCGATATGCGCAGGCGCGATCGTGGTGATCAGCGCCACATGCGGGCGGACATGGTCGCTGAGCGGCGCGATCTCGTGCCGGTGGTTCATGCCCATCTCGAATACGCCGAACCTGGCGCGGGCAGGCAGGCGCGCAAGGCTGAGCGGCACGCCGACATGGTTGTTGTAGCTGCGCACCGAGCGATG
>CAZQOO010000069.1:0-3248 GCA_964594845.1 uncultured Porphyrobacter sp. | reverse complement strand
TCCATCGCCTCGCCCTTGAGCGCGACGAACAGATCGCCGGATTTCACATCGCGCGAGTCCATTTCGACGCCCGATGCCTGAAAATCATGGCTGGCGGTGCCACCGCAAGCGGCCTCGATTTCAGCCGCCGTCCATAGCGCAAGGGGCAGCGCATCGCGGGCAACGACCGGCCAATGATGCAGCAATGCGTGGGCAACGGGTGCGTTCATGTCACCTGGCCTCCCGCGCATTCGCGCGCCACTTCGACATCGTCGAATGCCTCGATCCGCATGCTCTCTCCTGATCCGAAAATCTGGCCCTGCTCGTGGCCCTTGCCCGCGATCAGCACAATGTCGCGCGCGCCGGCTTCCGCAATGGCGGCAGCAATAGCCGCGCGGCGATCACCGATTTCGCGAAGCCCTGCGCCCCCCGCCATGATCGCAGCACGGATGCTGGCGGGATCCTCGCTGCGGGGATTGTCGTCGGTAACGATGGCAAGGTCAGCCGCGCGCGCGGCGACTTCGCCCATTTGAGGACGTTTGCCGACATCGCGGTCCCCGCCCGCACCGAACACCACGATCAGCCGCCCGCCTTCGGCCACATGCGGGCGCAGCGCGGCAATCGCGGCTTCCAGCGCATCGGGGGTGTGGGCATAGTCGACATAGGCCGGTGCCCCGGCGAAATTGATCGCCGCGCGCTCGAGCCGTCCCCGCACGGGTTGCAGCCGGGTCAGTGCGTCCAGCACCCGCATGATTTCCATTCCGGTCGAAATGGCAAGACCGGCTGCGACCAGCGCATTGGCAGCCTGATAGGCACCGATCAGCGGCAGATTGAACTTCCACCGCCAGTCCTCGTGGGTGATCTCGATACACTGTCCGAGCTGGCCGGGTTCGCGCTTGACGAGCCGCAGGAAGTGGCCGCCTTCGCCCACGGTCCGCACATCGAGCCCGCGCGCCCGAGCCTGTGCGATCGCTCTGGCGGTCCATTCCGAACCGTCGTCCGCGTCATAAATAACCGCGGGACTGCCGGGGGCGACCACCTCGGTGAACAGCCGCATCTTGGCCGCGAAATAGGCCTCCATCGTGCCGTGATAGTCGAGATGATCGCGGCTGAAATTGGTGAAGGCACTGGCCGAGACCCTCAGCCCCTCGTTGCGAAACTGGTCCAGGCCGTGGCTCGATGCCTCGTAGGCGACATGGGTCACACCCTCGCGCGCCAGCCCTGCCATGTTGGCAAGAAAGGTGACGATGTCGGGGGTGGTCAGCCCGGTCGCAATGCTCCCGTCAGGGGTCGTCACTCCGAGCGTCCCGATGCTCGCCGCCCGTTCGCCGCCCATGCGCCAGATCTGGCGGGTCATCTCGACGGTGGAGGTCTTGCCGTTGGTGCCGGTGACCGCGACGACGGTTTCGGGAACCGGCGCGAAGAAGCCGGCTGCGAGCCGTGCGAAAGCCCTGCGCGGTTCGACATCGGCAATGTGCAGCGCGCCTTCGACGCACGCCTCGGGCCGCGCCACGATCGCCACGGCACCCGCCGCAATCGCGGCCGGAATGAAATCCTCGCCGTTGAACTTCGCGCCGGCAAAGGCGCCGAACACGGTGCCGGGGGCGACCTTGCGGTGATCGATGGCAAAGCCTGTGACGGCAGCCTCGCCCACTCCGGCAGGCGGCAGCCCCGCACGCTCCAGCAGATCACCGAGCCGCATCAGTGCTTGTCCACGAGATAGGCGAGATCGGAGATGTCGACGTCGCGGCTTTCGTCGGGCTGCACGCCCAGCATCGGGCCGATGCGCGGCACCAGCCGGCCCACCACCGGCGCGGCGGTGAAGGCGGCGGTGCGCTGGAAGCTCGAAGCGAGCGTGCCCTTGGGCTCGTCGACCACCACCACCACCACATAGCGCGGCGCGTCCATCGGGAAGGCGGCGGCGAAGGAGGACACCAGCGAAGTCTTGTTGTAGCCTCCGCGCCCGGCCTTTTCCGCCGAGCCGGTCTTGCCGCCCACCCGGTAACCCGGCGCATCGGCGCTGCGTCCCGTGCCGTAGAGCGAGATCATCCGCAGCATCTGGCGCATGCGCGAGGAGGTCGATTCCTTGAACACCCGCCGCCCGCGCGGCACATCGGCCGGATCGAGCTTCATTAGCGTGGTCGGCCGCCAGATCCCGCCATTGACCATCGCCGCATAGGCGCTCGCCAGATGCAGCGGGCTGACCGCCAGCCCGTGCCCGAAGCCGACCGTCATGTTGGTGACGCGGCTCCACGGGCCCTGCGGAAAGATCGGCTTGCCGCGGGCCGGCAGTTCGATGAAGGGTCGGCGGTCCATGCCCAGATCAATCATGGCGCGGCGCATCCGTTCCGCCCCGAGCGCATCGGCCACCCGCGCCGTGACGGTGTTGGAGGAATGGACCAGCGCCTGCGGCACGTTGAGGCTCGCGCCCATCGGGTGCGAATCCTTGATCGTGCGGCTGCCCACCGGCACCGGCGCAGCATTCCAGGGCTGGCCCAGATCGCGCACCACCCCTGCATCCATCGCGGCTGCCACCGTCAGGGGCTTGAAGGTCGAGCCAAGCTCGTAGACCCCGTTGGTGACGCGGTTGAAGACGTTCTTTGCGCCGCTCGCGCCTGCCACATTGGGATCGAACTCGGGCAGGGAAGCCATTGCCATCACCTCGCCGGTATCGACATCGAGCACGATACCGGCCGCACCGATCGCATTGGTCGCCAGCATCCCGCGGCGCAGTTCGTCCTCGAGCGCGCCCTGCACCCGCACGTCGAGCGAGAGCGACACCGGCTGGCCGCGCAGATCGGGATCGGACAGCTGCTTGTCGAGCACCTGCTCCATCCCGATCTTGCCGCCCTCGTCCTCGACCACATAGCCCAGCACATGCGCCGCCAGCGTGCCTTGCGGATAGTGGCGATCGGTTTCGCGCGGGATTTCCAGTGCGACCTCGCCCAGCGCGAAGACCTTGTTGGCTTCCTCGGGCAGGATGCGACGGCGCAGATAGCCCGCGCGGCCCGAGGCAAGGCGGCGGGCCATGCGGGCCTCGTCGATATCGGGGAAGATCGCCTTCAATGCGCGCGCAACCTCGGCGGGACTGCGCACCAGCGGCGAACCGGTATCGCCCATCGCCTTGGGATCGAACCACAGGGCATAGGCGGGAAAGGCGCGCGCCAGCGGGACGCCGTTGCGGTCGGTGATCTCGCCCCGCGGCGGCAGCAGCGCGTCTTCGAGGCTGGTCTGCTCGGGGGCCTGCCCGGCAAAGGCGAGCGAGACGA
>CAZQOO010000068.1:11146-12575 GCA_964594845.1 uncultured Porphyrobacter sp. | reverse complement strand
GCGGCAAGTCGATGCTGATGGACTTGTTCGTCGAGACACTGGGCGTCGCCGCCAAGCGCCGCGTGCACTTCCACGCCTTCATGCTCGAAGTCGACCGCCGGATCGCCGAGGCGCGCAAGGCGCAGCGACCCGACCCGCTGATCGCGGTCGCGCTGGACATGGCAGCAGGCCTCAAGTGCCTTGCCTTTGACGAGATGGTGGTCACCAACACCGCGGACGCGGCGATCATGGGCCGCTTCTTCACCGCGCTCATGGGCGCGGGCACGGTGATCGTCACCACCTCCAACCGGCCTCCGCGCGATCTCTACAAGGACGGATTGAACCGTTCGCTGTTCCTGCCCTTCATCGATCTGGTCGAGGCGCGGATGGATGTGCTGAGTTTGAACGGCCCGACCGACTACCGGCTCGACCGTATCGGCGGGCTGGCCATGTGGCACGCCCCGATCGGCGATGCGGCGACGGCGCAGGTGCGCGAAGCCTTCTTCCGCCTGACCGACTTCGAACCCGAGGACGCCGCCCACGTCCCCTCGGGCGAACTTGACCTCGGCGGCGGACGCACGCTGCATGTGCCCAAGAGCCTGAAGGGCGTGGGCGTGTTCAGCTTCCGGAAGCTGTGCGGCGAGAACCGCGGCGCTGCCGATTACCTGGCCATCGCGCAGGCCTATCACACGGTGATTCTGGTCGGAATTCCGAAGATGGGGCCGGAAAACCGCAACGAGGCGATCCGCTTCACCAAGCTGATCGACGCGCTCTACGAGCACCGCGTGAAGCTGTTCGTGACCGCCGCCGCCGCACCGGAGGAACTCTATCAGGCGGGCGACGGTGCCTTCGAATTCGAGCGCACCGTCAGCCGGCTGAACGAGATGCAGTCGGATGCCTACATGGCGCTCGGCCACGGCGCCGAGGGCTAGGCCGAAACCCCGAGCTGGCCGAGCGACTTCTCAAGCATCAGCAATTGCCAGAGCGTGCGCGAATGGTCGGCGCGGCCGGCGATATGGGCTTCGGCCATGGCGCTGATGGCCGTGGCATCGAAGAACCCGGTCTGCGCCAGCCCGCCGCTTGCAATCCCCCGCGCCGCGCCCGCCAGCGGCCCCCTCAGCCATTCCGCGATCGGCGTGACGAAGCCCTGCTTGGGACGGTAGAGGATGTCGCGGGGCAGATAGCGTTCGAGCGACTTCTTGAGAAGATGTTTGCCGGTGCTGCCCTTCACCCGCATCCCGTCGGGAAGGCGCGCGGCAAACTCCACCAGGCGGTGATCGAGCAGCGGCTCGCGTGCTTCGAGGCTCACCGCCATGCTGGTGCGGTCGACCTTGGTGAGGATATCGCCCGGCATCCAGAAGGTAAGATCGGCATATTGCGCCCGGTCGAGCCCCGAGCGGCCCGGCGCGGCGCGCATCAGGGCAATCAGCTCGTCCTCGGCGCGGAAGCC
>CAZQOO010000068.1:0-11046 GCA_964594845.1 uncultured Porphyrobacter sp. | reverse complement strand
GCCTCGTCCGCCCCGTCTCCCGAGAGTGCCACCGTCACCCGCTCGCGCGCCAGCTGGCACACGCGCCATGTCGGCAGGGCGGAGGCGTCGGCGAAAGGCTCGTCGAACATTGCCGCAAGCGTGTCGATGGCAGCGAAATCGTCGGTGGCGACGATGCGCTCGGCATGGTCGGTACCGAATTTGGCGGCGACCTGTCGGGCGTAATTCGTCTCGTCATAGGCGGCGACATCGAAACCGATCGAGCAGGTCTGCACCGGCTGCGCGCTCGCCTCGCTCATCAGCGCGACCACGCCCGAGCTATCCACCCCGCCCGACAGGAACGCGCCAAGCGGCACATCGGCCACCATCCGCGAGCGCACGCCCTCGCGCAGCAGGTGGACCAGCTGCGCGGAGAGATCCGCCTCGCTGCCTTTCGCGCGCTCGGTGAAGTCGATGTCCCACCAGCGTTGCGGACGGCCCGGGGCCTTGCCCTGCTCCAGCAGCCAGAAATGCCCCGCGGCAAGCTTCTCGACACCGGCCAGCATGGAATGGCTGTCCGGCACATAGCCCCAGGCCATATAGGCCTCGATTGCCTGCGGGTTCACGCGGCGGCGCAGCAGCGGGTGCGCAAGAAGGCCCTTGAGCTCGGAAGCAAAGGCAATCGACCCGTCCGAAAGGTGCGCGATGAACAGCGGCTTCACCCCGAACCGGTCGCGGGCGAGAAACAGCTGGCGCTTGTCACGGTCAAAGATCGCAAAGGCGAACATCCCGTCAAGCCGCTTGAGGCAATCCACGCCCCAGCGCCGCCAGGCGGCGAGGATCACCTCGGTGTCGCCCGAGGTGCGGAACGTGAAACCCGCCTGCTCCAGCTCGCGGCGCAATTCGCGGAAGTTGTAGATCTCGCCGTTGAAGACGATCACTGCGCGGCCATCGGCCGAATGCATCGGCTGCGGCGATCCGGCGAGGTCGATGATCGACAGGCGACGATGGCCGAGGCCGACCCCGTGATCGGTCCACACCCCCGCCCCGTCAGGCCCCCGGTGCGCGAGCGCATCACACATCCGCTCGACCCGTGACGGATCGACCGGCTTGGGGGTTTCGGCATGGAAGATCCCGGCAATCCCGCACATGGTCTTGCCGCCTAGAGCAGCGCGGCCAGTGCGGCAATCGCGGCAAGGGCAATCACCGCAAGCGCAGCCCCGGTCGGCGCGATGCTGCCACCCTCGGCGCGTGCAAGCCACCTGACGCGGGCCAGATCATTGGCTCTCCAGCCATAATCTTCCGGCTCGCGCTCGAAAAAGCGCCATGCCCCGCCCAGCAGCATCGCCACGACGATGGCGAAGAAGATCCAGCCATAGACGATGTGATCGAACCCGGTCGCGCGCTCGGCCCCGATGAACTGCGCGACATAGATCGTCGCCCATGCGCGCGCGCCGTTGGCGAGGATCGGCACGATGATGCAGGCCGCCATGAACACCGCGCGGCGCGACCAGCTGTCGAACCGGGTGAAGCACACCAGCACGCCGAGGGTCACCATCGCGATCAGGAACTTCACCCCCGAGCAGGCCTCGGCGACGATGAACAGGCCTGCTGGCGTGTGGATGTGGATCCCCGCGATATTCGCCTCGATCCCGCTCCAGTGCGTGAGCGCGATGGCGATGTCGGCGGTGATGAATTGCAGCGGGGGGATGATCTCGTCGCCGAAGGGCACGAGGAAGGCGGCAAGGGCAAGCGGCAGGGCAAGCAACAGCGCCGCACGCAGGCCGAGCACGCTCACCACCGCCGCCTGCAGCACGCCCACCGCTCCGGCATGGGCGACGAGGTTGATCCCGCTCGCCTGCCCCGCCCACCACAGGCTCAGCGCGGCGGCGACCAGCAGCAGACCCGGCGCGAAGGGACGCGGCGCGATTGTCGCCAGCTCGCCCGACTTTAGCATTACCAGCCAGCCCATGATGAAGGGCACCAGCAACAGGTGGTTGTAGGTGTCGATGTTCCACCACTGGTGCAGCATCTCGCCCCAGCTTGGCGCCGTGGCTGCGACCAGAGCGGACGCCGCCGCCGCCAGCGCCGCCAATGCGCTGCGCCATGCGACAGGAATGCGCGAAACCGGCGCGGTTTCAGAGAAGCCGAGTGCGGCAGGCTCAGGCGGCATGGCGCACGCGCTCTGCGTCCCGGCCGACCAGACCGCCAAGCGGTGCCAGCATCGCTTCCCAGCCATGATGATCGAGCACGAAGCGACGCGCCGCAGCGCCGGTGCGCGCCGGTGCCTGCGGGTCGGCCAGCAGGGCTTCGATCCGCCCTGCCATGATCTGCGGATCGGGCGGGCTCACCAGCCAGTGTTCGCCGTCGAGCGCCGCAATGCCCGTTGCCGCCTCGGGCGTGAGCACCACGGGCTTGGCCATCGCCATCGCTTCGAGCACCTTGTTCTGCACGCCGCGCGCGATCAGCAACGGGGCGAGCACGGCGTTGGCGGCCGCAATGAAGGGGCGCACATCGGGCACCTCGCCCCATACCTGCACACCCGGCTCGCCGTGATGCGCCATGAGCTTTGCGGTGGGATTGCGTCCGACGACATGGAACAGGGCGTCGGGAAAGCGCTGGCGCAGAACCGGCATCAGCGCCGCGATCACCCACAGCGCCGCCTGCTCGTTGGGGCGGTAGTCCATCTGGCCGGTGAAGACGAAATGCGGCCCGGGCTGCCCTGCCAGCACCGGATGGGGACGAACCGCCGCCGGATCGAACAGGCCTGCGTCAATGCCGTTGCCGATCACCTGCACGTTCACCCCGGCCGGATCGCGCAGCCGCGAGCGGTAGAGCGCAGCCTCGGCCTCGGAGATCAGGATCGTCGCATCGGTACGCCGGCCGAGGCGTTCCTCCTCGACTGCCAGCAGCCGCGCCTCGCGGGCATTGAGCCACACGCGCTCGCCATTGGCGGCGTAGCTCGCAAACTTGGCGCTATCGACGTCGCACAGGTCGATCACCACCCGCCCGGCGAAGTCCGCAGGGATGTATTGCCCCATCTGCCCCGAGAAGACGACGATCGCCTCGATCTGATGACGAGCAATCGTTTCGCGCACCCAGCCTTCGAGCTGGCGCGAATGGAAGGCGGTGAGGCTGACCGGCTTGCCTGCCAGCACCGCCTCGATGCCCGCCAGCGGCAGCGGCTTGGTCCGCGGAACGATGCAATGGCTTGCGGCGATGTCCGCCAGAGCGGCTTCCGCCGCAGCATCGCCCTCGCCGAAGCAGCCGACATGAACCGGACCTGCCTGCGCGAGCGCTTTCAGCAGATGGTGCGAGCGGATGCGGTCGCCGCGATCGGGCGGGAACGGCACGCGGTGCGCGAGAAACAGGATGTCGCCCATCACGCCAGTCCCCTAGGCCAGCCCACGCGCGATCCACGGCCCCAGAGTGTTGGCGAGCGGCAGCGGCAGTTTCTTCCACAATTCGATCTTGCGCGAATAGCTGGCGTCGGTCGGGTCGATATTGCGCCCCTTCGCGCCGGGTGCGGTCCATGCGCCATAGGTGAGCGGCTCGGGCGCAAAGCCCCAGTTCTTCTTGAATGAGAAAGGCCCGCTCCCGGTCTTGGAGCGCCCGAAATCGAACCGGGTCATGCCCTGCCGACGGGCATGGAGCATCAATTCGTAATACATCCGCTCGTTGGCGCGCGCCGCACGCGCGGCGAACACGCCCCCGCCCCAGAAGGGCATCACCGCGCCATCGTGGTAGAAGCTGAGAACACTCGCCAGCGGACGCGCGCCGTCCCACACGGTGAGGATGTCGCTGCTCTCGGGAAAGGCCTCCAGCATCGCCGCAAACAGGCTGCGCGGAAACACCGGCGTGCCAAGATTGCGCACGCTCTCGCTGTAGCAGACGAAATGCGCGGCGAGATCCTCGCGCGCGCGGCCGATGGTCACGCGGTGATTGAGAGCAAGGCCCTTGCGCACCTCGGCGCGGGCCTTGCGCGGGATGGCATTGAGTTCGGCCTCGTCGCTTGTCGCCAGCGGGCGCAGGAAGCCGCAATGCTTGTCGGACCACGTCTCCCAGTGCTCCGGGATCGGCTCCCCACGCAGCTCGATGCCGGCAAAGCCTCCGGACAGGGCATGACGTTCGGCTGCCTCGCAGAGCGCGCGAGCGACCTCGGGGCTGTCAGCCAGAATGCCGCCGCCAACCCCGAACCCGCTCGACACCAGCGCCTTGCCGAACAGCGCCGAGCGCACCTCGGTAAGCGGGAGCCAGCCCGCGACGACGCCGAGCCGCTCGCACACCAGCCCCGCCGCGCGCTGGCCGGCGCCGGCGGCGACCGCCCGCAGCCATGCGGGGCGATGGAACAGGCTTGCCCCGGCATCGGCGACAAAGCCCTCGATGCGGCGCAGCTCGGCCGGATCGTTCCAGTCCAGCGCGCGCACCTGATGCCCGGCCTTCACCGGCGCGTTCATGCCGTCATCTCCTCCGCTCCGGCCGCGGGCGCAGGCAATTCCCCCGCGCGCGCCGCCTCGCGGTGGGCGATCATGTCCATCCTGCCCCAGCGGAATTCGTGCACCAGCGCACGCAGCTTGTCCGCCATTCCGGCAAGACCGGTGTAGTGCCGCAGGCGCGAGCGCAGCGGCGCATGGCCGACGCGCGGCTGATCGGGATCGATCTCCCACGGGTGGAAATAGAACACCGCCGGGCGGCCTTCGGTGCGGTTCACCTGCCGGATCGCCCAGCGCGAGAAGCCATAGGGCAGCACCCGGAAGAACCCGCCCCCGCCGGCCGCCACGCGCCTGCCGCCAAGCAGCGCGGTGGTCACCGGCAGCTCGACCAGCGACGACCACGGCAGCGGGCGGAAAGCAAAGCGCGGGGCTTCCGGCCAGCCATAGTGATCATGCACCACCGGCGCGACGCTGGAGGAATAGGCATAGCCCTGTTCGGCCAGTTCGGCGAAAGCCCAGGGCGTGCGCTGGTCGATCGAGAAGCTCGGCGCGCGATAGCCGGTGACGGCCACGCCCGAGGCGTCTTCGAGGATCGCCCGCGCCTTGCGGATGTCCTCGGCAAATTCGCTGCGGGTGAAGGTGAAGACGCGGGCGTGATCATAGCCGTGGCTGGCGATTTCGTGCCCGGCCTCGGCAATGCGGCGGATCATCGCCGGATGGCGCCTCGCGACCCAGCCCAGCGTGAAGAAGGTCGCGCGCACATCGGCCTCGGCAAACAGGTCGATGATGCGATCGACATTGCTTTCGACCCGGGTACGGATCGCATCCCACTCGCCGCGCGCGATCACGTTCTCGAAGGCGCCGACCTGGAACCAGTCCTCGACATCGACCGACAGGCCGTTGACGATTCGCGGGTCCGGGCGGGACACCTCGGGAAAGGAACCATGCGGCGCGTTCACGTCACGCGGCCTCGCGCGACGGGTCTTCCTCGAGCCACTCGATCAGCATGGTCAGCACGTGGCGGAAGGATTGCTCCTGCTCCTCGAGCCGCGCCTCGATGCGTTCGAGTTCGGCGGCAAAGCGGGCCTCGGCAAGGCGGACTTCTTCGGGCGATAGCGCCTCGTCCGTGCCCTCGCCAGGGCCTATCCCGGCAGCCTGCAGCGCGCTGATCGCGGCTTCGAGCTCGGCGGTGCGGGCGTCGCGGGTGGCGAGCAGCGCGGCGACTTCGGCAGCAGGCAGGCTATCGGCCCCGGCAGCCATGTCAGGCACCACGGGGGCCGCTGGGGCTGCGCGCAGATCGCCGCGGCCATGCGCGCCCCGGGTCTGGTCGACCGCCATTTCGGCCACCACCTCGTCCAGCATCGCCAGCGTCAGCTCGGCCCGCTCCTCGATCGCGCCAAGCAGCAGCAGGCGGTTCATCACCTGGTTGACCCGCCGCGGAATACCGTCGGTGTGGCGATAGAGCGCGGCCAGCAGGCCTTCGGAGAGGGCCGGATGATCGCTCCACCCGACATGGCCGAGGCGATGGCGGACATAGTCCTCGACCTCGCCGTCATCGAGCGCTTCGAGATGGTGCGAGGCGATGATCCGCTGGCGCAGCTGTTCGAGCCCCGGGTGGTGGGCCAGCGTGCGGCGGAATTCGGGCTGGCCGAGCAGCAGGCTCTGGAGCAGCGGGTGCGAACCGAGCTGGAAGTTCGACAGCATCCGCAGCTCCTCGAGCGCGGCGAGATCAAGGTTCTGGCACTCGTCCACCACCAGCAGGCAGCGGCGCCCTGCTCGGGCCTCGTCCTGCAGGAAGCGCTCGATCGCGCCGAGCGCGCCGGCCTTGTCATGGCCCTCGACCGCCAGCCCGAAGGCCTGCGCGACGACATGCACCAGCTCGGCCCCGTCAAGCGCGCTGGTGACGACCTGCGCCACGGTCAGCGCCGCCGGGTCGATCCGCTCCATCAGGTGCGCGACCAGCGTCGACTTGCCCGCCCCGACCTCGCCGGTGATGACGATGAACCCCTCGCCCTGCCCGAGGCCATAGCCGAGATAGCTCATCGCCTTCCTGTGGCTGGCGCTCTCGAAATAGAACTGCGGATCGGGCGTCAGCTGGAAAGGCCGGGCGTTGAAGCCGTAATATTGTTCGTACATGAGCGTCTCGCTCCCCAATCAGAAATCGTAGCGCAGGCCGACCAGCGCGGTCGCAAAGGCAAAGTCTTCGGCGGTGAACTCGCTGTCGAAATAATCGAGTGCCAGCGCCGCGCGCGCGGTGAGGCGGCGGGTCAGCGACTGGTTGTAGGCTGCCGAGCCGCCGATCGCGGTGACGTCGCCATTGGGCGAGGCGCTGTCGAACCAGTTGACATAGGCGTTGGTGGTGAGGTTCGCATTCTGCCCGATCTGCCGGGTCAGCCCGCCGATCACGTAGTAGCTCTCGTCGGTCAGGCCATCGAGCTGCGCAAGCGCGGTGCCCGGCGCGGCGATGAAGGTGCGGCGGTCATAGCCTGCCCCAATCGCCGCGGTGGTGCGCCCCATGATGCGCTGGTAGGAAGCGCGCACGCCGCGGCCGCGGAACGCTGCCGAGCGCACCGAGCCGAGCCCGCCGATGATCGACTGCCCTTCGGTGCCGTTGACGAGCCCGCCGAAATCGCCGGTTACGGGATTGCGGATCGCCTCGAAATCGCTCGACAGGCCGGCGAGCGAATTGTTGAGCAGCCCGCCGAAGCCGGTCACCCCGTCATAGACGGACAGCGCGAAGGCGCTGCGCTGGTTGGGGGTGTAGGTGAAGGTGCCGTAATAGGTGGTCGAATCGTAACGCTCGCCCGCCCGCGCCTCGAGCGAGGTGCGCGAGGAAGGCCGCCACATCACGCCCACGTCCCACAGCAAGCCGTCGACATCGAAGGCGAGGATGCGCGGCGAGGCAGGATCAGTGACGAAGCGCCCGTCATTGCCGATCACCGGATCGCCATTGGCATCGCGCAGCGCATCGCGGCTGGAAATCTCGACATTCTCGTAACCCACGCCGCCCACCAGCGCGAGGGTCGGGCTGACGGGCACGGTCACATCGCCGCGCACGAAAACGTCGCGCACGCGCTGGTCGAGGTTGGAGATATCTTCCTGAAACCCGCCCGCAGTCACCGCAACGCCCACCGGCAAGAGTTCGCCCGGCCGCGATCCGGCGCGCAGCTGGCCCATATAGGTGACGCTGTCGTCGAACACGTCGACCGGCTGGCCTTGCGCATTGGTCAGCACCGCGTCGTTCTCGAAGCGGTTGTAGCCGACCCGCGCCACGCCCTGCACGGCGACATCGCCCACGCGCGTGTTGAGGCTCGGCCCGGCATAGAGGCTGTAGAAGCGGCTCTCGGCATCCTCGCGCACCAGCGGATTGGTGGTGGTGCCACCCCCGGCATCGACCCGGGTGCGCGACGCCAGTGCCCCCGCTTCCAGGCTCAGCGTGTTGGGCACCAGCGCCAGCGTGCCGCGCGCGACGCCGCTGATGGTGTCGGTATCGATGCTGTTATCGCCGTAGCCGATGTTGCGCTCGTAGCGCAGCGACACGGCGGCGCCGCTGTTGCGGCCCTGCACGTTGACGTCGACACCCACCGCGATGGTGGTGAAGGTGAGCACGTCATCGCCCGGGGATAGCTCGGCCGAAAGCACCTGTCCGACTTCGATATAGGGCTGCACCACGCGGTTGGTGCGCTGGCCGCCGGCGGTCCCGGCATCCTGCCCCTGCCCCTGAGCGGAGCCGATCGGCTGTTGCTGGGCCAGCGCCGGTGCGGCAGCGACCAACGCAGCCAGCGCGAGAATCGAAGCGCGCATGGTCATTTCCCCTTTGCGCCATAGGTGCCGAAGCGCCGCCCGGTGGGGCTGTAGCGCGTGGCATTGAGCAGCAGCTTGATGTCGCCGCAGGCCGACAGCAGCTGCTGCGCGTCCTCCAACGCGGCGCGCGCAGTCTCGTCGGCGCGCACCACCAGCAGCGCCTGCCCGACATGGGCGGCAAGTTCGGCGGCAGGCGATGCGGCGAGCGCGGGCGGCGTGTCGAAGATCAGGATGCGGTTCGGCGCACCCTGGGTCAGGCGGTCGAGCACCGCGCCGGTACGGGCGCTGGCGAGATATTCGGCGTCGCGCGAGGAGGCGGTGCCGGCGGGCAGCACGAACAGCCCGTCGATATCGGTGCGGATCACCAGGCTTTCGGGCGCGATCGAAGGATCGGCGAGCGCGTCCATCAACCCCTGCTCGGCTGCGATCCCGAACCGCTCGGTGACGCTCGGCTTGACCACGTCGGCATCGACCAGCAGCACTTCGAGATCGCGCTCGGCAGCGAGCGCGATGGCGAGGTTGGTGGCGCAATAGGTCTTGCCCTCGCCAGGATGGGGCGAACACACGAGAATGCGGCGGGCGAGCCCGCTTTCGTCAGCGCGGGCATCGGCGAGCAACTCGCGCTTGACGATGCGGAACTCCTCCAGCAGCCCGGTGACCGGGTCCTCGGGAACCAGCAGGCCGCCCTCGCGCAGGTGATCGCGGTCGACCGCGGCAAACGGCCCGCCGAAGGCGACCGCCCGCGGAGCTTCCGGCGGCGGTGCCGGTGCGGGCGCAGGCTCGCTAACCCGCGCAGCAGCGAGCGGAGTGGCCGGAACTGGTTGGGGCGCAGGTGCGGCCGGGCGCGGCGTCGGGGTGCGGCGCAGCGCAGCGGGCACCGGCGGCACCGGCGGAACCTTGGGCGCGGCATTCACCGGCCCAAGCCCGAACATCGAATCCGCCCGCTCGAACAGCGAGGCCGGCCTCGCGCCTTCGCGGTTGATCTTGCCCTGATCGGTCATCGCGCTTCCCCTGTCCTCACGCAATCGTCCCGATCGAGACAATCTCGATCGCCAGCAGGATCACGAAAACGCCGACCAGCCCGGCGCTGGCCCCGGCAAATTGCTTGAGCCGCTTCTTCTCCATCACGCGCGCCGCATCCGACATGGTCAGCGAGATCGCGCCGATCACCGGCAGATCGAAGGCACGTTCAAGCTTCTGCGGCGTGGCGAAGCTCGACTTGAGCTGGCCGAGCACATAGGCCGCCGCGGCCCCGGCACCGAGGCCGACGATCAGCACGCCGAGCAGCAGCAGCGGACGGTTGGGCGCGGCGGGCTTCTGCGGCACGCTCGGTTCCTGGATCACGTCGAAGCGGAACTGGCTGGCCTTGTCCTCGACCTTGCCGCGGGTACGGAGCGCCTCGCGGTCCTGCAGCAGCTTTTCGTAGTTGGCGCGCAGCACGTCGTAATCGCGGCTGATGCGGTTGGCTTCGGCGGCCACGGTCGGCTCGGACGCCTGGCTCGCCATCAGCGCGGCGAAATCGCTCTGGAGCGCGGCGCGGCGGGCCTGCAAGGCCTCGACGCTGGCCTGCCGCTCGGTGCGGATCGCCAGCAGCGACGCATAGGCCGGATTCGGCGTGCCGCCGGCATCGTCACCGGCCGCCGCCGCTTGCCGCGCGAGCAGCGCAACCTGCTTGGTCACGGCGACCACATCGGGGTGGCTGTCGGTCAGCCCGCGCGAGCGCAGCTCGGCGAGTTGGGTCTGGGCCTGCTGGAGCGCGGCGCGCGGACCGGTCGCCTGCGGCCCGCCGGTGATGCTCCGCGGGGTATTCGCGAGCTGACCCGAGATCGCGGCGAGTGCGCTTTCGGCGGCGGCGAGATCGGCATCGACCGCGCGCAGATCGGCACGCGCCGCCTGGACCTTGCTCGACAGGCTGTCAGAGCCGCCGACCAGATCGGGATACTGCGCCTCGAAGGTCAGACGGCGTTGTTCGGCCGCTTCCAGTTCGCGCTTGCGCTCTTCGAGCTGGCGGTCGAGATCGCCGATCGCCGAGCTGATCCCGGCGCGGTTGCCGACCACATGCTCCTCGCGCAGGATGTCGAGCAGCTTCTGCACCACATCCCGCGCCAGCACGGCATTTTCGGCATCGGACAGGTCGCCGCGCCCGATTTCGGCAGTGATCTCGAACAGGTTGTCCTGCTCGCTCGTCACCTTGACCTTCTTTTCCAGCTCGGCGGTCATCGCATCGAGCGCGCCGCGATCGGTCACGCCTTCGCCGAGGCGGGTGGCGGTGATCACCTTTTCGAGGTTCTTGGCGCTCGACAGGGTCTGGCGCACACGCATGATCTCTTCCTTGCCGTCACCGGCAATGCCGAGCTGCTTGGACAGCACGTCCTCGACGTCGACTTAGACGCGCGCCTTGCTCTCGTAGGTGTTGGGGATCATGCTGACCACCAGCCAGCCCAGCAGGCACACGCCCCAGGCGACCGCGATCGCCAGCCAGCGCCGGTGCCAGACCGACCACAGCGCCGCGCGCAGTTCCTCGAAGATCTCGCTCATGCCCGGCGGCGCCCCTTAGAACCGGCTCTCGGGAATGATGATGGTATCCCCCGGCATCAGCATGACATTGGCGCTGGCATCGCCGCGCCGGATCAGGTCGGACAAACGCAGACGGTATTCCTCCTGCTTGCCGGTCTCGCGGTTCTGGCGGATCAGCTTGGCCGAGTTGCCGGCGGCAAATTCGCTGAGGCCCCCGACCGCGATCATCGCATCGAGCACGGTCATGTTGGCGCGGAACGGCAAAGAGGCGGGCTGCGCGGTCGCGCCGATCACCCGCACCTGCTGGGTGAAGTTGCCCTCGGGCGTGTTGACG
>CAZQOO010000067.1:9497-12616 GCA_964594845.1 uncultured Porphyrobacter sp. | reverse complement strand
CTCGCCATCGTCGGGCGGCCCAATGCGGGCAAGTCCACTCTCATCAACCGCCTGCTGGGCGAGGATCGTCTGCTGACCGGCCCCGAAGCCGGAATCACCCGCGATTCGATCGCGATCGACTGGGAATGGACCGACCCGAAGACGGGCGAGACCCGCGAGATCCGGCTGATCGACACCGCGGGCATGCGCAAGAAGAAGAACGTCACCGAGAAGCTCGAAAAGCTCTCGGTCGCCGATGCGCGGCGCGCGGTGGACTTTGCCGAAGTCGTGGTGCTGCTGCTCGATGCGACGCAGGGCCTCGAACATCAGGACCTCAAGATCGCCAGCCTCGTCCTTGAAGAAGGCCGCGCGCTGATGATCGCGATCAACAAGTGGGACGTGGCCGAGGACGCGAGCAAGCTGTTCAACGGCATCCGCGCCGCATTGGACGATGGCCTCGCCCAGGTGCGCGGGCTGCCGCTGTTCGCTGTGTCAGCCAAGACCGGCAAGGGGCTCGACCAGATGCTCGCCGGGGCTTTCGAAATCCGCGAGGCATGGTCGAAGCGCGTGCCGACCTCGGCCTTGAACCGCTGGTTCGACGATGCGCTCGAAGCCAACCCGCCGCCCGCGCCCGGCGGCAAGCGCATCAAGCTGCGCTACATCACCCAGGCCGGCACCCGCCCGCCGCGCTTCGTGATCTTCGGCACCCGCCTCGATCTGCTGCCCAAGAGCTACGAGCGCTATCTGGTGAACGGCATCCGAGCAAAGCTCGGCTTCGATGCAGTGCCGGTGCGCGTGACCCTGAAAGCCAACAAGAACCCCTACGCCAAGGAGTAGCGCGCGCCATGCTGCTTGATCTGCTCGCCGCAGCGCCCACCAAGACGCCCTTCGCGCTGGAAATCATCCAGCGCACCGCCTCCACTCCCCAGGTGCAGCAGGTGGTGCAGCTCAGTCTGGCGCCGGCTTTCCTGCTGTCGGGTATCGGCGCGATCATGAACGTCATCATGAGCCGGATGATCTGGATCGCCCAACGGATCGAGCGGATCGAGGATGCGCGCGCGCGCGGTGAACAGCCCGAAAGCTGGCGCGCGGCGGAGCTGGCGTGGCTCAAGCAGCGGCGCAAGCTCGCGCAGGGCGCGATCTTCTTCTCGACGGCGTCGGCGGTGATCATCAGTCTCGTGATCGGCCTGTTGTTCATCGCGGCCTATATCACCGCACAGATCGGCACGGTGATCGCGCTCCTGTGGGTGCTGACGATGGCGCTGCTGGTGACGGGACTGGCATTCTTCCTGACGGAAACGCGGCTGGCCGCGCGCGGCGCGCAGGTGCCGGAAGGGTGAGCACGATGCGGCCGGGCAGTGGATGGATGTCCTCGGCCATGGCGGCGCTGGCGTTGCTCGCCGCTCCGCTCTCGGCAAAGGATCCCGGACCCAAGGCGCCCGAGGCCGAAGCCGCAGAGAACGAGCGCCCGCTCGCGGGCATGGATGCGCAGCAGGTGGCAGCCTATTTCACACTGGTCGCGACCGACCCCGAGGTCGAGGCACAGCTTGCACCCATTATCGAGGAACTGCTCGAACCCGGAGAGCCGGTGCCCGGCTGGCGCGAACTCGGTGTCGATATCCTCGCCGAACTTGGCGCGCGCGATGGCGGGCTGGCCGGCAACCTGCTGCGCGACGAGGACGAGGAAGTGCCGACGGTCACCGATCTTTCCGGCACCGCCGCGCCGGACCTTTCCGGCTTTTCGCGTCTGGTCCTGCGTGCCGATCCGCCGGGCGGGGCGAACGAGCGGGTGTTGACCAGTTTCGCGCCGGGAATGTGGCTGGAAGTCACGAGCCAGCGCACACTGCGTGGAACGGCTCTGTGCTATGCAGGCATGTCAGGGCTGACCTTGCACAGCCGGGTGCCGGTGACCGAACAGACAGTTGGCGAGCTGTTTCCCGCGATTGTCGCCGTGAGCCTCCTCGACCGCTTCGCCTCGCGCGAGTTCTGCGTCGTCTACGAGCGTGCGGGCAAGGGTTATCGCACGCGCAGCTTCCTGCCTGACGGGCGTTCGCTTCCGGCGCTCGATGCCGAGCCGAATGGCCTGCGGATCATGCCGGCACGCGAGCTTGAAGAGTTCCTCCAGAACAGCGTGGCGACACTTCTGGCCGAATAGCGCAAAAGCAAAGGGGACAGAGCCTCGCCTGACCCTGCCCCCTAGCTGCTTTTTCCTGCGCAGACACGCCCGTCGAGCGCGCCGCCTTGACAATCAGCTATCGCCCGCGGGCGCGCTTTGCAACTGGCAGTAGTTCTGAAGCCCCATGCGCTCGATCAGCTCGAACTGGGTTTCTATGAAATCGACGTGCTCCTCCTCGTTCTTGAGGATATAGGCGAACAGGTCGCGGCTGACATAGTCGCGCACGCTTTCGCAATGCTCGATCGCGTCGCGCAGCAGCGGGATCGCCTCGTTTTCGAGCGCCATGTCGGCCTTGAGCACTTCCTCGACGTTCTCGCCCACCTTGAGCTTGTGGATCGCCTGGAAGTTGGGGAGCGCTTCGAGGAACAGGATCCGCTCAGCCAGCTTGTCGGCGTGCTCCATTTCCTCGATCGATTCATGGCGTTCGTAGGCGGCGAGCTTCTTGAGACCCCAATTGTCGAGCACGCGGTAGTGCAGCCAGTACTGGTTGATCGCCGTCAGCTCGTTGGTGAGCGCCTGGTTGAGATAGTCGATGACCTTCTGGTCGCCCTTCATGGGAAAGCTCCTTGCGAAATATCAGGGCCGGTGGCCGGCGTTACGTCCTAGATAGACGCTGCCGGGGCCTAACCGCAAGGGCGGATTGACAAATTTTCTTTCTGAATCAGCGGTTTGCGAGGCGTTCGCAATCGCGGTTCACGCGGCTTCTACTGCGAGGAAATCGCAATGTGCGGCGGCACGCTCGGCGTCGATGATTTCCTGCGCTTCCTCAAGGCATTGACCGCAATTGGGGCGCTTGCCGAGACAGGCATAGGTCGCCTCTGCATCGCCGTCGCAGGTCAGCGCGGCCTTTCGCAAATCACTCTCACGGATGGCATTGCAAATGCAGATATACATGGCGGGCGAATCACTCCTGCGAAGCGTTTGCAAAGGCCAATGTATGCGAACAATTCTCAATAACAAGAGG
>CAZQOO010000067.1:0-9397 GCA_964594845.1 uncultured Porphyrobacter sp. | reverse complement strand
CAGCGGGAACACCGTGCGATAGGTGAGGCACCGCCACAGCCACTCGAGCGGGCCGTAGCGGTAGCGGTCGAGCCAGGGCTTGGACCATGCGAGCATCGCCACCCAAGCCAGCACCACCACGATATACAGCTGCGGGCGGTTCAATTCCCCGAACAGGCCCAGCGCCCAGCCGTGGAAGACGAACATCATCACCACCGAGGTGCCGAGATAGTTGGTGAAGGCCGCCCGTCCCGCCGCCCGGACCCGCTCGCCCAGCCAGCCGGTCGCCGACGGTGCCCAGGCCACCAGCAGCGCGGCGAGGCCCAGCACCATCCACAGGCGCGGCAGCATGCTCAGCCCGAAAAAGCCCGCCAACCCGGCGTAGTAGCTGAAGTCGTGGGCCCGAACCACCAGCCCGATCGCCAAATGCGCCAGCCCCCCCGCCATCAGCCCGATCCAGCCCCAACGCACCAGCTTGCCGCGCTCGAAAGCGCCGCTGAAGAACCCGAACCGGTAGAGCGCCATCCCGATCAGCATCAGCGGCAGCGTCTCCCAGCCGAACAGCAGCGAGCTCATCAGCGGTTCGCTCCATTGTTCGGTCAGGCGATGAGCCACCAGCGTCACGTAATCGCCCGAGGCAATCGCGGCATTGGGCACGTCGCTGCGGGCGAGCGTCGCCTCGGCCTCGGCGATCATGTTGGCGCGTTCGGCCAGCATGTCGGGCGAGCTTTCGCCGAACGACGTGTCGACGATCAGCCACGGCATCACCAGCCCGGCGTTGAACAGCACGCCCAGCATGTAGCCGCCCAGCCCGACCCACAGCTGGGTCTTGGCCGCCCACCTGAGGCAGGCCAGCGCCACCAGCCCGAACAGGGCGTAGTAGAACAGGATGTCGCCCGGCCAGATGAAGAAGAAGTGGATCATGCCGAACAGGCCGAGGATCACCAGCCGCCAGGCCTGAAGCGAGCGGGTCGCGCCCTTGGCCCAGGCCTTCTCCATGAAGAGGTACATCCCGGCCCCGAACAGCAGCGTGAACAGGCCGCGCATCTTGCCATCGATCAGGATGAACTGCGTGATCCACATCCACCCGCCCGGATCGCCCGGATCGGTCTTGAAGGCTGCCGGGTAGGTATAGGCGTCCATCGGCTGGCCGAAGGCGACGATATTGGCGGCAAGGATGCCCATCACGGCAAGGCCGCGGATGAAATCAAGCGTGTCGATCCGCTCGGCTGTGGCCACCGGCGCGATCGCCGCCGTTGCTTCGGCGGAATAGTCCTGCGCATCACGCGCGTTCACTGCGTCATCCATGGCTGATCCCCCGCCTTGATGGAGCGGGAAGCCTAGCAAAGCCGGAGCCTGCTATAAAGTCTGCCTGCGTGCAGCTTGTCGAGCCGCGTCAACCGCTTGACAGCAATCAGCCCTGCCCTGCAACAAGACAGGCCTGTCCCTGTGCCTTGAGGCGGGTGCAGGCGCGCGCGGCGTCGGCCTCGCTGGCAAAGCCTGTGGCCAGCAGGCGCGTCAGCCGGCCACTCGGAATCAGCGTCTTCTTCGTACCGGCAAGCGCAGGATTGCCTGAAAGCTGGCTCCACATCCGGTCGGCGTTGGCAGGCACCCCAAAGGACCCGAGCTGCACCCGCCAGCTGCCCCCGGTGCGCACCGCAGGCGTGGGGGCCGCAGCAGGAGCCGGGGCGGAAGCGGGGACGGCAGCTACAGCCATCGGCGCGCGCGCCGGCGCGGAAGCCGGCGCCGAAGCCTGGGATCGCGCGGGATAGGAGAGGCGGGCCTGCGCCGGTGCATTGGCGGTCGCCGACACCGGTGCGGGCGCGGGTGCCGGCGTCGTCAGCACCGCCGGACGCGGCTGCGCGGCGACCGGGACTGCGGCCGCCACCGCCGGCGCGCCGGTTCCGAGTTCGACGGCAGCGAGTTCGGTGCTGCGCTGCGCCTTGGCCTGGGCTTCCATCTGGCGGGCGAGCGATTGCGCCTGCTGACGCTGCACCATCGGCACATAGCGGTCCATCTGGGCAATCGCGTCCTGTGCCTGGGGCAGCCCCTGCCCTTGCGCGAGCGTCATCAGCGCATAGGCGCGGACCCAGTCACGCGGGGCGTAGTCGGCGTTGAAGTGCGACAGGCCCAGCACATATTGCGCGCGCGGATCGCCACGTTCCGCCGCTGCGCGAATCAGCGGCATGGCTTTTTCCTGTTCGCCTTCCTGGAACAGCATCAGCCCGAAATTGTCAGCCGCCTTCACGTGGCCGCGCCGCGCGGCCTCCTCGTAAAGCTGGCGGGCCTTGGCATTGTCGGCAGGCACCCCGCGCCCGAGGCGGTAGGCCTGCGCCAGATTGAACAGCGCATCGGCGTCGCCCTCTGCGGCAGGCCCCTGCCACTCCACCACGGCGCGGGCGTAATCGCCCTCGCTCCAGGCATCGACCCCGGCTTTGACGTCGGCCAGCACCGGGCCGGCCGCCAGCGCCATCAGCGCCAGACCTAGAGCCGTGCGCATTCCTGTTCCTGCGATCATTCCAGCCATATAACGCCTCGCGTCATCCTGTGCGGTTTCGTGTGGCGCTTTCTTAAGCACGATACGGTTAGCAAATCCTTGTTGCGCATCACGCGCTGCCGCGGGTTGCACCGCCGCCGGCATCGAACCATCCCCCTGCCGCATGGCAAACCGTTTAAGCACGGCATGTTAACCCAAAATTAGGGGTATCCTGCGATCCCGTCTCCATCCGGTCGCAAAACGGGGTCGCAATGGGGCGGCACCAGGCGGCATCAATCCAGGGGGACCCAGGCGTTGCGTGTACTCGCTTTGGCATCGCAGAAAGGCGGATCGGGCAAGACCACCCTGTCCGGTCATCTGGCCGTCCAGGCCCAGCGCGCGGGCGCCGGCCCGGTCGTGCTGATCGACATCGATCCGCAAGGCTCGCTGGCCGACTGGTGGAACGAGCGCGAAGCGGAATACCCCGCCTTTGCGCAGACTACCGTGGCGCGGCTTGCCAATGATCTTCAGGTGCTGCGCCAGCAGGGCTTCAAGCTCGCTGTGATCGACACCCCTCCCGCGATCACCATGGCAATCCAGTCGGTGATCTCGGTCGCCGAACTGATCGTGGTGCCGACCCGCCCCAGCCCGCACGATCTGCGCGCCGTGGGTGCCACGGTCGACCTGTGCGAACGCGCCGGCAAGCCGCTGGTGTTCGTCGTCAACGCCGCCACCCCCAAGGCCAAGATCACCTCGGAAGCGGCCGTCGCGCTGTCGCAGCACGGCACCGTCGCACCGATCACGCTCCACCACCGCACCGATTTCGCCGCCTCGATGATCGACGGCCGCACGGTGATGGAAGTCGATCCGGAAGGCCGCTCGGCCGCCGAAATCGGCGCGCTGTGGCGCTACATCGCCGATCGGCTCGAGAAGAATTTCCGTCGCACCGTGTTTGCCCCGGCCCCCAACGGCGTGGGTCAGCAGATGGGCGGTGTGCCGCGTCCGGCTGGCGGCTTCGGTCGCCGGGTGGCGCAGTAAGCTCAGGCACAGGGAACAAGGGCGATGTCCGAACCCGGTTTTGCCTCGCTCGGCCCCACCTTGCTGGCGCGCAAGGGCGGCGCCAAGCCCGCGATGCGTCCGCAGCTCGCGCCGCTGGTGGCCAACGAGGCGGAAATCGCCGCGCTGGCCGACGAACAGCTCGAGGATCTCGGCTGGAACGATATGGGTGACGGCGCGAGCGACTGCGAAAGCGGTGCCGATGTCGTCCCGATCAACGCCGCCGTCGCCGTCGCCGCCGCCGACACGGCTGCAGCAGAAAGCCCGATCGTTCGCCGCCAACAGCGCCGCCTCGAAGAGCGCGTGCTTGCCGATGCCGCGATGACCGGCCCCGAATATGCGGTCGAAAACACCTTTGGTGAATACGCCGGACAAGCCGGGGAAACCGACGACGTCGACTATGGAGCCTGGACTGCCGATGACGCCGAGGAGGCCGAGGACGAAGGCTACGAAGACGAATTCGACGCGGCAGACTACGCCCCCCTCGCCCCGGTTCCGGCTCCGGTCGTCTCCCCGGTCAAGGCCCGCCACGCGCCGCGCACTGCCGCCAGCCGCGCCGTGCGCGCCCTTGTCCCGGCAGCCGAACGCCGCGCCGCCTTTACGCTGCGGCTCGATCCGGAGCGCCATCTCAAGCTGCGTCTTGCCGCGACCATGCAGGGCGTGAGCGCACAGGCGCTGCTGACCGAGGCGCTCGACGCCATGCTCGCCGAATTCGACGATCTCGACGTGATCGCCGCTCATCTGAAACGCCACTGAAACCCGACCACCACCACCGCGACCGACAGGATCAAGAGGGGAAATGACCATGGACCGCAGCACCAAGACCGGCTTCACCGCGCCGCGCCTCGCGCTCGCCGTCACCACCGCACTGGCGGGCCTTGCGCTCGCGGGCTGCTCCACCTCGGCCGCACCGCGGGCCGACGTGTCGTTCTCCAACGCGCAGGTGGCTCTGCAGAAGGGCCAGACCGACAAGGCCATCGCTCATGCCGAAGCCGCCGTGCTGGCCGAGCCGCGCAACCCCGGCTTCCGCGCACTGCTCGGCGCTGCCTATCTCGAGGCAGGCCGCTTCCAGTCGGCCGCGACCAGCTTCGGCGATGCGCTCGACCTCGGCAATGAAGACCCGCGCACCGTGCTGAGCTTCGCGCTCGCCAAGACCGCGCTGGGCGAAGGCCGGGCAGCGGTGCAGGTGCTCGACGACTATGCCAAGCTCATCGATCCCGCCGATCTCGGCCTTGCCTATGCGCTCGCCGGCCAGCCGGAACGCGGCGTGCACGTGCTGATCAATGCGGTGCGCGCCAGCGACAAGGCAACGCCCAAGCTGCGCCAGAACCTCGCCTACACCTATGCGCTCGCCGGCAACTGGCGCGCGGCTCGGGTGATGGCGGCAGAGGACGTGCCCGCCGACCAGCTCGACGCGCGCCTCACCGAATGGGCGACGATGGCCGCTCCCGAGCATTTCCAGCAGCGCGTCGCGGCGATGCTGGAGGTGACCCCGCGCATGGATGCGGGCCAGCCGCAGCGTCTTGCGCTCGCCAACTTCCCCTCGCAGGACGTGATGGTGGCCGAAGCCGCTGCGCAGGGCGAGATGCCGGCCGTGGCCGAAGCTGCTCCGGCCGCGCCCGCTGCCCAGCAGCTGGCCGTGGCCACGCCGCGTCCTAGCTTCGAGGAAGCCTTCGCCGCGCCGGTCGTCCCGACCGCAACGGCTTCGGCCAACACCGAAGGCGTGCGCTTCGTTTCCAATCCGGTGGTGCAGCAGCTTCCGGCCCGCGCCACACCGCGCGTTGCCGCCAGCCCGCAGCGCCGCATGACTGGCACGCTCGCTGCCCCGGTGGCGAGCGACAAGCGCGCCAACACCCATCTCGTCCAGCTCGGTGCCTATGACAGCAAGATCGAGGCCGAGCGCGGCTGGACCGTGCTCAAGGGCAAGTTCCCGCAGCTCAAGGACCACGATGTGATCATCACCGAAGCGGTGGTGAACGGTCGCACGTTCTGGCGCGTGGCGGCTGCCGGTTTCGGTGCAATGAGCGCCAAGAGCATGTGCGGCACGGTCAAATCGGCCGGACGCGGCTGCTTTGCCTATGCCGCCTCGAGCCCGCCTGCCGGTGCCGTCGACCGCGGCGTGCGGCTTGCGGCCCGCACGCGCTAGAGCACTTTCCCCCCTGCGGTCACGCAGCGAAACGCCCCCGGCGAGCAACGGCTCCCCGGGGGCTTTTTGTTGTGGCTTTGAATGTCAGGAACCGAGCCTGACGCCGCCCTTCCACAGACCCAGCACCCGCCCCTGCGCGCCCTGACGGTCGAACGGGGTATTGTCGGCGGTCGCCTCCATCTTGCGGCGATCGATAATCCAGGGCGCGTCCGGATCGATGATGGCGATGTCGGCCTCCAGTCCAGCGGCCAGTTCCCCCGCCGCAACGCCGAGCAGGCGGGCCGGATTGCGGGCGAGCAGGTCGAAGGCGCGCGGCGTGTCGATCACCCCGTCGCGCACCAGCCCCAGCGTCATGGCGAGCAGCGTCTCGGCCCCCGCCATTCCCGGGGCTGCATCGGCGAAGGGCAGACGCTTGTCCTCCGGCCCGCGCGGATCGTGGCCGCTGGCGATCACATCGACCGTGCCATCGGCAATCGCCGCAAGCGCCGCCTGCCGGTCAGCCTCGGCGCGCAGGGGCGGTGAGAGGCGGGCGAAGGTGCGGTAATCGACCGTCGCCAGATCGGACAGCATGAAATGGGCGGGCGTGATCCCGCAGGTGACGGGCAGCCCCCGCGCCTTGGCCGCGCGCACGAGATCGAAACCCCGAGCGGTGGTCACCTGCCGGAAGTGGAGCCTTGCCCCCGCCAGTTCGGCCAGCGCGATGTCGCGCGCAATCGCCAGCGCCTCGGCCTCGGCCGGTGCGGCAGGCAAGCCCAGACGGGTCGCAATCTCGCTGGCGGTGGCGACTGCATCTCCGGCAAGCCCCGCATCCTCGGCATGGGTGACGACCACCAGATCGAGCATGGCAGCATAGCGCAGCAGCCGCAGCATCACGCCGCTATCGGCAATCCAGCGGCGACCCGTTGCAACCCCCCGCGCCCCGGCCTGCTGCATCAGCGCGAGCTCGGCCAGCTCGTTGCCCTCCAGCGCGCGGGTCGCCGCGGCAAGGGGGTGGACCCACAGATCGGGCTTGCCGCTCTTGGCAATGAAGCCGACCCGGCTCGGCAGATCGAGCGGCGGGGACTGGTCCGGCATCAGCGCCGCCCGGGTGATCCCGCCGAAGTGGAACGCGGGCTTGTCGACCGCGAACACGCCCAGATCGACTAGGCCGGGCGTGACGAGCTTGCCCCGCGCGTCGGTTGTCTTGTCGCCCGCTTGGGGCGTCACATCGGGGCCAAGCGCAGCAATCAGGCCGTCAGCGCAGCGCAACCCGCCCGCAAGGATCCCGCCGGGCGTGACCAGCCGGGCATTGGTAATGGTGAAGGGTTGTGCCTGCTTCATGCCGCCCAGCCCTCCTGCCCGCGCGCTTCACGCGTCAGAATATCGAGGCAGGCCATGCGGATCGCCACGCCCATCTCCACCTGCCGTGTGATCAGCGAGCGGCCCGCCAGATCGGCGACCTCGCTGTCGATCTCGACCCCGCGGTTCATCGGGCCTGGATGCATCACCAGCGCATCCGGGCGGGCGAGCGCGAGCCGGTCTGCCGTCAGGCCGTAGAGGTGGCGATACTCCCGCGGGGAGGGAATGAACTGCCCGCTCATGCGCTCCGACTGGAGCCGCAGCATCATCACAACGTCCGCCCCTTCAAGCGCGGCGTCGAAGCGGTGGAAGGTGGTAACCCCCATCGCTTCCACCCCGTCCGGCATCAGCGCGGGCGGAGCGCAGACCCGCACATCGGCCCCCAGCGCGGTGAGGCACAGGATGTTCGAGCGCGCCACCCGGCTGTGCAGGATGTCGCCGCAGATCACCACCTTGAGGCCGGTGAAGTCCTCCGCCCCCTCGCCCCGCTCGGCCAGCGCATGGCGCAGGGTCAGCGCATCGAGCAGCGCCTGCGTCGGGTGTTCGTGGCTGCCGTCGCCCGCGTTGAGCACCGGGCAATCGACCTTGTCCGCGATCAGCCCCGTCGCCCCGGAAGATCCGTGACGGATCACGATCGCATCGGCCCGCATGGCATTGAGCGTGATCGCGGTGTCGATCAGCGTCTCACCCTTCTTCACCGAGCTTTGCGCAGCGTGCATGTTGACGACATCCGCGCCCAGCCGCTTGCCCGCAATCTCGAAGGACAGGAGCGTGCGGGTTGAATTCTCGAAGAAGGCGTTGATGATCGTCAGGCCCGCCAGCAGATCGCTGTGCTTGGTGCGCTGACGGTTGAGCGCGACCCATTGTTCGGCTTCGTGCAGCAGGTAGAGGATCTCGTGACGCTGCAACTGGCCGATGCCGGTGAGGTCACGGTGCGGAAAGGCCATGCGTCCCGCCGGAAAGCGGCCCGAAGGCGCGGAAAGGTCGGTCATAGCCATTAAAGCCACGCCCTTAGTCGAGCCGCATCCGCCGCTCAACCCATGGCGTAAGCTTTCCGATAGAAGTTGGCGTGCAAAGCACCTAGACGGTGGCGACATGGCGGCAGCGACGCAACAAGGGGCAGCTTTGATGAGTTTCGTAGGCAAGGTCTGGAAAATCCTCGTCGGGATCAAGGACGGGCTTGTACTGCTGTTCATGCTGCTGTTTTTCGTTGCGCTGTTCGGCATCCTCTCGGCTCGCCCCAGCCCCGGGCAGGTGCGCGAAGGCGCGCTGCTGATCGAACTTTCCGGCCGGGTGGTCGAGGAAAAGTCGGTCCTCGATCCGATCGAGGCGTTGCTGTCGGGCGCGGCCCCGGTCGAGGAATACCGCGCCCGCGATCTGGTGCGCGCGCTCGATGCCGCCGCTACCGACGACCGGATCAAGGCGGTGGTGCTCGATCTAACCACTTTCACCAGCGGCGGTCAGGTGCATCTCACCGAGATCGGCGAGGCGATGGACCGGGTGCGCAAGGCGAAAAAGCCGGTGCTGACCTTCGCGCTCGGCTATGCCGATGATCACATGCTGCTGGCCGCCCATGCCAGCGAAGTCTGGCTCGATCCGCAGGGCGTTGCGCTGGTCACCGGGCCGGGCGGCAACAATCTCTATTTTGCCGATCTGCTGCAGAAGGCCGGGATCAACGCCCGCATCTACCGCGTCGGTACTTTCAAATCGGCGGTCGAGCCCTATTCGCGCAGTTCGATGTCGGACGAGGCGCGCGAGAGCATTTCCGGCATCTACAACGCGCTGTGGTCGGAATGGCAGGCCAATGTGAAGAAGGCCCGTCCCAAGGCCAATCTCGCGCAGATCACCGGCGATACGGCAGGCTTCATCACGGCCGGCGGCGGCGATCTGGCCGATGCCGCGCTCAAGGCCGGACTGGTCGACAAGCTTGGCGACCGGGTGCAGTTCGGCACGCGGGTCGCCGAAATCGCAGGCAAGGATAAGGCCGACGACACGCCCGGCGCTTTCGCCGCGAGCGAGCTGGGCGCTTTCCTCGCCGATCTCGGCCCGGAACGTTCGGGCAAGGCGATCGGCGTTGTCACCATCGCGGGCGAAATCGTCGATGGCGAAGCGGGCCCGGGCGTTGCTGGCGGCACGCGCATCGCCGATCTGCTCGACGCGGCGCTCGATGATGATCTGGCCGCGCTGGTGGTGCGGGTCGATTCGCCCGGCGGCTCGGCGATTGCGGCAGAGGAAATGCGCCGCGCGATCCAGCGTTTCCGCGACCGCAAGATCCCGGTCGCCGTCTCCTTCGCCAATGTCGCGGCCAGCGGCGGCTACTGGGTGGCGACTTCGTCCGACCGCATCTTTGCCCAGCCCGAAACCATCACCGGTTCGATCGGCGTGTTCGCCGTGGTGCCGAC
>CAZQOO010000066.1:5390-12707 GCA_964594845.1 uncultured Porphyrobacter sp. | reverse complement strand
AGAACTCTTGACTGACAAGAGTTCTTGTCTGTAAAGAGCTCTTGTCAGGGCCTGGCCGAGTCGCAGCGCATCGCGCCGGTGACCGGCAAGGCCCCTCAACAACCCGCCGGTCAGGGACGCACGTGGAAAACCGTCTGAAGCACTATCGCGAACAGCAGGGCTGGAGTCAGGGCGAGCTCGCCCGGCGGCTCGGCGTGTCGCGTCAGACGATCAACGCGGTCGAGACCGACAAGTATGATCCCTCGCTGCCGCTGGCGCTGCGCATGGCCCGGCTGTTCGGGGTCGCGGTGCCGGACCTGTTCATCGATCACTGGG
This sequence comes from uncultured Porphyrobacter sp., assembly GCA_964594845.1. Classification (GTDB taxonomy): domain Bacteria; phylum Pseudomonadota; class Alphaproteobacteria; order Sphingomonadales; family Sphingomonadaceae; genus Erythrobacter. Next base: position 12,392 of record CAZQOO010000066.1, on the reverse strand, counting down.
AGCCCGAAGCATGACGACTGACGACACCCCTTCCACCATGCCCCGCTGGGTGCGAAAGCTGCTGATCCCGGCCCTTTTCGGCGGCGTCGCGGGATTTGCCGCAAGCGCCGCGTTGCTGCGCTTTGTCGACAGCGAGGCCGTCGGCGGATTGGAAAAGTCCGCCACCATCGCCGCGGTGGTGGCGGTTCTTTATGTCGTGATCGGCCTGATCGTCGCGCTTGGCACCGCCAACCCGGCGCTCGGCGCCCGCTTTCTCAATGTCGAGGACGCCGACGAGCTGCGCGAACAGAAGAAGGTGCTGAGCCTGTCGGGCACGGCCATGGTGCTATGGGGCGTGGCCCTGCTGGCGCTGGCGCTGGCTGCCCCCGATGGCCCGTTGCCGAGCGCGCTTGCGCTGGTGATCTCCGCGGGCGGGCTGGTGACCGGCACGGCGCTGTCGGTGATGGTCTATCGCGCCTCCGACGAACTGATGCTGGCGGTCAACCTCGAAGCCGGGGCGCTCGGCTATGGCCTGGTGTTCGTGCTGTTGGGCGGCTGGGCGATGCTGGCCCATCTCGGCCATGTCGCCGCGCCCGGGCCGCTCGATCTGCTCACCGTCTTCTACGTGCTGGTGCTGGTGGCGAGCTTCGTCGCGGTTGGCCGGCGCGGGATGCTGACCATCCGCTGACAGTCTCCACGATCGCAAACGGAAAGGGGGCGCCCGCTGCAAGCGGACGCCCCCATCGTCTGTGCGTCAAGCGCGATCAGAAGCGGTAGGTCGCGGTGGCGCGGAACACCTGGGCGTCGGCACTGTCGCGGCCGATGGTGGTGTCGAAGCCGAGGCCCATCTGGAACGGCCCGTCCCCGACCGTGGCCGAGAGCCCGAGTTCGGCCCAGGTGTGATCGGCGCTGTCGAGCACGAAATTCGCGTTGGGGCCGACCCCTTGGGCGAAGTTTGCGCCGAGCAACTGCGGGCCGTCCTCGAACTCCCACACCAGCTGCGCATTGGCGTTGATCTGCACCATCTTGGCCTGCTTCTCGTAATCGAAGCCGAACCGCGCCTGTGTGCTCTTGAAGGTCTCGCGGTCAACCGCCAGCGCGGCGAGGCCACCGGTCTCGCGCACCACGCCGAGATCGACACTGGCGTAGCGCGCCTCGATGCCCGGCGAGATCGTGCCGATCCCGGTGTCGAGATCATAGGACAGGCCCAGCGCACCCGAGACCAGCAGATCGTCGGTGGACGAGGTCAGGGTCTGGCTGTTGCCGAGGATCTGCACCGTGCGGGTGGTGTCGAAGCCCATCGTGCCCATCGCGAACTGGCCGTCGAGCACCGGCCCGCCGTCGAACTTGTGGCGCATGTAGAGCGAGACGGCATAGGTGCTGCTGTCGACCTCCTGCCCCAGCGGGACCTCGGCCTCGAGCTGGTTGAAGTAGCCCGCGAGGCCCAGCATGGTGTTCTCGCCCGGGTAGAACTCGAGGCCGCCCGACAGGAACAGGCCCGAGATCTCGGTTTCCTGGGCAAATCCGGGGAGCGAGTCCACATCGCCCTGCACAAAGCCGCCGGCGATGAACAGCGCCACGTCTTCGGGCAGGTTGGCATCGCGCAGCTCGGTTTCCTCGCCGCCGCTCTGCAGCGCCATCGCACCCATGCCGAGCGGCTGGCCGAAGGGCGAAAGACCCGCCTGTGCCACATTCAGCGGCGAGCCGGTGACGGCGATCTTGCCGCCCGCCTTGCTGCGATCCGCCTCGCGCAGGCGGCCATCGTTGAAGTTCTGCAGCAGGTTGACGGTCTGCCCCGCGATCGAGCGCACCGCCTGCTCGTTCACCGGGGCAAGGCCCGTGAAGGTCGAGCGGATGGTCTCGGAACCGGCGAAATCGAGCCCGTAGAGGCCCGCCAGTGCGGCGTTGGAGCGGTTCTGGTCGAACAGCTGGGCATAGGCCGCCTGCACCGGATCGTTCTGGTCGATCACCGTGTTGTAGCTCGCCGCCGCGATCTCCATCAGCACGGCGTTGGTCTGGTAGGTGAACCGCTGGCTGAGGATCGAGGAAATCGTCGCAGCCTGGAACGTCCCCGTCACCCCGCCTTCGGCGGTAAGGATGGTGTACTGGCGGCCGTTGCCGTTGACCTGCGCGGTGAGCCCTTCACCAAGGCCGACCACGCCGCCGACATTGGCCTCGCCGGTGACAGCGATCCGGTCGGACGCGCCGGCGCCGGTGATGTCGGCCAGGAAGGTCGTGCCCGAGGACATCACCAGATTGCCGTCGACCGTCAGCGTGCCGGTGGTGCCCATTGTGGCAGGCGAGAACACGCCGGTGATGCTCGTCAGGAACGGCGCGGTGACCGTGCCGGTGCCTTCGAGCATCCCGGCGAACAGGGTGTAGTCCCCGACCGAGGTGATGCCGCCATTGACGTTCACCCGTCCGCCGAACTGGTTGATGTCGATGAGCGAGGTAAGATCGCCCGCCGCGGCAACCGTCAGCCCGGCCGTGCCGCGCACGGTCAGCCGGTCGATGGTGACCGCGCTGCTCAGCGTGGTGGTGCCGGCCTCGCTCAGGGTGACATCGAAATAGCGCGGATCGACCCGCACGGTGTCGGTGGTGACGGCGTCGATGTTGTTCGGCACGAAGCCGGTCGCACCCGGCAGGCCGTTCGCGAGGGTCGGCGCGGGCAGGGTGTCGCCCTCTGCCGCGTCTGCGCCTTCAGCCGCCTGCGATGCGCGGGTACCGGCAGGGCCATCAGCATTCCCGGCAAGGCTCGCCGCGGCGGGCAGCGCGATCGTCTCGCCGCCGGTGATGTCGGCGACGTTGACGATGCCGCGGCTGCTGGCGAGCCCGGCCGTGCCTGCGTTACCTTCGACCGGGGGAACGAAGGTTTCCTCGACAACGCCGGTCGCGACGTCGACGCAGACATCGCCCGGCTCCTCGAACTCGACGCAGACCGCGCCGAAATCGCCCTCGGTGCCATTGAGGCCCAGCTCCGGCGTGGCCGGCAGGCCGTTGACCACGGCACCATTGCTGTCGATCACCCGGTACATCGGGTCGAGCAGCGTGACCCAGTGGTTCGCGTCCTCCCAGTTCCCGTTGCCCGCGCGCGCGCCGACATAGCGGTAGGGATTGGTGGCGACGATATACTGCCAGTAGAGCGAGAGCGGCTGGTAGAAACTGGTGGTGCCGAGCGAGCTGAAGCGCTGCGCCCCGAAGAAGCGCGAACCGCCCGACAGCACGCCGATCACGAGATCCTCGTCCGACAGGGTGTTGTTCGCCGCATCCAGGATCAGCGGCCCGCCCGAGTCCCCGCCGGCGGTGGTGCCTTCATTGGGCAGGGCATCGTCACGGTGGACGTTGATGTCGAACACGACATCGCGGTTCTGCGAATCGAAATCGAGCTGGTAGAGGTTCTGCGGCAGCCCGCTGTCAGCACCGAACAGGACGAGGTTGCGATCATCGAGCGACATAAATCCGCCGAGCATGTTCTCGGCTGCGCGGCGGCGGAAATCGACCCCGCTCACCGCACCCTGGAAGGCGTTGCCGGTGCCGCCATAGCCGACGATGTCGACATGATAGCCGGTGCCGCGCACCGGATCGATGCTCTCGGGCGCAGGCAGGGTGGTGAACAGCAGCGCCCAGGTCGGGATGCCGGCAGCAGGCGTATCGAGGCTGGCGAGCGCGATATCCGCCTCGATGAAGCCGGACGCCTGCGGGTTCTGGAGCGAGCGCTGATCGTAGAAGATGCGGTTGACGTTGAACACCGCCAGATCGGGATTGCTGGCAAAGTTGTTGGCGAACCAGTTCTGGAAGCCGGGCAGGGCGTTGACGTTGAACGACCAGGCCGCGGGAATGTTGTCGACGTTGTAGGCCTCTTCCGGCACATCGTTCACGCAATGCGCCGCGAACAGGACGGTGCGCGGGTTGATCAGCGTGCCGGTGCACACGAAGCCGTCGGCGCGGAAGAACATGCCGACGCCGCGATATTCGTCATCGGTGTCGACGATGTCGGCCGGTGTGGTGGTCTCGTTGGGGACAACCGCGAGCGCGGGCACAGACGTGGCGGCAACTGCCAGTGCAAGCGTGGCCGACCCGGCCAGCAGGCCGCGGCGACGGGTTTCTGAGAGCTTCATGGGGGACCCTTTCGGTTATCTGTTGCGACCGTCCTCTCGCGGCCGGATGTGACACCGTAACGTTTGACGTCCCGTTGGCAATTCCAAAAAAAGCAACCTTTTCCTTGAGATCAATGCGTGTGGCGCAAACGCCTCAGCGCAAGCCAAGGAAGGCGGTATAGGCCGCATAGAGCGCCACCAGCACCACGCCCTCGATCCGCGAAAGCCGCCAGCCGCTGCGCAGTTGCACGATCAGCAGCAGTGTCACGCCCAGCATCGCCCAGATGTCGAAGGCCGCGATCTCCGCCGGCACCTCGATGGGGTGGATGATCGCGGTCAGCCCGAGGATGCCGCACAGGTTGTAGATGTTCGAACCGACGATGTTGCCGAGCGCGACGTCCTCGTGCTTGCGCAGGACGGCGACGATGCAGGCGATCAGTTCGGGCAGCGAGGTGCCGACCGCCACCACGGTAAGGCCGATCACGCTCTGCGAAACGCCTGCCGCGCTGGCCAGCACGATCGCGCCGTCAACCAGCCAGCCCGCGCCGAAGATCGCCGCCGCCAGCCCGGCGAGGATCATCCCGCCCAGCACAGCGGGGCCGGTGTCGGGCGGCACCGGGCGGTCTTCGGCCTCGTGCTCGTGGCGCACGGCCTCGGCATCGTGGGACGCGCTCTCGGACTTGTAGGCCCACCAGATGTAGCCGACCAAAGCGGTCAGCAGCACGAGCCCCGGCACCAGCCCGATCACCCCCAGCAGCACCGCCCCGCTCGCCAGCACCGCCGAACCGCCCAGCGCGAGCGAATCGCGGCTGAACGAGGCCGGATTGACCGACAGCGGCAGGATCACCGCCGACAGGCCGAGGATGAACAGGATGTTGGCGATGTTCGAGCCGACCACATTGCCGATCGCGATTCCCGGCGATCCGGCCAGCGCCGCCTGCACGCTGGTCGCCAGTTCTGGGGTCGAGGTGCCGAAGCCGACGATCGTCAGGCCCGCCAGCAGCGGCGAGATGCCGAGCCGCGCGGCCATGCCGACAGCGCCGCGCACCAGCAGTTCGCCGCCCAGAGCCAGCAGGACGAGGCCGCCGGCCACCAGCAGGATCGATTCGGTCATCAGGCTCTCCGGAAGGTCGATGGCGCAAAGCCTTAGCTGCATGGCGCGGCAGGGTGAAGCGCGCCCGCTGTGCTCCTGCACAATGGTGTCGGGTTTTGCCAAGTCATCGGGCCCGCGCTGATGATAGAATTGCACCGGGACAAACAGGAACCATTTGGGGGGTCAAATGAACAAAACGGCATGGGATCGGCGGGCGGTCCTTGGCGGTGCGATGGGCGCGATGGGGGCGGCCCTGATCGGCGGCGGGGCAAGCGCGCCGGCACAGGCGGCGCAGAAGATGATCGGCGTCGGCGCTCTGGGCGCGCAGAACTTCAACACGGCGATGGCCAAGATCATGGCGCGCACTTCGCGGATCGTGATCCCTTCGTACCGGTTCGGCATGGTACTGCGCAGCGGCATCAGCGCCACGGGCGATGCGGGCAATGTGCAGATGGAGGCGGCCGCCGACCTGGTGGGCCTGGATGTGGCCACGATGCGGCGCATCGCCGACCGGATGTTCACCGATCTTGTCTCCCAGTTGCAGGCGACCGGACGCAGCGTGATGTTGCCGGATGAGGTGATGGCGACCAAGGCGGTGCAGAAATTCACCGTCACGCAGGACCCCTTCGTCAAGAAGCCCTTTGCCGATGCCCGCACGATTGCGGTGGTGACTCCGGAGTATCAGCCGCTCATCAACATGCACATCGATGCGCCGCTTTCGGACCAGTCGCCGGTCTCGCTGGGCAACTGGCGGGCGGTCAATGCCTTGAGCGTCGAGACCAAGGCGCTGGTGCTGCTGCCGCGCATCGTGTTCGACTTTGCCGCGCTGACCGGCAGCGGACACAAGGTCTATGGCGGCACCGCGTCGGTCGGCATTCAACCGGGCATGTATCTGGTGCCCGTGCTTACGAGTTTCGGCTTCTACCATGCCAAGATCGCTTTGGCGGGCGATATCGGGCATCTGCGGCTGGAGGACCGGGTGGCGCTGGGGCAGGCGGGAGAACTGATCAAGTCCGGCAGCTTCAACAACCGCGAGGAGGTTGACCGCTGGAATTCCTATGTCGCCAGCAATGCCTGGTGGACCCAGCCGGGCGGCGCGGTGCCCGGCCGGCCGACCAGAGCCTATGATTTCTCGAATTACCAGTACCGGGTTGATCCGGCGCTGCTGGAGCAGGTGTGCCTTGACGGTGCCTTGGCCACGCACCGCATCTTTGCCGGCACCATCGCGGCCAATCCGCCGCGCTAGGACGGCCACGGCGCGAGGGCCGGACGTGCCCCGTGCCTGATGGCGCCAGCCTCTAGAAGAAAGGGGCGGGAAGATCGCTCTTCCCGCCCCCATGTCTGCAACCGGAAATTGCCGGATTACATCGAGTAGTACATGTCGAATTCGACCGGGCAGGGGGTGGTCTCGGTGCGGATCACCTCTTCCCACTTGAGTTCGCAATAGGCTTCGATCTGGTCCTTGGTGAACACGTCGCCCTTGAGCAGGAACTCGTGGTCGGCGGCCAGCGCGTCCAGAGCCTCGCGCAAGCTGCCGCACACGGTCGGCACTTCGGCGAGTTCGGCCGGCGGCAGATCGTAGAGGTTCTTGTCCATCGCCTCGCCCGGGTGGATCTTGTTCTCGATCCCGTCGAGACCCGCCATCAGCAGCGCGGCATAGGCGAGGTAGGGGTTGGCCATCGCGTCGGGGAAACGGAACTCGACGCGCTTGGCCTTGTCGCCCGCACCGTAGGGGATGCGGCACGAGGCCGAACGGTTGCGGGCCGAATAGGCCAGCAGCACCGGCGCCTCGAAGCCCGGCACCAGCCGCTTGTAGCTGTTGGTGGTCGGGTT
>CAZQOO010000066.1:0-5380 GCA_964594845.1 uncultured Porphyrobacter sp. | reverse complement strand
TATTGAGCGCCTTGGCGTGCTTGATGACCCCGCCGATGTAGTAGAGGCACATTTCCGACAGGCCGGCATATTCGTTGCCCGCGAACATCGGCTTGCCGTCCTTCCAGATCGACATGTGGGTGTGCATGCCCGAGCCGTTATCGGCCTTGATCGGCTTGGGCATGAAGGTCGCGGTCTTGCCATAGGCATGGGCGACCTGGTGCACGACATACTTGTAGATCTGCATGCGGTCGGCGGTCTGGACGAGCGTGCCGAAGGTCAGGCCCAGCTCGTGCTGGGCGGCGGCGACTTCGTGGTGGTGCTTGTCGCAGGGCAGGCCCATTTCGAGCATGGTCGAGACCATCTCGGCGCGGATGTCGACCGCCGAATCGACCGGCGCGACCGGGAAATAGCCGCCCTTGGCACGCGGGCGGTGGCCCATGTTGCCGTTGTCATATTCCTTGCCGGTATTGGTCGGCAGCTCGATGTCGTCGATCGCGAAGCCCGAGCCGGCATAGCCGTCCTCGAAGCGGACATCGTCGAACATGAAGAACTCGGCTTCGGGGCCGACATAGACGGTGTCGCCGATGCCGGTCGACTTGAGGTAGGCTTCGGCGCGCTTGGCGGTGGTGCGCGGGTCGCGGCTGTACCAGTCGCCGGTCGAAGGCTCGACGATGTCGCAGTTGATGATCAGCATCGGGGTGGCGCTGAACGGATCGATCCAGGTCTCCGACAGGTCGGGCTTCAGGATCATGTCGGATTCGTTGATGACCTTCCAGCCGGCGATCGACGAACCGTCGAACATCAGGCCGTCCTCAAGCTCGTCCTCGCCCATGACGCTGGCGACCATGGTGAGGTGCTGCCACTTGCCCTTGGGGTCGGTGAAGCGCAGGTCCACCCACTCGATTTCCTCGTCCTTGATCAGCTTCAGGACGTCTTTTGCTTTCGACATTTTGGTAGTGCCTCCAAGTATGGTCTGGACCGGCCCGCCGGTGCGGCAGGCAGGAGAGGGTGAAAAATCAGATGGCGTCGTCGTCGGTTTCGCCGGTGCGGATGCGCAGCGCGCTTTCGATCGCGCTGACGAAGATCTTGCCGTCGCCGATCCGGCCGGTCTGCGCGGCGGCGGCAATCGCCTCGACCACGCGCGGGGCCTGATCGTCGGCGACCACCACTTCAAGCTTCACCTTGGGCAGGAAGTCGACGACATATTCGGCCCCGCGGTAGAGTTCGGTATGGCCCTTCTGGCGGCCGAAACCCTTGGCCTCGGTCACGGTGATGCCGGACACGCCGATCTCGTGCAGGGCTTCCTTCACTTCGTCGAGCTTGAAGGGTTTGATGATCGCTTCGATCTTTTTCACGTTGTCCCCATCCGCGCCTGGCCGGATTCCTGACATAATCCTAACAAGAATCGTGCCAAGCTCTAAGGTGGTGGCTGCGAACAATCCTTGCCGCTTGAAGACTCAAGGAGAGGGATGTCTTTCGCCTGTGGGGCTCGGTTAGCAAGATTATGGTGCAGTGCGCAATGGTGCACAGCCAGTGAACGGGCATTGCCTATATTTTAGGCAACGCGTGCCGCTCAGAGCCGCAGGCCGGCGGTTTCAGGCAGGCCGCACATCAGATTGAGGTTCTGGATCGCGGCACCCGAAGCGCCCTTGCCGAGGTTGTCGAGCACCGCCACCAGCCGCGCCTGGGTGCCGTCGGCACTGCCGAACACATGGAGGCGCATCCCGTCCCACGGCGCGGCATCGGCGCGCAGCAGCAGTTCGGCGGGCGGCGTCTCGGCCATGTCGACCGTGACCACGCCGCTGCCCTCGAAATGCGCGGCGAGGGCTGCGCGAAGGGCGGCGACGTCGGGGCGCGATGGCATGGCGGCAAGTGCCAGCGGGACGTCGACCACCATCCCGCGATGGGCCGGCACCACGGCGGGCGAGAACACCGGTGGATGCCGCAGCCCGCCATAGGTCTGCATTTCCGGCAGGTGCTTGTGGCCAAGCCCCAATCCGTAGGCGCGGAAGGCCAGCGCGGGATCGGCCGCGAACCGGTCGATCAGGGCATTGCCGCCGCCCGAATAGCCGCTCACCGCGTTGACGGTGAAGGGCCAGTCGTCCGGCAGCAGCCCGGCCCGCACCAGCGGCGCGACAGCCGCGAGGAAGCCGGTCGGGTAGCAGCCGGGATTGCTCAGGCGGTACGCGGCAGCGATCGCATCGCGGCCGGTGATCTCGGGAAAGCCATAGGTCCAGCCGCCCGTGACGCGGTGCGCCGAGGAGGCGTCGATGATGCGGGTGGTTGCTCCGTCGGCGAGGCGTACCGCATCCTTCGCCGCCTCGTCGGGCAGGCACAGGATCGCGACATCCGCGGCATGAAGCGCATCCCGGCGGGCGCTTTCGTCCTTGCGCTCCGCATCGCCCAGCACGATCAACTCGAACTCGCTACGTCCTTGCAAACGCTCGCGGATTTCGAGGCCCGTGGTGCCGGCCGCGCCGTCAATGAACAGGCGGATCGCCACGCCCTAGTCCCCGCAAGGAGCGAGTTCGCTCGTCCGGCACCAGCCGGCAGGGCCGTGCGGGCCGGGACAACCCCATGCCCATTCACCCGCCACGTCGAGCAGTTCGAACCGGCTGCAGGGGGCAAGCGTCGTGAACACCTCGGCATCGTCGCGCGGATTGAGTCTCAGACCCGCTCCCTCGGCGCCGACGGCGTGGATATGGGGGATGACATAATGCGCGGCGAGGTGGCTCCCCGCCAGCGCCATGTGGGCCAGATCCCCGCGCAGCGGCAGCGTGCCGGGTGCGGGCTTTTCGACCGGGCCTTTCAGACCCAGCACGCCCTGCGGCACTGCATATTCCGTGTTTTCGGGCGCCATGCCGCTCATTGGTGTTCCGTTGGCCTTTTCAGGTGCCGCTGCGTCCTCTCCCCTGATCGCAGCGTGGCTGGCCCGTTAGCCGCAAGCGGGGCGCGGGGCAAGGTCAGGCGCCATATCGCGCGCGGATCGCGTGCCAGGCGGCCCGCAGGCCCAGCCCGCGCCCGCCGCGCGCGCGGCCGGGGCGGGGCGCCGGATTCCAGGCGAAGGTGTCGAAATGCACCCAGTCGAGCCCCTCGCCAACGAAGCGGTCGAGGAACAGGCCGGCGACGCTCGCTCCGGCGAAGGGGTTCTGCGAGGCATTGGCCATGTCGGCGACGTCCGAGGCGAGATATTCGCGATAGCCCTCCGGCAGCGGCAGGCGCCAGGGCGGATCGTCATTGGCGCGGCCCGCGGCGAGGAAGGCCTCGGCGGTCTCGTCGCGGCGCGCCATCAGCGCAGGCAGATCGGGGCCGAGCGCGACCCGCGCCGCGCCGGTCAGCGTGGCGAAGTCGATGATGAGATCGGGGTTCTCCTCAGAGGCGCGGGTGAGCGCATCGCCAAGGATCAGCCGCCCTTCGGCATCGGTGTTGTGGATCTCGACGGTAAGGCCCTTGCGGCTCTTGAGCACATCGCCGGGACGGAAGGAGGAACCGGAAATCGCGTTTTCCACTGCCGGGATCAAGAGGTGCAGCCGCACCTTCATCCGCGCGCCCATGATCAGGCCCGCCAGTGCCAGCGCGTGCGCCGCGCCGCCCATGTCCTTCTTCATCAGCCGCATCCCCGAGGATGGCTTGATGTCGAGCCCGCCGCTGTCGAAGCACACTCCCTTGCCGACCACCGCCAGCACCGGATGCGCGGGATCGCCCCACACAAGGTGCATCAGCCGCGGCGCATGGTGGCGGGCGGCGGCGCGGCCGACGGCGTGGACCATCGGATAGCCCTGTTCCAGCGCATCGCCGCGCACCACGGCAAGTTCGGCCTTGTGCAGCTTCGCGAGGCGTTCGCATTCGGCCTCGAGCGCGGCGGGGCCCATGTCCTCGGCCGGAGCATTGACGAGATCGCGCAAGGTGCATTCGGCCTCGGCCTCGGCGGTGGCGGCGTCGATCTGGGCGACCTGCGTGGTCAGCAGGATGCGGGCCCCTTGCGACTTGTCCTCGCTCTTGTAGCGATTGAAGCGATATTGCCCGGTGATCCACCCGAACATCGCCGGGCCGGGTTCGGCGTTGGCGAGGCGGTAGGTGCCTTCGGGCAGTTCCTCGGCGAGCTTGGCGAGGCACCAGCTCGACAGGCTCTCCGGGTTCGCCACTCCGCTGGCGACGAACCACGAATCGCCGTCGGGGATGATCGCGAACTGATAGCCGCCGCCTTCGAACTTCTGCGCGGCAAGGCTGGCACGCTGGCCGACCGTCAGTCCCTTGGCGAAGGCCTCGAAGCCGTCCTTGTTGACGAGGTGGATAAGGGTCGCGTCCTGCCCGCGATCGGGCTGGATCAGTGCTTTGGGTTCGCTCATGCCTGTTCCATAATCCGCGGGCAGAACTTGTCACCAGCAGATTCGCCGCAGGGGAGGGAGAGGCCGCATGAGCGTTCACGAAATGTTTCACGTGAAACATCAACGGATCGACAATGAACGCACAATGAGGCGACAATGCTTGCGCGCGGGCGCGATGCTAGCCGCGCTGCTGCTGGCGGCCTGTTCCGCGCCCGAGGAGATGGCCGAAGCCACCGCGACGGCCAAGGCCGGTGCCGATGCCGAAGCCTCTGCCCCGGCCTCTGCCAAGCCCGCTGCCGTCGCCTTCGAGGACAATGCCGAGAAAGACGGCGGCAAGCGCGAATTCGCTTACAAGTGGCCCGCCGCAGCCTCGGCCATTCCCGCTCTGGCTGAGCGTTTCACCGCCGAGCGCGACAAGGCGCTGGCCGAGCAGAAGGCCGACTGGGCTGCCGCGCTGAAAGAGTTTCCGGGCGAGGACTGCATCAGCTGCAAGAACCTCTCGCTCTCCAAGGAATGGAAGGTCGTCGCCGACCTGCCGCGCTTCCTCTCGCTCTCGGCGGAGATGTATTTCTACACCGGCGGAGCGCATGGCAATTCGGGCTTCGATGCGCTGGTGTGGGACCGCGAGGCGGGTGAGGCGATCAAGCCGGAGGATATGTTCACCTCCGAGGCCGCCTTGCAGGACGCGCTCGGCGATGCCTGGTGCAAGGCGCTCAAAGCCGAGCGCGGCAAGCGGCTGGGCGAGGAGTATGCCGTCGAGGACCTCGGGATCTTCGCCTGCCCGCCGATTGCCGATCTCGCCGTGCTGCTCGGCTCGTCCGACAAGCGCGCCTTCAACCGCATCGGCCTCATCGCCGCGCCCTATGTGGCCGGTTCCTATGCCGAAGGGCCCTACGAGGTGACGCTGCCGGTGACACCAAAGGTAATCGCGGCGGTGAAACCGGACTACAAATCGGCTTTCGCGCCCGGGACGTAGCTTTTGCGGCGATCAGTCGCTATGTGAGCGCCATGCACGAATATCAACTCGTTGACGGCGATGCGACCGTCTACCGCGACGGCACCATCAAGCT
>CAZQOO010000065.1:4816-12796 GCA_964594845.1 uncultured Porphyrobacter sp. | reverse complement strand
ACGCGGCCTTCGGGCCGCATGAGCGAGGATTTCGCAGCCCGGATGGGCTGCGGAAAACAAACTACGCCCGGCCTGAGGCGGCCGCCTCGGAACCCTCGAACGACCACATGCGCTCAAGGTTGTAGAAGCTCCGCACCTCGGGGCGGAACAGGTGAACCACCACGTCGCCCGCGTCGATCAGCACCCAGTCGGCCGCTGGCAGGCCTTCGACCCGCGCGTTCCCGAAACCGGCCTGCTTGATCTTCTCGGCCAGCTTCTGCGCCATCGATGCGACCTGCCTGGTCGAGCGGCCGCTCGCGATCACCATGTGATCGGCAATCGAGCTCTTCCCCGCGAGCGGAATCGAGACGATTTCCTGTGCCTGATCATCGTCAAGCTGGGTCAGCACCAGCTGGTGCAGCGCATCGGCGCTCATGTCAGAGCGCACCAGCGACTTGGCCGTGTTGGCGCCAGCTTGCACCGCGCCGAGCGGCAGGGAAGCAGCGAGGGCTTCGGTCATCGACAATCACGTATCTCCAGAGTTCAGGGCGACGAAGGCAGGCAGAACGCAGGCCGGCAAGCGGAAGGGCCGAAACGCGTGGGTTGCGCCTCATGCGTCCTCCTCTGACAGGACTTTGCGGAATGTCAGCCGATCACGCACCGACGCTGTTCCATCCGGCCCAAGCAAAGCTTCGGCCCACCCGGCATGGGCACGGCGGATGGCCGTGGCCGAGCGGTGATCCGGATCGAAACGCAATAACACCAGGGCCGGTGCGCTCCATTGCCCCCGTTTCCGAAAACTGGCGGCAGGCACGCGGCTGCGCCTGAGCCAGGCCATGGCGGGGCTCGTCATGGCTTTACTATCATAGCCCGGGCGGGCGATCACCGCAATCGGCATTGTCCGCGCGATCCGCCGCCAGTCCTTCCAGCGATGGAAATCGGCGAGATTGTCGGCCCCCATCAGCCACACGAAGCGGCGCTTGGGATAGCGCCGGACGAGCGCCGCGAGCGTTTCGACGGTGTAGCGCGTGCCGAGCTGCTGCTCGATCGCGGTGGGCACGATCGGCGCGCGACGGGCCTGCACACGGGCCGACAGCAGCCGCGCCTTGAGCGGCGCCATCCCCGCCCGCGGCTTGAGCGGATTGCCGGGGGAGACCAGCCACCACGTCTCGTCCAGTCCGAGCGCTGCGGCGGCGAACAGCGTGATCCGCCGGTGCCCGCCATGCGCCGGATTGAAGCTGCCGCCGAGCAGGCCGGTCAGAACGGGTGTGCTCAAGGCCGGGTCTGCCCGCTCCCTCGCACCTGCCACTTGTACGTGGTGAGCCCTTCCAGCGCGACCGGCCCGCGCGCGTGCAGGCGGCCGGTGGCAATGCCGATCTCCGCGCCGAGGCCGAACTCTCCTCCGTCGGCGAATTGCGAGGAGGCATTGTGCATCACGATCGCGCTGTCGACTTCGGTGAGGAAGCGTTCGGCCACGGTCGCGTCATCGGTGACGATGGCATCGGTGTGGCCCGAGGAATGGCGCGCGATATGCGCCAGCGCCGCGTCCGGCCCGTCGACCATCGCGACCGAGAGCACGGCGTCGAGATATTCGGTGTCCCAGTCATTGGCGCTCGCGGGCAGAACGCGCGGATCGAGCTGCGCGATGCGCTGGTCGCCGCGCACTTCGCAGCCCTTGTCGATCAGCGCCGTCACCAGACCCGCGGCATCGGGGAAGGCGGCGTCGATCAGCAGCGTCTCCATCGCCCCGCAGATGCCGGTGCGGCGCAGCTTGGCATTGAGCGCGATTGCACGCGCCATCGCCGGATCGGCAGCAGCGTGGACATAGGTGTGGTTGATGCCGTCGAGGTGCGCGAGCACCGGCACGCGGGCATCGGCCTGCACCCGGGCAACGAGGCTCTTGCCCCCGCGTGGCACGATCATGTCGATCAGACCGCTCGCCGCCAGCATCGCGCCGACCGCCGCACGATCCTGCGTCGGGACAAGCTGCACCGCCTCGGCCGGCACGCCGCCCGCGGTGAGCCCGGCAACCAGCGCGGCGTGGATCGCGCGGTTCGAATGCACCGCCTCGCTGCCGCCGCGCAGGAGCGCCGCATTGCCCGCGCGCACGCACAGCGCGGCAGCATCGGCGGTGACGTTGGGGCGGCTTTCGTAGATGATCCCGATGGTGCCGATCGGCACACGGATGCGCTGGAATTTCAAGCCGTTGGGCTGGGTGTGCGTGTCGATCACCTGCCCCACCGGATCGGGCAGATCGGCCACCGCGCGCAACCCATCGGCAATGCCCGCAAGCCGCGCTTCATCGAGCGCCAGCCGGTCGAGCATCGCTTTTGCCAGCCCGCGCGCCTCGCCTGCGGCAAGGTCTTTCGCATTGGCTGCGAGAATCGCCGGAGTCGCGGCGACGAGGCGGTCGGCGGCGAGGTGCAGCGCCGCCGCGCGGGCGACGCTCGGCAAGGCAGAAAGCTGGCGCTGCGCCAGCCGCGCGGCGCGAGCCAGCCCCTCCACCAGCGCGGTGCAATCGCCGTTTGCGGCGGAGAATGACAGGCGTGCGGTCTCGGTCATGGCGTGTGCCTTAGCAGCCCTTCCGCCGACTGTCAGGCCCGCCGCTGGATGGCAGGCACGAATCGGGAACGAGGCAGGCGAGACGCTGCATTTTTGGGCGGGGCGATGACAGTCACGGGCCTGATCGTCCCGGTCATCACCGTTCGGCGCGATTCCGCTTCGCTTCAACCCTCGCGATGAAACAGCGATTCGACCCTCCGTGATTGCCCTGATAGCGGCGATCACGTGGGGCATAGATAAAAATCGGGGCCGCCGTGTCAGACAGGATTTCCATTCGCAAATGGGGCGAGCAAATTCGCTCATGGTTCCCCGACCGCGAATTCTTCATGCGCTCCGATGGTCAGGTGCGCTTCATCAAGATCAGCGCGAAGCTCCAGATCCGTGCCGCTGCCGTGGCGCTGGCCGTGGTGCTGGGCTGGCTGGTGAGTCTTGCAGTGATGGCGTGGGGCACCTATCGCGCCGAAGCCGATCTCGCCGCCTTCGCCGATGAACGCGCCCGCATCGCCAGCACCGAGGAGCGGCTCGAAGCCTATGGCGGCGATCTCGACCGGGTGGTGAGCGAGCTGGAGGAGCGGCAGGAGTTTCTCGAGGAAATGGCCCGGATGCTGCCCGAGGATATCGTGGCCGAGGGCGCCAAGGGCACCGTCACCGATTCCACCGCCGAGGCCGCCAAGACGGTCGAGAAGGTCAGCCAGTTCATCCCGCAGGCACGCGGCCTTGCCGAGATCGAGGCTCGCCAGCTCGCAGTGGTCGAGCGCCTGACCCGCTTCGCCGATGCCCGGGCCCGCCGCGCCGAGGCTGCGATGCGCAAGCTCAATCTCGATCCCCGCGTCATGAGCCGTCAGGCGCAGCAGGGCATGGGTGGTCCGTTCGAGGCGATTGTCGGAGCGGGCGACGATATCGACCCGCGGTTCGAACGCCTCGGCCTCAGCCTTGCCCGTATGGCGGTGCTCGAACGCGCGCTCGACGGCATTCCGCAGGTCGTGCCTGCCAGCGTGCGAGCCATAACCTCTGGCTTCGGCTACCGCCGCGATCCGTTCAACGGGCGTGCAGCGATGCATTCGGGCATCGACTTCAAGGGCGCGGTCGGATCGCCGATCTATGCGGCTGCCGAGGGGCGCGTCACCTTCGCCGGCTGGCGCGGCGGCTATGGCAAGGCGGTCGAAGTCACTCACCCGAACGGCATGATGACCCGCTACGCCCACCTTTCGCGCATCGACGTGCGGCCCGGCCAGCTGGTCAAGGCCGGCGCGACGCTGGGCGGGCTGGGCAGCACCGGCCGCTCGACGGGCCCGCACCTGCATTTCGAAGTCCGCATCAACGATCGCGCGATCAATCCGCGCCCCTTCCTGGAGACCGCTCCCGATGTTCTCAAAGAAGTCCGCAGCAGTCGAGCCGAGCGCACCCCCGCCGGCGCGGCCCGCAAGTAGGAGCAGCATGATGGCCTCGGGTTCGACTTTCTCGGTGATCGGTGCGGATGTGGTGATCAAGGGCGACATCGCCGCCACCGCCGACCTGCATGTCGACGGCACGATCGAGGGCGACATCAAATGCGCCAGCCTCGTCCAGGGCGAGGCGAGCAGCATTCATGGTGCCGTGGTTGCGGAAAGCGCGCGCCTGTCGGGCAAGGTCACGGGATCGATCACCGCGCGCGAACTGGTGATCCTTAAGAGCGCCCGGATCGAGGGCGATGTGCACTATGATGCGCTGACGATCGAACAGGGCGCGCAGGTCGACGGGCGCTTTGCCCCCAATGCGCGCCAGCCGGTCAAGGCCGTGCCGAGCGCGACCATCGAGGCGGCGGAGTAGGCGCTTTCAGAGCACCTCGGCCCGCAGGGTCTTGCGGTCGAGCTTGCCGATCATCGTCTTGGGCAGGCTGTCGCGGATCACCACCTGATCGACGCGTTCGTGCTTGCCGATTTTCGCGTTGAGCCAGTCCGCCAGCTCCTCGCCGGTGGCGGAGGCACCGTCCTGCAAGGTGACATAGGCGCGCGGCACTTCGCCGCGATATTCTTCCGGCACGCCGATCACCAGCGCCTCCTTGACCGCGGGGTGTTCGAGGATCACGTCCTCGACCACGCTCGGGAAGACCTTGAACCCGCCGACCGCGATCATGTCCTTGATGCGGTCGACGATTTCGAGGAACCCGTCCTCGTCCACCCGCGCGACATCGCCGGTGCGCAGGTAGCGCTTGCCATCATGCTCGGCGAAGGTCTCGGCGTCGGTTTCGGGCCGCTGCCAGTAGCCGCGCATCACCTGCGGGCCGTGGACCGCGAGTTCGCCGGGCTCGCCTTCGGGAGCCAGTTTCGTCGGGTCTTCCTTGTCGAGCAGGATCACCTCGGTGCCCGGCACCAGCTGGCCGATGGTGCCGCGCTTGCGGAAGCCGTCATAGGGGTTGGCCGAGACCACGCCCGCGCTTTCGGTAAGACCGTAGCCCTCGCATACCCGCACACCCGTCACCTCTTCGAAGCGGACATGGACGGGCCCTGGCATGGGCGCACCGCCGGAGATGCAGACCTTGAGGCTGGAGAGGTCGTATCTGGCGAGATCGGGATAATCGAGCATCGCCTGGAACATCGTCGGCACGCCGGGAAAGCCCGTGCAACGGTAGCGCTGGATCGTCTCGAGCACCTGGCGGGTCTCGAACCGCGGCACCATCGCGATCGACGCGCCCGTCACCACCGCGTGATTGAGCAGCGCCGTGTTGGCAAAGACATGGAAGAACGGCAGCGCGCCCATGAACACCTCGTCAGAGGCGTTACCGAAGGGATTGATCGCGGCGACCTGCTGCGCGTTCACCGACAATTGGTCATGCCCCAGCATCGCCCCCTTGGGCCGCCCGGTGGTGCCGCCGGTGTATTGCAGCAGGGCGAGGTCTGCCGGGGTGACTTCGACAGGAGCGGGCGCGCGCGCGGGCGTCATCTCGGCCCAGCTTTTCACTGCGGGGCCATGGGCGACATCGGCGATCTGGCTGCGCTTCAGCAGCTTCAGCGCCAGCCCCTTGATCCATGGCAGCATGTCGGCAAGGCTGCCGACCACCAGCGTCTCCAGATCTGACGAGGCCAGCACCTTGGCGGCGGTCTTGTAGAGTTCGGGCACATCCAGCGTCACCAGCACCCGCGTGCCCGAATCGCCCACCTGCCAGCTGAGTTCCTCGACCGAATAGAGCGGCGAGAAGTTCACCACGACCGCGCCCGCCATCATCGCCCCGTAATAGGCGGCGGCGTAGATGGGGACATTGGGCAGGAACAGGCCGACACGGTCGCCCTTGGCGATGCCGAGCGCCTGCAACCCGGCCGCGAAGGCGCGCGCGTCGCGGTGGATGTCGGCGTAGGTATAGGTGCGGCCGAGGAAGTGCAGGAACGGCGCCTGCGGGTTGCGGCGCAGGGTGCGCTCGAACATCGCCGGCAGGCTCATCGGCTCGAAGGAGGTCTCGAGCGGGGTGGGGTGGTGATAGGCAGCTTTACTGACAGGCATGTCAGTAATCTTGGCTGACAACGCGCTGGCGCACAAGCGAAACCCGCAAGCGGTGTCGCTTTTTTACAAGCTCGGCCGGGAAGCGGGCCGGAGTGCACGGAGGCACCCCGGCGATCCGCAATCAGTTGGAGATGAACCCGCTTTCCGGGTCGATCTTCTCTTCGGCGGCTTCAGCGGCACGGCGCGCGGCCAGCCAGGCTTCGGCTTCGGCTTCCTGCGCGGCTTCGCTGGCGGCCTTGGTCTGGGCCTCACGCTCGGCGCGCAGTTCCTCGATCAGCTTCTCGCGATCATTGCGCTCGGCCTTGACCGGCGCATCGGCATCCTCGCTGACCCCCGCACGCTTGGCCGCCTTGGCGACCATCGCGTCAAGCTCGCGCTGCGAGCACAGGCCGAGCGTCACCGGGTCCTTGGGGGTGATGTTCTGGATGTTCCAGTGGCTGCGGTCGCGAATCGCCCCGATGGTGTTGCGGGTGGTGCCGATCAGCTTGCCGATCTGCGCGTCCGACACCTCGGGGTGGTTGCGCAGGATCCAGGCGATGCCATCGGGCTTGTCCTGCCGCTTCGAGACGGGAGTATAGCGCGGGCCCTTGGTGCGGGTCACCTCGACCGGCGCCTTGTGCATCTTGAGCACGTAGCTCGGATCGTTCTGGCCCAGCTCGATTTCAGCCTGGGTCAGTTCGCCCGAGTGCACGGGATCGCGCCCGGTGTACTTGCTGCCCGCGAGGTCATCGGCCATTGCCTGCACTTCGAGGATGTGCAGCCCGCAGAACTCGGCGATCTGCTCGAACGAGAGTGCGGTATTGTCCACCAGCCACGTCGCGGTGGCGTGCGGCATCAGCGGCTTGGGCTGATCCTTGGTAGCCATGGGAATCTCCGTTGAAAATAGAAGGGCCGCCCCTTTCGGAGCGGCCGCCTTGCGAGCCTAGATAGGCCAACGAGGGGAAAACGGCAAGGAAAAGGGAGTCAGAACGCAGGAACCGTCTGAAGGCTGACTGCCTCTTCCTCTTCCAGCGGCACAAGCCCGGCGAGAAACTGCTGCGTCGCCGCCTCCCACGAATAGCTCGCCCCGTAGGCAGCGCAGACGGCACGGTCGCAGAAGCGGGCCGCATCGATCGCCCGCGCGAGATCATCCGACAGCGCCCCCACAGCCTCGGTGACGATATCGAGCGGCCCCGGCACCGGAAAGGCGGCGACCGGCGTGCCGCAGGCGAGCGCCTCGATCATCACCAGCCCGAAGGTGTCGGTGCGGCTGGGAAAGACGAAGACATCGGCGCCCGCATAGCAGCCCGCCAGCTCCACCCCGCTCTTCTTGCCGAGAAACAGCGCTTCGGGAAACCTCGCTTCCAGGCTCGCGCGGGCCGGGCCGTCACCCACCACCACCTTGGTGCCGGGATAGGGGCAGGCGAGGAAGGCCTCGATGTTCTTTTCGACCGCGATTCGCCCGACATAGAGCAGGATCGGGCCTTCGAGGCCGGCATATGCCGGCGGCGGCGGCGCATCGGGGGAGAAACAGGACAGGTCCACCCCGCGACTCCAGTGGGTGAGCCGCGCCAGCCCCTGCTTGCGCAACTGGGCGCGGATCGTCTCGGTGGCGACCATGATCGTCTCCGCCGGGCGGTGAAACCAGCGGTTAGAGGGCGAGAAGGTGCTCGCAGGCCGGCCGGGGCGACTTGCGAGATAGTCGGGGAACTGGGTGTGATAGGCGGTGGTGAAGGGCACCTTGCGCTTGAGACAATAGCGCCGCGCCGCAAAACCGAGCGGGCCTTCGGTGGCGATGTGCACTGCATCGGGCGCGACCTTTGCGAGCCGCCGTCCGACCGCGCCGGGTGCCGTGAGGGCGAGACGGATCTCGGGATAGGTCGGCGCGGGCATGGAAGGATAGCCCTCGGGCGAGATCACCGTGACCTGATGCCCCCAGCCGCGCAGCACTTCGCAGGTGGTCGAAAGCGTGCGCACCACCCC
>CAZQOO010000065.1:0-4806 GCA_964594845.1 uncultured Porphyrobacter sp. | reverse complement strand
CATCAATGTCCGGACGACGCCGTTGGTCTGCGGGTGCCAGGCATCGGTGACGATCGCGATCGAGGCCGGGCCGCCGGTCGGCACGGCACCATCGGGCTGGATCGTCGAGTAGCGGTTCACGCCGCCTCGCGCGCCGGATCGGAGGGAGCGGGCGCTTCAGCCCCGGCTTCGGCGCGGCGCTTGATCTCGTCGGGCCAGTGGAGGATTTCCATCCGTCCGTCGTGGTGCTCGACCAGCGCGTTGCAGCCTTCGACCCAGTCGCCGTCGTTCCAGTATTCGATCCTCTTGCCGTTGTGCTCGAACTGGCGGAACTCGGCGGTGTGGATGTGGCCGCACACCACGCCGTCGACCCCGCGCTCGCCGGCGGCGCGGGCGACGACTTCCTCGTACTTGCCGATGAACTCGACCGCGTTCTTGACCTTATGCTTGGCCGCCTTGCTGAGCGACCAGTAGGGCTTGCCCATCCAGCGCCGCACGGTGTTCACCGCGAGATTGCACTTCATCATGAAGTGGTAGGCATGATCGCCCACGAAGGCGAGCCAGCGGTGCGAGAGCATCACCGCATCGAACTCGTCACCGTGCAGCACCATCAGGCGGCGGCCGTCGGCGGTGTCGTGGAAAGCGGCGCGGCGGATCTCGATCCCGCCGAAATTCAATCCGGTGAACTGGCGGAACATCTCGTCGTGATTGCCCGGGATGTAGACCACCCGCGTGCCGCGCCGCGCGCGCTTCATGATGCGCCAGACGATGTCGTTGTGGGCGGAGGGCCAGTAGAACTTCTTCTTAAGCCGCCAGCCGTCGATGATGTCACCGACCAGATACATCGTCTCGCTGTCGGTGTGGTCGAGGAAGTCGATCAGCAGCTCGGCATTGCAACCCTTCGTGCCGAGATGGACGTCGCTGATCCAGATCGTGCGATAGGAGCGGCGCGCATTCCCCTCGGGTTCGGGCGTGCGCGGCGAGGAGAGCGGAAAGCTGGCGACATTGCTGCTCAGCAGATCGGACAGATCGGAGCCGGTCATGCGAAATCCCTGATGGTCACGGCGAGGCTGGCCTTGCCATGGCAGGGAATTGTTACAGGGGACTCACAGGCCGGTGACGGTTCCGCGTCATTTTCCGAAAGTGTGACGATTCAGATATGATTCCGGCAAGCGGGTCAGCCCATCGCGACAAAACCGGGCAGCGCCTGCATCCGCGCGATCCAGGCGTTGATGTGCGGATAGTCGCCAAGCCCGAAACCGCCCTCTTCGGCGACATGGGTGTAGGCGAACAGCGCGATATCCGCGAGCGTCACGCCCTCGCCGCAGAAGAAGGCGTGGGCGGCCAGATGGCGGTTCATCAGATCGAGCGCGGCGCTGCCCGCCATCCGCTTGGGCATCATCTGCGCGCGCTGTTCGGGCGAGAGGTTGGCCTCGCCCACGAAGCGCAGCCAGAAACGCAGCGTCGCCACGTTCGGCTCGTGGTTGTACTGCTCGAAGAACATCCAGCGCAGCATGTCGGACTGCGCGAAGCGATCCCGAGGGATCAGATCGCTGTCATGGGCGAGATACCAGCAGGCGGCGTTGCTCTCCGGCAGAAAGCGCGCGTCCGGTCCCTCGCCGACTTGAAGCACCGGGATGCGGCCATTGGCATTGACCTTCGCGAGAAACTCCGGCGTGCGGGTCTCACCCTGCATGATGTCATAGGCACGGGCCGCCAGCGGGAGGCCGAGCAGCGCGGCGGTGAGGCGGATCTTGTAGCAGTTCCCGCTGCGGGGATCCTCGTGGAGGGTGAACGCCTCAGCCACCGGCCACTTCCAGCACGATCTTGCCGATGTGCTGGCCCGCCTCCATTCGCGCGTGGGCAGCGGCGGCCTCTGCGAGCGGAAAGGTCATGTCCATCACCGGGGAAAGCTCGCCGTCCACGAACAGCGGCCAGGCATTGTCGGCGATTTCATCCGCCAGCGCGGCCTTGAAGGCGTCCGAGCGCGGGCGCAGGGTCGATCCGGTCAGCGTCAGGCGGCGCATCATCACCACCGCCATATTGATGTCGGCCTTCGCGCCCCCCAGCACCGCGATGGTGACGTGGCGCCCGTCCTCGGCAAGGCACCTGAGGTTCTTCGCCACATAATCGCCCGAGACCATGTCGAGCACCACGTTGACACCCTTGCCTTGCGTTTGCGCCAGCACCGCCTCGACGAAGTCCTGTTCGCGGTAATTGATCGCAAGGTCTGCGCCGATCCGCGTGGCAGCGTCGCACTTGGGCTTGTCGCCGCAGGTCACGATCACCTCCATCCCGAAGGCCTTGGCGAGCATGATCGCCATCGTCCCGATGCCGCTGGTTCCGCCGTGGATCAGCACGCTCTCGCCATCACGGGCGAGGCCGCGCTCGAACAGGTTGTGCCATACGGTGAACAGCGTTTCGGGCAGGGCGGCGGCTTCGGACAGCATCATGCCTTCGGGGACGGGCAGGCAGTGCTGCCAGTGCACCGCGCAATACTCCGCATAGCCCCCGCCCGGGGTGAGCGCGGCGACGAACTGGCCGATCATCTCGCGCGGGACTTCGTTGCCTGCCGCCACGATCTCGCCCGAGACCTCCAGCCCAAGCAACGGCGAAGCGCCCGGCGGCGGTGGATAGGCGCCCGCGCGCTGAAGGCAATCGGGGCGGTTGACCCCGGCATAGGCAACGCGGATCAGCACGTCGTCGGGGCGCAGGCGGGGCAGCGGCACGCTGGCCGCGTGCAGCACCTCGGGCGCGCCGGGCGCATCGAAAACGATTGCCGTCATGCTCTCGGGCATTTGCGCCCCGTTGCTCGCGACCATCACCAGTCCCCCCGAAGTGTGCCGTTAACCAACTGAGCGGCGCGAATAACCGCCTTGCCGATTGACAGCAAGCCGCTTGCGGCTGATGCTGCCTGCCAATGGAAGAGCCAGATCGTCCTCGTCCCAAAGGAGATGCGGCATCGCGCCTCGCGGCCGAGGATCTCGGCCCCTATTCGCAGGCCGAACTGGACGAGCGCATCGCACTGCTCGAAGCCGAAATCGCGCGGGTCGCCGCCCATCGCAGCAAGGCCGCCGCGCACCGCGCCGCGGCCGAGGCGCTGTTCGGAAAGGGTGGCGGGTGAGGCCTTGCGGTTTTCCTCTGCGGCTCGTGCATACGGATTCGCAATTTCCGCGTAGCATCCCATATACCCGGCAAACGACTCTCCCCGCTCCCTGTCCGGGAGCATCCCTGGCCCTCTCATAGAGATTACCCATGCCCAGCTTCGCCCAGAACCTCGAACGGACCCTGCACAACGCGCTCGGCAATGCGTCGGAGCGCAAGCACGAATATGCAACGCTCGAGCACTTGTTGCTGGCGCTGATCGATGACGAGGACGCCGCCCAGGTGATGGCCGCCTGCGGAGTCGATCTGGCCGAGCTGGGCGAGGTGGTGAAGCAGTATCTCGATCAGGAATACCAGAGCCTCAAGACCGAGGACGGGGCCGATCCGCAGCCCACCGCGGGCTTCCAGCGGGTGATCCAGCGCGCGATCCTGCACGTTCAGTCCTCGGGCAAGGACACCGTCACCGGGGCCAATGTGCTGGTCGCACTGTTCTCGGAACGCGATTCCTACGCGGTCTACTTCCTCCAGCAGCAGGACATGAGCCGGCTGGATGCGGTGAGCTACATCAGCCACGGCATCGGCAAGGGCGGGCGCCAGATCGAAAGCAAGACGCCGCAGGGCACCGACAAGCAGGAAGAGGCCGCGCAGACCAAGGAGCAGGGCGGCAACAAGAAGGAAACCGCGCTCGACCAGTTCACCGTCAACCTCAACGCCAAGGCCGAGGCCGGCAAGATCGATCCGCTGATCGGGCGCGGGCCGGAAGTCGACCGGACGATCCAGATCCTGTGCCGCCGTTCCAAGAATAACCCGCTCTACGTGGGCGATCCCGGCGTCGGCAAGACCGCGATCGCCGAGGGCCTCGCGCGCAAGATCGTCGAGGGCGATGTCCCCGAAGTGCTCAAGGAGGCGGTGATCTATTCGCTCGACATGGGCGCTCTGCTGGCCGGCACGCGCTATCGCGGTGACTTTGAAGAACGCCTCAAGCAGGTCGTCTCGGAACTCGAGCAGATGCCCCATGCGGTGCTGTTCATCGACGAGATCCACACCGTGATCGGTGCCGGCGCGACCAGCGGCGGGGCGATGGACGCCTCGAACCTGCTGAAGCCCGCCCTCTCCAGCGGCGCGATCCGCTGCATCGGTTCGACCACCTACAAGGAATTCCGCAATCACTTCGAAAAGGACCGCGCGCTGCTGCGGCGGTTCCAGAAGATCGACGTGAACGAGCCGACCATCGAGGACACCATCGCGATCCTGAAAGGTCTGCGCAGCGCCTTCGAGGATCACCACAAGGTCAAGTACACCCCCGACGCGATCAAGACTGCAGTCGAGCTGTCGGCGCGCTACATCAATGATCGCAAGCTGCCCGACAAGGCGATTGACGTGATCGACGAGGTCGGCGCGATGCAGATGCTGGTGCCGCCCAGCCGCCGCAAGAAGACCATCACCGCCAAGGAAATCGAAGCGGTGATCGCGACCATGGCGCGCATCCCGCCCAAGTCGGTCAGCAAGGACGACAAGAAGGCACTCGAAAACCTCGAGCGCGATCTCAAGCACGTGGTCTTCGGGCAGGACGAGGCGATCACCCGCCTTGCCACCGCGATGAAGCTCAGCCGCGCGGGCCTGCGCGATCCGGACAAGCCGATCGGCTCGTTCCTGTTCTCCGGCCCCACCGGTGTCGGCAAGACCGAGGTCGCCCGCCAGCTGGCAAGCGTGATGGGGATC
>CAZQOO010000064.1:0-12808 GCA_964594845.1 uncultured Porphyrobacter sp. | reverse complement strand
TGCATTTTAATCGCTGTCAGAGGCTGGCTTTCAATACTCGCGCTGCGAAGGCACTCGTCCTTGCGTCCTTGGCGTGCCCCCCGGCTCAAACTGAAACTTGCCATGCAAGCACGGCTCGTTCGACAACATGCCTTGGTCGAGACCTGAGCCAGAGCGGCCACTCATCCGCTAGCTCCGAGACATAGCGCTTATCCGGCATGTGACCGGTTTTTGGCGTTACAGTCACCGGAACCCCCGCCGCCTTGCCAAAGCGGTAAACAAGGGCGGTAGGGCATTGCCAATCCAACGCTCCGAGGCGGATTTCGCAGGATCGTGGGACGCTCAGGTTCCCTGCCCCCGCAGTGCAGGCAATAGATCACCCATGGGCGGGGAGAAACGAATGCCGTGGCTTGGCAAGGTAACAGCGCCGATCATGGGCGAAAGCAGGAGCACTCTTCCGGGGAAGGGAGGCAGCAGGGCCTGTCCATGCCGGCAGCGGTAGCAGCCGAACGAATTGGCGCCGACCAGCGCGTTCCCGCGCCGGGGAATGTCGTCACAAGATGGTCGGCGATCGCCCTCGTCCGCCCGGCAAAAGGGAAGCGTGCAAACTCGCCTACGGTCTGGTGCGCAAGGCGGGAATTCGAGCCCTTCGTTCAACTATCCTGTTGCACTTGCTGCCCAGGTTTCATCAACTTGACAGCTCTTCCATCCTCACGGCGCAAGCCAGCCTCCGTCGATCGTCAGCGTGGCGCCGCTGATGTAGTTCGCCTCGTTGGAGGCAAGCCAGAGCGCGGCATTGGCGATGTCGTCGACATGGCCGATGCGATGCAGCGGCACGTCATTGATGATTGGCGGAGGCCAGTCGCCACCGGCACTGCGCAGCATCGGCGTGTCGATCGGGCCGGGCGCAATACCAACCGCGCGGATGCCGAACTGCCCGTTCTCGAGCGCCGCAGCTCGGGTCAATGCCACGACGGCCGCCTTGCTCGCCGTGTAGAACGCTGCTCCCGGAAAGCCGACGCGGAAGCTCTGCACCGAGGCGAGGTTGATGATCACGCCCGAGCGCGCGGGGATCATGTGCGCCAGCGCATGCTTCATGCTGAGCACCACGCCCTTGAGGTTGATGTCGATCACGAGATCGAGTTGTTCGCGGGGCTGCTCGGCGAGCGGGGCCCAATCGCCCTTTACTCCGGCGTTGCAGATCATTACGTCGAGCGCGCCGGTGGGCTGGGCAGCGCGCGCGGCGAAGGCTTCAACCGCAGCCTCGTCGCGCACATCGACGATCATGGTCGCGATGCTGCCAGAGGCGGAACCCAGCTGCGCCGCAGTCGTCTCAAGCCCCGCGGCGTTGACGTCGCCGGCCATTACCGCTGCGCCCTCGCGTGCGAACGCAAGCGCCATTGCCCGGCCCATACCCTCTCCTGCCCCGGTGATGGCCACGGTCTTGCCTTCGTAACGTCCACCCATACCTCAACCCTCCTTGCGATAGAAAACCAGACCGGCAATCCGCGCCAGCGCCTCATCGATCGCCTGACCCTGCTTTTCGGCAGGCCATGTCTCGGGATCGAAAATCGCCTGGGTGACGGTCCCGAACAGCGCGGCAAGCAGCGCGCTGGCGATAGCGGGGCGCTGCCCAGCAGCCAGATGGGCGCAGACCGGATCGGCAGCGAGGATGGCAGCGATCTGATCGACGAAATCGCGCATCCGCCCGCGCTGTTCGGCGGCGAACTCGGGGTCGGCAATGGCGAGGCCCCAGAAGGAGAACCACACCCGCCAGTCGCGTTCGACTTTCGGGTCGACCGGTAGCAGCGCGTGGAGCAGTGCCCTGATGTCACCGCCGCCGTCAGGTTGGGAGGCATCGGTGCGGGCCTGCGAGCTGAGCGCCGCGTGGCGATAGGTGAGCAGCATCAGCGCGCGCTTGTCGGGGAAGTAATGCGTCACCGCCTTGGTGCTGAACCCCGCCACGGCCGCCACCGCGCGCACGGTTGCCGCCTCGGCCCCTCCGCCTGCCACCAGATCGGCCGCGATCTCGGCAAGCGCGGCGCGGCGGGCATCGTGGTCGATCACCGCTGGCATAGCAGCTCCGCCAGCGCGGCATCATCGGCGGCGATCACCCGATCGAGCCAGCTGTGAAAGTGCTGCAAACCGCCCTCGTTTCGCCCGAAGCGCACCTCGGGAAGCAGGCCGGTTGCCATGACCTTCTGCTGATAGGCCGACGTCGGCAGATCCTCGTCCCCGACCACATGCGCAAGAAAGGCGCACATTTCAGTCATCTTCGTGCGGGCTGCGTCATCGGGCGGGGTTTCGGCGAGGAAGGTCTGGGTCGTGGTCGACGTCCCGACGTCAGCGCCGGGCGCGACAATGGATACGAGCACGCAGCGGATGCCTGCAAGGTAGAAGGTGTTTATCGAGGTGCCGGGGAACAGGATCCACTCGCCCATCAGCAGGGGGTCGACAGGCTCGCCATCAGCGGGCACGCGGCCAAGGGCATAAAGATCGTCCGGCGCGCTCTCGCCGGGGCGGCCTTGCGGCGCGATCACACGCTGGTGCGGCCCTTGCGCGAAGTAGAAGGCGCGGTTGCTGCGCTCCGGGCCGAAGGTGTCACGGTGCAGCACCGGCACATGGTAGAATTCAAGATGCGCGTCGAAGGCGAGCTTCCAGTTGGGACCGTGGAGCGTGCGGCTTTCGACCATCGTCCAGCCGGCAAGGCCGAAAGGCGCGATGAGTTCGTCGATCCCGCCGAGCATGGCCGCCGGATCGCGCGGGCTGGCGGGATCGAGAATCGCCCAGATCAGCCCGGCGCGCTCGGTGACGGGGAACCGCTTCATCGCCAGCATTGCCTTGTCGACTGCGCCGAAATCGGCTGAGCTGGCGACGCCCAGCAGCGCGCCATCCTGCGCAAAGGTCCAGCCGTGATACGGACAGGTAAAGCGCGCCGCGCTGCCGCAGCCGCTGGCCACCGCGGCCCCGCGATGGGTGCAGGCGTTGAGCAAGGCGTGCGCCGTGCCGTGCCGGTCGCGCACCAGCAGCACCGGGATGCCGGCCACCTCAAGGGTCTTGTAATCCCCCGCCTTCGGGATCTCGCATGAGGCGGCGAGCACGAGAGGCACGCGCTGGAAGATGCGGGCCTTTTCGGCTTCGAAGTGTTCCGGCGATGTGTAGTGACCGGCTTGCAGTTCCATCACCGCGGGCGCGAGCGGGAAGGTGCCCTCGGCCGTATGTCGCAGCAGGGTGGCAGCGTGCTTTTCGAGCGTTGCCCGAGCAGCCGCGCCCTGTCGGATGTTCGTCACTTGCATGGCGCTGCGCTCTCCCCAGACTCGTCGCGGAAGGCAGGTCTAGCCATTCGCGTGCCTATATGCAACATTCGTTGCATAATAGCTGACGATTCGCAGGGAGAGGCATTCATGGATTCCGGCACAATCGCGACACTGAAGGCGCTCATGGAGTGGGAAGGCACCCGCAAGGCACCGCCGCCGGGCTTCCCCCGACTGCCGGACGTGCCCGCCGCGCGCTACACCAGTGCAGAGTTCTACGCGCTCGAACAGGAGCACATCTTCCGCAAGTCGTGGCTGTTCGCCGCGCATATCGACGAAGTGCCTGAACCCGGCAGCTTCATGCGCTGGAACAATGCCGGCGATCCGATCATCGTCGTCCACGGCACCGACGGGGTGGTGCGGGCCTTCTACAACACCTGCCGGCATCGCGGCGCGCCGGTCGTGACGCAGGACAAGGGCTGCGCGCGGCGGCTGGTGTGCCCTTATCACGCCTGGACCTACAAGACCGACGGGACGCTGATCGGCGTTCCCGAACGGCAGGATTTCGTCGATCTCGACATGGCGACGCGCGGCCTTATCCCGGTGCGCTGCGAGATGTTCGGCAACCTCATCTTCGTCAATTTCGCCGATGACGCGCCCACCTTGCGCGACTTCCTCGGACCCGTTGCCGAGGAGTGGGAGGAGTTCGGCTTCGACAGGCTTCGTCTCGCCGCGCGGCACTCCTTCGATCTCGCCTGCAACTGGAAGGTGGCGATGGAGGCCAACATGGAGGTCTACCATGTGCCCTTCATCCACCCTGAAACGGTCGCGCCGCTGGTGGATGCCAAGCGCAACGTCAATCACCTCTACCCGGGCGGCCACGGCCGGATGCTCGCGCCGCCCCCGCGCGACATGCGGCGCGATCATGTGCGCGATCTCGAGAATGCCCCCAACTGGACCACGATCGAGACAGTGGGCGAACTCGGGCGCACCCACACCCAGAGCTACATGATCTTCCCCAATTGGGTCTCACCGCTGTCCAATTACTTCGTTCCGCCGCTGATCTTCTGGCCGACCTCGCTGACCACGACGCGGCTGGAGCTCATCACCATGGCCCCCGACTGGGGCGAGGGCGAAGCGCCCGACCTGTGGACCGTACCCGACGAGACCTCACCGAACGGCCGCGCGATGGCGCAGCTGATCCAGGAGGACACCCAGTTCGGCGAGGCGATCCAGCGCTCGATGGAAAGCCGCGGGTTCCAGAGTGTGCCGCTGAGCTATCAGGAATCGCGCATCTACTGGTTCCACCAGCACTGCGACCGGATGATCGGCGTCGAAGCGATCCCGCCCGAGCTGCAGGTCGAACAGGTGATCGGCGAGGATTGGGTCTGGCCCAACGACCCGCGTGTCGCAATGGTCGAAGGGCAAACACGGGAGGCAGCCGAGTGAGCGAAAGGCCGGATGCTTGCTTGCAGATACGGCAACCCTCGATGCGCTTTGCCTGAAGCGATCCGATCAGTCCGCCGGAGCGTTGATCCGCCGCCGGGCGGCGTGGCGCGCTGCGATGTAGCCGAAGGTCGCCGCTGCGCCGATGGTGGCGCCAGCCCCGGGATAGCTACGACGGAATGGCGAGCCGCTGCCGTTGCCGGCGGCATAGAGCCCGTCGATCGGCTTGTCCGCGCCGTTCAGAACACGCCCCGCCGCATCCGTCTTGACCCCGCCGTTGGTGCCAAGATCGCCCGGGCGCAGCACAGCGGCCCAGAACGGCGGGCGTTCGATCGGCCCAAGGCTCGGATTGGGCCTGTGCGCCGGATCGGCCCAGTAGCGATCATAGGCCGTGGCGCCGCGCTGGAAGTCCTCGTCCACGCCCGCGCGGGCAAAGCCGTTGAAGCGCTCCACCGTGGCCGACAGGATGGCAGGGTCGAGGCCGCACTGGGCCGCCAGATCGGCAATGGTTTCACCGCGCTTCAGCGTCCCGTTCGCCATCATCGCCGCGCGCGCATTTGTCGGCGACAGGTCGGGAAAGATGTGCCGCGACAGGAAGCGTTCGTCCATGATCAGCCAGTGGCGGTGCTCCGCCGCGCCGTGTTCGCGCATGATCCGGCCCGTCGCCATGTACGAGCGCGCCTCGTCCATGTAACGTCGGCCGTGGTGGTCGACCACGATGCTACCTGGCAGAGCGCGCAGGCCGAGCGCGAGCGCGTGTTGCCCCGGCCCGACTTCCAGCGTCGGCATCCACCAGCAATCGTCGAGCAGCTCGGTATCGGCCCCGATCGCGCGCGCCGCGACCAGCGCGTCGCCCTGATCGTCGGGAGAGGCATTGCTCCAGGTGGCATCAAAGCCCTGCAATTCCCGCCGCAGCGCCGGATTGTGGGCGAAACCGCCTGCGGCCAGCAGCACGCCTGCCGGAGCGGGCAGGCTCTCGTGCCGGCCATCGTGGTCCACCACCACTCCGGTGACCGCGCCGTGTTCGATGATCAGGTCCACCAGCGGCGTTGACAGCCGGACCGGAATCCCGAGCCGGTCAACGATCAGCATCAGCGAGGCGATCAGCCCGCGGCCCGAACCCAGCGGCTTGCGCCCGCGCAGCTTGTCGCCGTAATGCCGCAGCATGATGCCCGCACCCACCATGGCCGGGCGAATGCCGGTCTTGGTCAGCACCGCAGGCCCGAATTTGTCGCTGGTCAGCGCCGGGACATCAAGCTCGGCCCCGCGCAAGGTCACGAGGCGCTTGCCCAGCCGGTGCCCGTCGATCGGCGCCGCTTCCAGCGTGCGACCGATGCCTGCGCCATCCACCTCGGGATAGTAATCGGGGTGCTCGCGGTTGCGGACCCATTTCAGGCCCTCGCCTGCCAGCATCCGCGCCATCGCCGGGGCATTGTCGATAAATGCCTCGGCCTTGGCGCGCTCGCGCTCGCTCGCATCCGGGCCGAGCAGACCGGCAAGATAGTTGCGCGCCCGTTCGACGGGATCGTCCACCCCTTCGGCGATCATGGCGTCATTGGCCGGGATCCATAGCACCCCGCCCGACATCGCGGTGGTTCCGCCCCAGCGGTCGGACTTCTCGATAATCAGCGGGCGGAGGCCCGCGAGCCGCGCCGAAATCGCTCCAACCAGTCCCGCCGCGCCGCTGCCGACGACGATGAAATCATACCCATCCTCCGGCGCGCGGTCTCCCATGGCGTTCATTGCGAGGCCCCAGCGTTGGCCGCCGCCTCGCGGCCGGCAATCCGGCCGAAGAACGAACCCGGCCCGAGGCTCAGACCGCTGGCATATTCCTTGCCGTTGCGGGGGATGTGCGCCGCGCAGGCCCCCGCCGCATAGAGGCCCGCGATCGGCTTGCCAGCCGGGTCGAGCACGCGCGCCCTCGCGTCGGTGTCGATCCCGCCGAGCGTGATGTAGAGGTAGATCGAGCGATCGAAGGAAATGTCGAAGGCGGCATAGGGCGCCTGATCGAGCGGCTTGAGCCACGGCGGCTGCTTGTGGAAGCGCGTATCCTCGCCCCGCGCCGCGTCACGATTGTATTCATCGAGCGTTCCGACGAGCGCGCCCTGGGGCAAGCGCAGCCCCCGCTCCATCTCGGCCACGGTCTCGTAGCCGTCGATCAGCACGTGCTTGGCCCCTTCGGTTTCGGGATAGGCGAAGATCTCGCTGTCGACGATCAGGTAGGCCTTCTGGTCCGGTTGCTCCATGATGAAGCCGGCCAGCCGCCCGTGATAGCTGTCCTCGGCCACGAAGCGCTCGCCATTGGCATTGACCACGATGCCCTTGATGAGGTTCTCGGGCGGGTAGATCGATGCGGTCGCGATCACGCCGTCCATCGCGGCGAGCGCGGCGCCGGCCTGCTGTGCCAGCCCCAGGCCGGCGCCGTCGTTCGAGGGGACACCGAGCGGCGAGGACGTCTCGCTGAGCAGCGGCAGCCACTCCTGCACGAGCGCGGCGTTGTTGGTGAAGCTGCCGGTGGCGACCACCACCCCGCCGCGCGCGCCGATCCGCCGCTGAGTGCCTTCGATGGCGGCCCTCACGCCCACCACGCGGCCGGCTGCGTCGGTTTCGAGCCCGGTCACCGCGGCGTTGCAGATCGTCTCGATCCCCTCTGCCTCGCAGGTCGCCAGCAGCGCCCGCATCGCCGAAAGGCCGCCATTGACCTCGTCGCTGCGCGCCTGATGGCCGCGCGGCACGGGCTGCGCCGCATCCTTGAACGGCCAGACCTTCTCGTTGCCGGTGGTGAGCAGGCAGTCTGCCGTCCTGACCGATACAACCTTGCCGGGATAGGCCGTGCGGGTGAAAGGGACGCCTTGCTGCTCGAGCCAGTCGAAATGCTCGCGAGCTCCCTCGGCAAAGGTGCGGACCACGCGGTCATCGGGGTGCGAGGTGCTGGCGCGGAGGAAATCGTAGAGGTTCTGCGGCGTGTCTTCATAGCCGCAGGCCCGCTGCACCGGGGTGCCCCCGCCGAGATAGAAGATGCCCTCCGACAGCGCGCTGGCCCCGCCACCGCCGCCGGCCCGTTCGAGCACGAGCACGCTGGCCCCGGCCCGGTGCGCTTCGAGCGCGGCGCATACGCCGGCAATGCCTTGTCCGACGACCACCACGTCGACCACCCGATCCCACTCGCCCATTGCCGCCCCTTTCGGATTGCGCCTGCCGACGAAGCGCGTCTGCACCGCCGGATCTCGGTCAGGCCATAGACGCTCCGGCATCTATATGAAACGGATGTTGCATAAAGACGCCGGGGCGCGAACTAGCAAAAGGTGCAAGATGTCTATCCGCGCGCCTTTGCACTATCGAGCACGGCTTCAATCCGGCCCGGCAATCGGCTGGCAGTTTCGGGAACCTTGCGCCAGATCGGCTCCAGCGCCTTGATCACGTGCGGGTTATCGACCTCGGCAACAGGAAGATCGCCAAGCACCGGATAGGCATATCCTGCAAGAGCGCCAGTGCGGCTTCCCTGTCGTCGGCATCGCGCCCTGGGCAGATGCCCCTGTGTTCAGGCCTTACGGGTCATTCGTCCGCGGGGAAACCGTGGCAGCGTGGCTTGGTCTTGATCGTCCAGCCATGCGGCGGTGATCGCGCCCGTGTGCCCTTTGGGGGCCAGCGCCGCGCGCAGGGCCTCCAGCAGCGGCGGCAGGCCCTGCGTGAAGGCATAGGGCGGATTGACGATGAAAAGGCCGGCACCGTTGTAGAGGCCGGGCTCGTCGGCATCATAGAGCCAATGTTCGACCGTCAGAAACTTCGGGATGCCGAGCCTGCGCAACTTGTCCTTCCACCGCGCATGCTCGGATCGGTCTTTCAGCGGATACCAGATCACCGTGACGCCATGCGCCCATTTGCGATGCGCCGCGGCGAGGGTGGAAGTGATCCGTGCGCGCTCGTCGGTCTGTTCGTAGGGCGGGTCGACCACCACCAGCCCGCGCGGGGTGCGGGTGGGCAAGAGCGCCAGCCACAGCTCGTAGGCGTCCCGCTCGTGCACGGCCGCAGACGCGGTGCGCATCGCGGCGCGCAAGGCCGCGGCATCCTCGGGATGTTTCTCGTTGAGGATCAGGGCATCCTGCGCTCGCAGCAACTGCGCCAGAACCCGCGGCGAACCGGGGTAGAAGCGCGTTTGCTCGCCATCATTCACCGCCTGCACAGCGGCGCGATAATCGCCGAGCAGGGGGTCAGGGTCGGCCAGGGCCCGCAGCACGCCCTGCGCCGCCTCGCGGGTGCGCTGGGCGTGATCGCCCTCAAGGTCGTAGAGCCCGCAGCCGGCATGGGTGTCGATCAGGGTCAGCGCGCCCTCCTTGAGCTGCAAGGCCCGCACGAGCGCGATCAGCAGAGCGTGCTTCACGACATCGGCGCTGTTGCCGGCATGGAAGGAATGGCGATAATTCATGCGGTTGTTTCCGTGAAAGCACCCGGAGCGATACCCTCGAGGGTCCAGTCCCCGACTGACCAGCGCACGAGCCTGAGAGTGGGCAGGCCGACCGCCGCCGTCATGCGGCGCACCTGCCGGTTGCGACCTTCGCGGATGGTGAGTTTCAGCCAGTGATCGGGGATGGACTTGCGCTGGCGGATCGGCGGATCGCGCGGCCACAGGTCTGGCGCTTCGATACGGGCAACCTCGGCCGGCAGGGTCATGCCGTCATTGAGCCGCACGCCTTTGCGCAAGGCCCCTAACTGCGCTTCCTGCGGATCGCCTTCGACCTGCACAAGGTAGGTCTTGGGCAGTTTGTAGCGCGGATCGGCAATGCGGGCCTGCAGCCGTCCATCGTCGGTGAGCAGCAGCAGGCCCTCGCTGTCCCGGTCGAGCCGTCCGGCGGGATAGACTCCCGCGACTGCAATAAAGTCGGACAAGGTCGCGCGCATCGTCGGCGATCCGCGGTCGGTGAATTGCGACAGGACCCCGAAGGGTTTGTTGAACAGCAGCAGGCGGGCCATCGCGCGCTCATATCGTCTGGTTGCGGTCATGTCTTCAGGCCGCTCAACATGATCGATGCCCCGGCAGGCGAGCCGCTGTCTGTTCGGACTTCCCGTTCAGGAAATCCGGCAGGCCGCGAGCCGCTCGTAGTACGGCAGGGCCGCATCCGCGATGCGCTGCAGATGCTCCGGCAAGGATGGCAGATCCGAGCCGGATTGCACCGCAAAGCCTGTGCTTTGCTCGACCGAGGCATACCAGGCCGGTGCCCAGACCCCGTCGCTGTCCCGCCGCCCCTTCGGCCAGCTCAGCATTGCCCGATCGAAAGGGATCGCCAGAGCGGCGCAGAGCTTGCGCAACACGTCTTCGGGATCACGCAGCAGATCGTCGCTGTCCACCACCGGAGGGGGCGCCCCGGTCTCGTCCGCAAACCTTTCGAACAGTTCCACCTGACGTACCAGGCCGATGTCTGACAGCGCTACCTCTTCGCGCTTGGCGACGTAGGAGGCGAGCACCCGGGCGGGCGCACGGATCAGGAACGCGTGCCGAAAATCGCCTGTCCAGTCGAGCCCGAAGGCCGGCAGCATGTGGTGGGTCATGTGTTTCTGATACCAGATGGACGGGTTCGCGGTACCGCCGGCTTGCGGCATGGGTCCGGCGAGATGCGCTGCGACGTCCTGCCAATCGGTCGGTTGCGACTGGAGAACTTCTGCACGCATCGGGTGATCCAGCCCCGTTGCCGCCAGATAGGCGGCATAGAAGGGCTCGTCGCTGACCATGCAATCGGCACGGTTTTCGAAAGCCCGCATCATGGCCGTCGACAGATTGCGCGGGCCAGACCACATGGCGATACGGATTATCATTGGATTGCGTGCTCCTCGGCATAGGCATCCTTGAGCCGTTCGTAGGCTTCGCGGACGGCGATCGTGACGGGCCCCGGCGAGGATTGCAAGGAGCGGCCATTGATGCTGCCGACAGCAGTGATGCCGCCCATGGTTCCGGTGACGAACACCTCGTCGGCGGTCAGCAGATGATCCGGCCGCCAATCGCCTTGCTGCAAGGGTGCGACTCCGTCCCGGCACAGTGCGATGACGTTGCCCCGGGTGATCCCGTTGAAGCAGAAATCATTGCGCGAGGTGAAGACCGTGCCGTCCTTCACCCAGAACAGGTTGGTCGCATTGCAGCTTGCCACGAAGCCGCGATGGTCGAGCATGATCGCCTCGTCTGCGCCGTCGTCCATCACTTCAAGCAGCGCGCGGATGTAGTTCAATCGGCTGTGGGTGTTGAGATGCATGTCGAAGATCTCGGGCGGCGAGGTGCGGATCGAGGACATCGCCAGTGCCAGCGGCCGCGCCTCGGTGGCGCGTCGCTTGAACTCGGCGGTGACCGCGATTGTGGGCTCCCCCAGAGTGAAGCGGGGATCCTGGTTGATCGTCGACTTGCGCCCGCGCGTCACCATCAGGCGCAGATGCGCGCCGTCCTCCATTCCGTTGGCGTGCAGCAGATCCCGGAGGCTGTCGGTGAGTTCCGCGCGGCTGAGGCCGATATCGATGCGCAGCGCCGCAGCGCCCGCATAAAGCCGATCGAGATGGGCTTCCAGAAACAGCAGCGCCCCCTTGTGGAGGCGCAGTCCTTCCCACACCCCGTCACCCAGCGCGAAACCGGCATCGAACAGCGAAACCTGCGCCTCGTGTGCCGGAACCAGCTTGCCGTTGAGCAGGACCAGCAAGGCGTTGTTGCGGGTATCGGGGATGAAATCCTGACTGCCGGGCATATGCTCTCCTCCCTTACAGGCGGCTGCGTGTTGAGGAAGACCACCGGACGGAATCGTCGTGCAAGGGGTGCTGTGCTTTCAAGGCAGGAACAGCTCGGCCATCGCGTCGATGATGGCTTCGGCATCGAGGCGGTAGGTGCGGTAGAGGTCGGGCAGATCGCCGGTCTGGCCGAAGCGGTCGGTGCCAAGCGGGCTGACGCGGTGGCCGCGCACGCCGCCGAGCCATGACAGGGCGGCAGGCGAGCCGTCGAGCACGGTGACGAGGCCGGCGTCGGGGGCAAGCTGGCCGAGCAGGCGCTCGATATGGCTGGGTGCGCGCGCGCCGCCGTTCCACCGCGCGGCGCGGGCGGCGGACCAGTCGCGGTGCAGCCGGTCGGGCGAGGTCACTGCGAGCAGGCCCAAGCCGGGGATGTCGTCGGTGAGCTGCTCCCACGCAGCTAGCGCCTCGGGCGCGACCGCGCCGCTATAGGCGATCGCCGCCTTGGCGCCGGGTGCCGGTTCGCGCAGCCAGTAGGCCCCGGCGATGGTGCCCGATTCCCACGCGTCGTCTGCGCGCGCCTGCTGCTCGATCTGGCGGGTGGTTAGGCGCAGATAGACGCTGCTGCCATTGTCCGCCTGCATATGCCCGAAGGCCCAGCCCATCAGCAGCGCGACCTCGTCGGCAAAGGCGGGATCGAAGCTCTCCAGCCCCGGCTGGCCCATCCCGATCAGCGGCGTGTTGATCGACTGGTGCGCCCCGCCTTCGCCCGCCAGCGTGATCCCCGAGGGCGTGCCCACCAGCAGGAAGCGCGCGTCCTGATAGCAGCCGTAATTGAGCGCATCGAGGCCGCGGGCGATGAAGGGATCATAGACCGTCCCCACCGGCAGCAGCCGCGTGCCGAAGTGCGGTGCGGCGAGGCCCAGCGAGGTCAGAGCCAAGAAGAAGTTGTTCTCGGCAATGCCCAGCTCGATATGCTGGCCCGCAGTGGTCGCTGTCCATTTCTGGGCTGAGGGGATCTTGGCCTTCTGGAACACATCGGCGAGTTCCTGCCGCCGGAACAGCCCGCGCTGGTTGACGAAGGCGCCGAGGTTGGTCGTCTGGGTGACGTCGGGCGCGGTAGTCACGATGCGGTCGGCCAGCGGTTCGTCGGACTTGGCGAGATCGTAGAGCACCTTGCCGAACGCGGCCTGCGTCGATTGCACCGCGCCTTCGGGCACGGGCAGGCCGGGCACAGGGACTGAGGGCGCACGGTGTTCGCTCTTCTTGTGGGCGATCGGGCTGGCCTTGACCAGCGCCTCCAGCCGCGCGGCAAGGTTGTCGCCGAGGCCCGCCCACTTGTCCCACTCCTGCCCGGGCTCGATCCCGAGCTCGGCGCGCAGACCCTCGATCTGCGCGGTGTTCATCATCCCCGAGTGGTTGTCCTTGTG
>CAZQOO010000063.1:0-12986 GCA_964594845.1 uncultured Porphyrobacter sp. | reverse complement strand
CAATTACTTAAGATCATGCGGATACGAACCGGAATGAGCGGAAAACGCTCTGGCGAAGATTTACCAATGCTCTTGCTTTGACTGACCAATCGATCGGCTCAGTGGATCGAGCAAGTTCTCGAGAGCCAGAAGGGTACGGGTCACTACCTCATGACCATCAGGCGTTAGTGACAGCGTTCTGCACCTTCGGTCATCCTTCGACCATTCGGCTGTCACAAGGCCTGCCTGTTCAAGCTTATCAATCAGGCGTACAGCAGTCGATGATGGCAGTCCGGACGCAAGCGACGCCGCCTTAATCGATACGCCTTGCGGATCATCATGGCGCAAAAACAGCTTCAGCATAATCATCCAGCCCGCTTCATTCGATATGGCATTCCTGAGCGTTCTCCGCACGAGTTGTCGACGACTGAACTCGTGATGTGCTAGACCTTTCAGCGCTTATTTTCGTTTCCCCTGCTCACCGAGAAGGCCATTTTCGTCTGACCGACCGACAATCTTTTCAAAAACCGGATTACGGCCCAAACGAAGAATGTCTTTTGCGAGGCTCTCCACCTCATCGCGCGACAGTTGGCTGGAACGGAAAAACTTCATAATCACAAATTACCGGCTGCTAAGTGGCCATCGGAAACGCCCAGACTATAGAATTCGTCATTTATCAACAGTTTGTAACCACTTCCTGGAAGACGAAGCCAAGCGAGACTTGCGATTTGAACACCTGGCCGCAGCGCCTTTCTCGCCTGACACACTAAGACTTTCATCTGGATCAGAGATATTGGTTCATGCGTGAGACTGAGTTCTTCACGAAGCAATTCGTAACCTACGGTATTATTTTTTGATGACAGAAGCCTAGTCAATATGATCTTATGGCGCCGATTGAGTTTTCGCTCATCAGCAATCGCATTTAGCCGAAGTTCGGTTTCTAGTTTTTCGGTCTGCAATTTATAAGCCATCTCCGCGCGCATTTGCATCGCACTGCAACGAGCAACGAATTCATCACGCTGCACTTTGGTGATGTCCACCACGTCATCAAAGCCCGCCATCAGCAACATCGCACGATGATGAGGCGTCATCTTATTTGTGATACAAATCGCAACTGAATGATTCAATCGATCGTCACATTTTTTGAATATTCTCTCAATGAAAGCCGCATCATTACCGCTAAAAATTGCAATATGCGCCCCATTAAGGCAATCGAAAATTTCTAATTCATTATCAATTTTGAATTGATATTTATCATAGGAAATTTTCTGCGAAGCAAGCCATTCAAGGCGCAAAGCCTCATACCGATCAGCTATCGATATTACCGCTATTCGCAGACCTGCGAGATGCTGGCTGAACTTCTCGCGAAGTTGTTCAACATCGTCTGCGGGAACCGAATTTTTGGATATCGAGACAATAGTTTGATGTGTGTTCACTATCTTTCTTTCGGCCAATGGGATGGTGTCTAGATCTCCACCCGGTCAGGACTGTGGGGGTGAGGCACGTTCGACCCAAGTTCGCCTTGTTTTGCGCGACAAGGCCGTGCCACAATTCTGGCATCGTGAGTGCCATTGCCCGTCGATGTAGCGGGCAACACGAGGATCAGGTTGGTGCTGGCCGAAAGGGCATGAGAAGGCTCTGGCGGTGTATTGCCGAAGCCTTCGCCACAATCGGGCGATTGTCATTCGCTGGGAACGTTTCCGTCTTTTCATGGTATCGAGAAGCCTTGGCTGTTCGGTAGGCGGGAGCCTGCGGGAGCGAGCGAATTTCAGAAATTTTGGCGACCTATGCCTTTGTTTTTTGGACGGCATTTGGTGAGTGCGTCGGCACCATAACCGCACCGCTTCGTTGAAGCTTTACGTCGGCTCGTCAGAGCTTGGCGCGGCCACTATCGCCGAGACTCGCACTCTCATCGCGCGTCAATTGAGAGGCTCCAGTCGGATTTTACGTATGGTCACGATGGAAGCGAGCCGCGCATCATCGCCTAAAACTGCCAATTGCCAATGTTGAACCAGACAGCGCTCAGGTAGCGACACGAACATCTCGAACTGGCCGCCATTTAGAGACGGCGATATCGCCTGCTTGATAATGTCACTGCCCGAAGCCTCGCCCTTGCATCGGGCGACCCATTGCAACTGCAATTTTGGAGCGTTGTTCACCTCCGCGATGCCTGAAAGCCGGTAAGCGCCTGAAACCAGATCGGTAAAGCGTTCAGCAACGCTGGTTCGAATATTTGGAGCCGCGGCGATCTGCAACGCAACCGCGTCTTCACCATTGTCAGGCAGAGCCACCACATGCTTTGCCAGTTTCCAGGTAAGTGGGGCGAACCGATCATCCAGTGTATTTTGTGAAAATCCAAAATGAGCGATATTTGAATCATGAACGCGGTGCTGCTTTAGGAGCGCAAAGGCATACTGCGGATCGGGCTTTGCCAACATCATTGAAATGAGAGCGCCGATATGTTCCGGTGCTGTTAGCGCTTCTTTTGCCGAAGGTCTGGCTTCGAGAAGGTCAAGGGCCGCAGCACCGGTATTGGTCTCGGCAACCATCCGGCTCATCACAGCTGGAAACCATTGGTTTTTTTGGTATACTTCCAAAGCGTTGAAAATTTCAGGCTCGCGCGATGCCTTACCGAGTAGATCAATTATACCGCGCTGCATGCCTGGAGATATCGCAAGCAGAACAGCATAGTGTTCTAGAGCGGCAGCTATATCACCTTGGTCGGTCGTGTGCTCGATCAACAAGAGCTGGGTAAGTGGATCGCGGCGTGAGACTTTTTCCGACAAGGCGAGCAATTCAACCCGCATTTTTTTTCGGATCGAGAGCTCACGCAGCACCGCTGCTTGCAAGGGTTCCTGGCCTAGCCGCTCAACCAATTGTGCCGGTGGCGCCGCATCAAGGGAATTAGACTTTGCAGGGTAAGGAAAAGAGCTGCTGAGGCTTGACTGCACGCTGGAGGAAGCAACCACGGTTGTGGTTGCCGCAACCAGGGCCATGGCAAACCAGATGAGAATTCGCAGCATGACGTTGTCAAAAGACAGCAGTATCGTCGTAAGCCGGCGTCAATCCGCCAACGCACTTTATCAGGCAGCCTCAGGATCTTTCCTTGACTTCCTGCCTGTCTTCTCATCACGGCCGTAGCCGTAGCCGTAGCCGTAGCCGTAGCCGTAGCCGTAGCCGTAGCCGTAGCCGTAGCCGAGCTTGCTGAAATCAATCTTTGTGACAATAGCACCAAATATTCGCGTTCCGCTGCGCGCAATTGTAGCAACAGCTTCACGAATAGCACGCAGCGGCGATTTGCTGGGCTCAATCACGAAAACGCAGCCATCACAGGCCGAAGCCAGCAAGACCGCATCGCTCAATCCCATGGTGGGGGGAGCATCGATAATGATATGGTCATACTTGCCCGACAGCTGGCCAAGGAGCATACCCAACCGCTCGCCGCTCAAGAGCTCGGAGGGACTTGGAGGAAGCGGGCCGCTCGGCAGTACGCTGACACCTTTCAAGGCCGTTTCCTGAATGAGACCGGCTAAGTCGTTCACGCCGGTCAGGGCGTTCGAAAAGCCAAGCTTGTTTTCGATGCTGACAAGCCGGTGAAGCGAAGGCGAGCGAAGATCACCGTCGACAATCAAGACAGATCTTCCGGTGCGCCCGATCACTGCAGCAATCGCTAGCGAGGAAGTTGACTTGCCTTCCCCGGGGCGAGTGGAAACCACCGCCATCGATTTGGGAACCCCACCGGCAGTGGTGAAGGCAAGCGCCGATCTGACGGAGAAATATGCCTCGGAAAAATCGCTCTTGGGATCTGACATCGCGACTTGGGGAATCTCTTCGATCAAGGGAACATTGCCAAGGACCGGAAGCTTCAACAGATCGGTGATGTCTGAAGGACCCCGAACTCGCTCATCAATCTGCTCGAGCGCGAGAATCGTTGCGCCCGCAAGACCAAGGCCGATTACAAGAGCGATGGCAAGATTCAGCGGCAGGTTGGGCGAGGATGGGACGCGCGGGGTCTGCGCCCGGTCGATCACGGCGACATTGCTTGCGCCGATCGAACCTGCGACCCCGATTTCCTTGTAGCGTTGCAGTAAGGAATCATAGAGTTGCCGGTTGGTGTCAGCATCGCGCAAAAGGATCGTGTATTGAACGGCATCATTTTGCTGGGTGCTGAGCTCGGTTTTGAGCTGCTCCACACGCTCTTGCAGCGCTTTCTCACGCGTCTGCGCTTCAACCAGATTGCGCCGCCAGCTGTCCTGAACTCTAGCAGCATTCTGCGCGATTGCTCGTTCGATTGCCTTTTGCTGTTCGGCAATAGCCAACGCAGGCGGATGGCTGGGCTCGAATTGCAGCATCATCTTGGCATATTCGACGCCCAGCTCCTGATACTGGCTGCGCAGGGCGACAATATTGGGATTAGAGAGGACTTCAGCGCTACGCTCCGCTGCGCCGGCGGCAAGCTTGCTTTCCGCCGCGATTCGGTCAGCACGGGCGGCTTGCAAGGAAGAGTTCAGCGCATCAAGGTTCGCGAGCGCAAGAGTGCGCGGTCCCTGCCCCTGTTCGTCCGAGGATTGGAACGACTGCAATGTGACAATATTTCGTTCTGATGCAAAATTCGACGCCACTCGTTCTGACTCTTCAAGCCTGACCTTGGCGATCTGCAGCCGTTCTTCAAGAAACTTGCGTGCATCGGCTGATGCGTTGAACTCGCGATCCATATTGAGCGCGATGAACCCGTCGACCCAAGCATCCGCGATTTCGGCTGAGAGTGCAGGATTGCGACTGGTATACTGAATGTTGACAAGCCGGGATCCGCGCACAGGGGTGATCAGGATATTGCCCACAAGCAAGTTTGCCGCCACTCGCTTCGGATCTTTGATTTTGTCAAAATCAATTCCGTGGGCGGCAAAAAACTCAGGTCTTTCATCGAGCCGCCGCGCTTCGAGCACGCGCTCGGCGAGTGAGCGCGCTTTGAGCACTTCATACTGGGTCGCATAAAACTCGGCATCATTGACCCGCGCCGCACCGCCCCCTTCAAGGGCCTCAACGCTGGTGACTTCCTTTTGTTGACGGCTAATGTCGATCTGGGTGGTCGCGGTAAAACGCGGCGTCATGAATTGCGTCGCCACAGCCCCAATCATCAAGCTTGCCAGAACAATCGCAACAATCAGCCAGCGCCGCCGCAGCACCGCGTTCCAGTATTGTAACAATACTGGTGGAAAAAGGCGGGCGTCTTCCTCGCGTTCTATAGACGCAGGTGCCGATGACTCTTGTATGTTCATAAAAAGGCGTTTGTCCGAAGAGGCAGTTAACGGGTTATGCGATCGATGATCAGAATGAACTGGCTGAGCGGTAAAGCGGCCTGGATGATCTGGCCAAACAGACGCCGCGCCTTATTGTCATCGATCATAATGATATCATTGGGATAGATTTCAGGATCGCGGTCCATCCCCAACCTTACCCGGTTGATGTCATAGACCGCCGCCATTCGCTGATTGCCGACATCGCGAAAGATGATCACAAGCTCACTATTGGCAAGGTCGGTTGTGCCGCCCGCAAGGGCGACTCCTTGGAGCAAAGTCGTTCGGCCACGAACAGGGTACAGACCCGGGTTTTTGACCTGACCTTCAACTGTGATCATGCGACTGTTGGATTCGCCGAGATTAACCGCAACTTGCGGATTGCGCAGATGTGCTGCGCGCAGGCGCTCAACAAGCAACTCCTCGAGTTCGGCGATCGATAATCCAGCAGCGTCAACAGCCCCAACCCAAGGCAACGCAAAGCGGCCGCTGGCATCGATCTGGATTTCTCGGGCGCGCAATTCCTCAAAGGCCTGCACATCGATGATGACCTTATCGAAGGGCCCCAGCAAATGTTGCTCGGCACCGCGCGCGTAATCACCCGCCATCGGCGCAGGCAACTCCTGATTGGGCAGCACAACCAGATCAGAGGCACCGCCAACGGTGCGCGTGCCAGCACAGGCGCTCAGCGCCAAACTCATAGC
This sequence comes from uncultured Porphyrobacter sp., assembly GCA_964594845.1. Classification (GTDB taxonomy): domain Bacteria; phylum Pseudomonadota; class Alphaproteobacteria; order Sphingomonadales; family Sphingomonadaceae; genus Erythrobacter. Next base: position 7,006 of record CAZQOO010000063.1, on the reverse strand, counting down.
AAGGCCGCTGGCCAAGCAAATAAGGCGACCATAACTGCTTGCCGTGCCGGCGCGGTACGGATGGAAACGCGGAGGCGTAATCATAGGTGTCTGTGAAGCCTTACCATTAGGAAATGTGATCAATCTCGCCTCGGGCGTTTTCGTCCCGGATGGCGTGGCGAAAAAAGCAAGGTGCAAAAAGCCAAAGCTGCGGCGCAAACCTGGCTCCGGAAGGGATCGGGCAGGTTTGGCTCAATAAACGCCTTAGCGTGATAGCGAGAGGCGATAAGGAAGCGCGGCCCAGATCCACGCCAACGCAAACAATGCCGCAAGGCTTGGATTGCGCAGTGGATAATCAGTGAGCGATGCGACGGAGAGGATCAAGATGATCACCACGCCGGCTTTTCGCAGCGGCTGCAGCCGATCAGGACGGTCGATCACAAGCACCCGGACCGCCAGAACCAGCCACAAGCCGGCCGCACAGAGCATGAGAACAAGCCCAGCCACACCAGCGGTCAACATCACTTCCAGCACATCATTATGGGCATGGTTCATATAGGCAGCGCTTAAAAGATCTTGAGGTTCATGAAGCTGGAATACTTTTTCGAAGGAACCCGGGCCGCTCCCCAAGGGCCAATAGAGCCAGATAAGCTCGAGGACCTGGGGCAGGATCTTGAGGCGTGCGTCGGCATCCGGGTTTGTGCCCAGCAAGCGATCAATAGCTGGAGCACGTTCGACCCAGATGGCAAACGGAATGATAATGCCAAGGCCCACCGTCAAGATCAGACTTCGCAACAGTCTTTTGGTTGAGCGCCTCAAGGTTCTTGAAGGCTGCGCTGATCGAGCTTGCGCCTCAATGATCATCGGAACACTCAGGAGCGCAAGGCTTGTTGCCAATGCCCCGGAGCGTGATCCGGTCAGCAGAGCCATCCCGGCGATCCAAAGGCACGTTAGTAACAATAATGCGGATTTCAGTCCCTCGCCGGTGGAGCTCCTACTCCTTTCTTCACCACTGCGGCCAAGTGACAGAGCGATCGGCGCCATCACGATCAAGCAGGCCAGAAAGACCGCATGATGGTTACGATTAGCAAACAGACCAACCGGGCTGCCCCTGTTGGTGGTCTCGTAAAGGTAAAGCGCGCTGTCTTGCGGTGCGAGTGTCTGCCCAAGGGCGAGACACAGGCTGATCATCCCTAAGCCTAAGATCCCTTGAGCGAGCCGGTGTTGGTGGGCACCGACAACATTGAGGCCGAGCACGAGCGCAGCGAGCGGAACGCTCGCTGCGAGCAAAGCGTTGGCAGTACCAAGCGGGGAGAGGCTCAACGGGCGCCAAACGTTTGCCCCCCCCATGGCTTGATCAATCTCGCCGAGCACCTCACGTCCCGCAACGCTGGCGGCCCATCCAGGCGGTAGGGGAAGCAAGTGAAGGAGCGGCACGAACACCAGAAAACCAAGCGCCATGTTGCCCAAAGGGGCTGCCGAACACAATGTGCGGCGGGTGATGCCTTTCAGGCCCAAAGCCGCAAACAAAACTGCTGCCCCCCGCAAAAACGGCAGGGCGGCAGCTTCGGGCCGCGGAGACCCTCCAAAAAACAACGCCAAAGCGAAAAAGCCAAGACAGGTGGAGAGCCAGAATTTATCCGTTCCGGAAAATGCCGAATCCACCTGCTTTGCCGGCACATAACTGACAGGTTCGGTGGGCAGCCAGACCAAGCTTACGACCCGTAAACATTGTAGATAGCAAGACCTGCCATAATCCAGGACAAGCCATAGATCGTTGCAATTACAATCAATTCAATCTTCAGCATGGCCTGCTGCAAAATCCGGCGCCAGAGTTCAAACATCACTTGGGCTCATGCAATAAGGCCACAAGGGCACAGCACAGAAAGCAGACGTGCGCTTTGCCGCTGGTCAGCCAACGAGAATAGCGAAACATGCTTGGGACGGTCGGGCGCTGGCAGTCAGGGCAGGCAATCGCGCCAGGTCAATTAGCAAGCGCCATGATCACACACGCTTGTCTCGCCAAGCTGATGCATCAAGCGACACATTGCTCTTGAGCAATGTGCAGTGATCAGGCGCAAAAGCAGCGCCACATGAAGAAAGGCAGACGACATCTAGAGTCGATGGCATTCGGAGCAACCAGCCAATTCGGCAAAGCTTGCCCAAACCGGCTCGTTCGCCAAGCAAAAGCTACCGCAGTCCGCGAGAAACGCTCACGCGGTGGAAAGAAGCACAAGGTGCAGTCAAGGCGCGACTGACGCCGATGTCAACATCGTATAGCCAACCGCCACCGCGCGCAAGCGCTTGTCCTTGCTTTTGCACAATGGCGCTGGTTTTGCCGCCCCGAGTTGATCGCTAACAAGGCCTGCGGCTGGTGAACAGGCGTTTGACATCTGGAGGGAGGGACAAAGTGACAGGCCGCCAATAGTAAAAAAAAAGTTTTTCATTTTGGGCAGTCCGGCCAGCATCGGTTAGGGTCCCAAGGCTTCAAGGAGTTACGCGTATGAACCGATCATTGATAACTTGGCTTGCAGCAGGGTCTCTGCTTGGATCTGCGCCTGGTGCGGCTATGGCAACGCCTGCTTCCTTGACGCTGAAGCCCACCGGGATCGCCAATCAAGAAGCAGTGATGAAACTGCCACGTTGCACCAAGCAGCGGACCACTGAATGCCGCGTCGCCAAAAATGGCACGTGGATTATTGTCGGTATGCTTGGTCTAGCCGCCCTTGCCGCAATCGCTGCAGGCGGGGGCGGCGGCAAGAGCGCCAGCCCTTAAGGGGGCGCACTCCCACGCTGGTGATGCCAGACCCCCCCCCCCATTGTATGGTATCATCCACGGCCTGACCTTCGTCAGGCCGTTTTTTTGAACGGCACAAGACGGCAAGAAAGCCGCAGGCTGCCCTTTATCGGGCATTTGGCAATCGCGCTCGGAGGCTGACGCGCGCAGCACCAGGGTGGCGCCATCGCTGATCCGCATGGCATCAGCATCAACCGGCTGGCGGCCAGCTTCCGCGTGTCGAGGCAGGCACTCAGCAACCTGTTCAACGGCCGCACGGCCCTGTCTGCCGAGATGGCCATCCGGTTCGAGAAGGCTTTCGGCATCAGGGCCGATACGCTGATGCGGATGCAGACCGCCTATGACTTGGCCCTGCCCGGGCTGATGCCGACAACATCATCGTCGATGAGGTTGGGCTGCTCGAAAACCCCCGCCCTTGATGCGCTGATCCCACGTTCCAAAACCGCGGGCGAGTGGATGCGCACGCGGGGCACCCCGCAAAAACCCCTCGCATGTGCGGCCACGATCTGATTGCCTTTGCCCTACTTCGTTTCACGTGCCAAATTGGACGCAGAGGTTTGATGCACACAAGCTCCCTGCCCGCTGCATGACTGCACTGAAGCTGCTTTGAACGCTGCAAGGCCGGTTACAGCGTGGATTTGACGCCGCGATCAATAGTCGTGTCTCACGACTGACTGCGAACAGCCCAATCAGGCAGCTTGCAGCACGTGGGCCACATGCTCTGGTTCAGCCTCAATCAGCTTGAGGTATGCTCGCACGGCTATAGGCGGCAATGTACGGCCAATCTCGTACTGCCGAATGTTGGCCAAGGGGATCGAATACCGCTCAGCAAATTCTGCCTGCGACAGCCCAAGTCGGTTGCGCAGCTTACGGATACGACGCCCCATCTGCGCCCGCTCAAGGCCAGCTTGGCTGACAGCCCGATCCTCAGCATCGTCGGGATCAGCCGGGATCGCTATGATAGCTTCTTTGCTCATTCGGGTTGCTCCTTCGTACCGACAGAAACCGAACCACATTGCCCCGATAAACATGGATGGCAGTCCAGAGCTTGCCATCGATCAGGCCAATCGCCTTGTAGCGATCCTCCCGATCCTCATCCCTGATTGTGGGAACAATCAGAACGTCGCCATCGTCGAAGACCTTGGCTCCGTGGGCGAGTGAGACACCATGCTTGGCCAAATTGGCCGCATCTTTGTCAGTGTCGAACTCGACTTCCATTGCCCGTATGAGTATGTGATTTACATAGTTATGTCAATCACGTCCTGTCCGGCAAAACGGCGCTATCGTTGGCGAGCCGAAATGAGAAGGCTGGAAATGCCGCTTGCCGAATAGTCGTGTGACACGACACTTCTGGATCAGGTGCTGGACTGCTTTTTGGCCGCGATCTGGAATTTCCAACGTGAAACCCACATCCGCCCGCCCCGGAAATCGTGGATCAGTGCAGCCGCCGGCAGCGGCATCATACAGATCGCGGCTCACACCAAGCAGCCGCCCGGCATCGCCAAGGTGCCGACCGGGTTCGCGCTAATCTGATGGCCCGGGCCGGCCCTTGAGGAGCGCCCAGGACAGGCTTATCTTACCCATGTCTTACCGGCGGAGGTTCAGTCATGGCTTTGCAAGAACGGATCACAACGGTGATCTCTACCAAGGGGCAAGTCATTCTGCCCAAGGCCATCCGCGACGAGCGGCGCTGGGCCGCTGGCACGCGGCTGATTGTCGAGGATACCCCTGACGGCGTACTCTTGAGGGCCACGACGGTCTTTCCTTAAACGAGCATCGAGGCTGTGTTCGGCTCCCTGAAGTATGGCGGCCCCGCCCTTACGATTGAAGAGATGGCTGCAGTCATTGCGCGGGAGGCGTAGCGCCGTGCGCGCGATTGATGCCAACGTCCTTGTCCGCTTTCTGACCGCTGATAACCCTGTTGAGGCGCAGGCGGCGCGGGGCGTGATTGGGGGTGGTCAGATTTTCATCGGCACCACGGTGATGCTGGAGACCGAGTGGATCTTACGTGCCGGCTACCGCCTCTCACCGCCGGAAATCGCGGCCGCGCTGCGTGGGCTTGGCGGACTGACGGGAGTGACGCTGGAGGAGCCGGCCGAGGTTGCGCAGGCACTGGACTGGATGGCCGAGGGAATGGATTTTGCCGACGCACTGCATCTCGCGCGATCGGGCCACTGCGGTGCCTTTGTAACCTTTGACCGCAAACTCGCGCAAGGCGCCAAGGTAGTCGGGGCGATACCTGTCGAGGTCCCCAGCTGAAGACGATTGAGGGTGTGCGTGGCGAGCGCATCGGCGCGGCGATTGCTCGAGGCGGCGGAGCGACATCCGCGCTGCAACTTCCGGCAAAAACGCCGCCGCTCGCCTGGGTGTCAGCTTCCCACGAGCTTCAGCGCCGCAACACTGGCGCGGGTCAATAATATTTCGGCCATTGGCGCAACATCATCCTGGGGTGGATTGCCGGGGACCTGAATGCCCTTGGCAATTTCCTCGCTCACCCTTGCGGCAAGGTCATTTACCCGGCGGCGAAGGTATGGGGCACCCAGTCCCGCCTCGTGCGCGAACCTCGCCAGGCTTTCCTGGTCAAATTCTTCGAGGTTCGCCGCACCGCCAAATTTCATCGCGAGCTTGGGGGAGAGTTCCCTCCACATGTGCGTCGCGACAAGATCGTAAAGCGGAGCGAGCACCACTGCGCCGTTTTCGCGGCGCAGCAGACTGAAATTCTTCGCATGGGCGTCGGCGTTGCCGATGATGAGATTGAAGATCGCCGCGTCGGCAAGCTTGAGCACTTCACGCGCCGGCCGCGTCGCAGCGCTGCGCAGCAGCGCGAAGCTATCGCGGAAAGTCGGCCCGCCGTCTGCTGCGTATTTGCGGTTTGCGGGGATGCTCAGTGCCTGAGCGAAGTCTTCCTGATGCAGGCGTTTTGTTTTTCCCTCGGCCGACATCCTGTCATAGCGTTCGGCAAGCAAAAACGGCTTGCCTGACACCTCGCGCCACTGTGCGTGGGCCGCATCAAGGCCGACCGCGCGCGCCAAGGCGAGGCAAAAGGCCTCATTGGCAGCCAATCCGACAAAGCGCTCCGGCTCGGGCTTAATCAGATGCGTCGATGGTTCGCCTGGTCGAGGGATCGCAATGCCGCCGTCGGCCGTGAGCACTACGGGCAGTTTGCTCTGTGCGCCTGCAAGGCTGAGCCTCGCACCGCCCTCGCCTGCCAGCATCGGTACGGCAGGCAAACGATCAAGGAGTGCCGCCAGCGCGTTCTCTTGGAGTGGCTCAGGCGCGGTCTTGCAGTGCTCTTCAACCGGCTCTGCACCTTTGGGCAGAAAGGCTAGGGCACCGGCCACATCCCCGCCCAAGGCTTCAAGCAGCCGAAACGAATTTTCGGGCGACACACCAAGTGCGCGCGCGATAGCCGTACGCTGGCTTTCCTCAGGCAACAGTCCGCCAAAGACGGCTTTGCAAGCCTGGTCCTTAAATGGCTCGGGCCGCTTAGGCATGGCATGGGAGAGCGCCGGGGCGGTTTCGTCAGCCAGCCATTCGGGCGCATATGCGAAATGCATCGCGCCACCTTTGTCGATCGAGAGCTCACCTGCCGGGCGCGCGTCCCACCACACCACCAGCGTGTCCACCATAGGCAGCGTCACTCCATGTCATCCGCCTTGGACGCATCGGCTCGACGCCCAATCACGATGCCATCTGGCCGCTTGATTTGAAGTTCGCAGCCCAGTGCGGCGAGAACATTGAGCACCTTGCCCATCTGGACGGTTTGCTTTCCGCGCTCCAGTTCAACGAGGAAGCGCAAGCCAACGCCGCTTGCCGCAGCCAACTCGTCCTGCCGCAAGCCAAGTTCTTTGCGTTCGTCACGAATGATCTGACCGATAGTGGCAACATCGAGCATGCCCAAAACCTTTCCCGAGCGGGAAATCTATACTTTCCCCTGCTCTATTGCAAGATTATTTTCCCGAACGGGGCATTTATTGCTTGACACTCAGCCTTTCGGACAAAACTTTCCTCAACGGGAAATTCGGTACATCGTCCACAATCACCGCTGAACCAAGCCAGTGCCATTGCGGGAAGGAAGCCATGTGGCCTCTCCTCAAGGCCCTGTAGCCAAAAGCTGTTGGATCAGCCCATTTGCCACCTACGTCACCGCCGGACCGCTGGATTACCTGGATCTCTCGTATCCGTCCGGTGAAGGCCGCGGGGTGATCCCGACCGGTGCGTGGGGTGAGT
>CAZQOO010000062.1:0-13228 GCA_964594845.1 uncultured Porphyrobacter sp. | reverse complement strand
GGTCGATCAGCCGGGCGCGATCACGGTGTCGGCGCATCTGCTGTTCGACATTGCGAGGAAGCTGCCCGAGGGCAGCCAGGTCAACCTCACCACCAATGACAACCGTCTGGAAGTCAAGGCGGGCCGTTCGAACTTCAAGCTGCCGACGCTGCCGCGCGACGATTTCCCGGTGATCGTCGAGGGCGACCTGCCGACCAGCTTCGAACTGCCGGCGCGGATGCTGGCCGAACTGATCGACCGCACCCGCTTTGCGATCTCGACCGAGGAAACCCGCTACTACCTCAACGGCATCTTCCTGCATGTCACGGACGAGGACGAGCCGCTGCTCAAGGCCGCCGCGACCGATGGCCACCGCCTTGCGCGCTTCACTTTGCCGCGCCCCGAAGGCGCTGCCGGGATGCCCGACGTGATCGTGCCGAGGAAGGCCGTGGGCGAGCTGCGCAAGCTGCTCGAAGAGGCATTGGACGGCAACGTGCTGGTCGACCTTTCCGCCAGCAAGATCCGCTTCACGCTCGGCGGCGAGGGCGGGGTGGTGCTCACCTCCAAGCTGATCGACGGCACCTTCCCCGATTACAGCCGCGTGATCCCGACCGCCAACGACAAGCTGCTCAAGGTCGATCCCAAGGCGCTCTTCTCGGGCGTGGACCGCGTCGCGACCATCGCCACCGAGAAGACCCGCGCGGTCAAGATCGGGCTCGACAACGACCGCGTGACGCTCTCGGTCACCTCGCCCGACAACGGCACGGCGGCCGAAGAACTGGCCGCCGAGTACCGCTCGGAAGGCATGGAGATCGGCTTCAACGCCAATTATCTCAAGGATATCCTCGGCCAGATCGACGCCGATACGGTGGAACTCCACCTTGCCGATGCGGGTGCGCCGACGCTGATCCGCGAGAACGAGGCGAGCCGCGCGCTTTACGTGCTGATGCCGATGCGGGTGTGACCCGCGCCGGTGCCGATGCTGTCCCGCAGGTCCGCATTTTCGGGACGGTCATCTCGACCTATACCCGCATTGTCCAGATCGCCTGCGAGGAGGCAGGGGTCAGCCACAGCGTGATCGCCACCGCGGCCCAGTCGCCCGCCAATCGCCATCCCTTCGGCAAGGTGCCGGTGGTGGAGGTCGACGGGCTCGAACTGATCGAAAGCGTCGCGATCACCCACTACATCGACAATGCCCATAATGGCGGCGCGCTCCAGCCCGCCGATCCGGCCCGGCGCGCGGTGATGGACAAGTGGATCGCGGTGGCGAACAATTACCTCTTTCCGCTGTTCGAGCATGGCCTGGTAATGCCGTGGGTGATGCACCGCGTGGCGGGCTTCCCGCTGGATCGCGAGCGGATCGAACGTGCCTTGCCGCAGGTGAGCCGCGCGCTGGGCTATCTCGAGGCGGAGCTGTCGGTCGACGGGGCATGGACAAGCGCGGGAAGCTTCACGCTGGCCGATGTGTTCCTCTACCCTGTGCTGCGCGGGCTGGAACTGACGCCGCAGGGCGGGGCAGGCATCGCCCAGTGCGATCGCCTGCTGGCATGGCTCGAAGCCTGCCGCGCCCGCCCGTCGATTGCCGCAACCCGCTGGGAAAGCGAGCCGTGAACGGCTAGGGCGGAAGAAGAGGAGGAACCCCGATGACGAATACTCAGGTCCATGTCCGCAAGAGCGCGCTTACCGATGCGGTCCTGGTCGAAAGCCCGCTTGGCCCGCTGGCCGATGGCGCGGTGCGGCTTGCCGTCGAGAGCTTTTCGGTCACGGCGAACAACGTCACCTATGCTGTGGTGGGTGACGGGTTCAAGTATTGGGACTTCTTCCCCGCCCCCGAGGGCTTCGGCATCGTGCCGATGTGGGGCCATGCGCGGGTGGCCGAAAGCCGCCACCCCGAGATCGCGGTGGGCGAGCGGGTCTATGGCTATCTGCCGATGGCGAGCCACCTGGATGTTCGTCCGGGCAAGGTGAGCCCAAGCGGTTTCCTCGACACCACCGACTATCGCCAGCCGATGAGCCCAGTCTACAACAGCTACACGCGGCTTGCCGCCGATCCCGAGCACGATCCGGCGCGCGAGGCGGAGCGGATGATCTTCGGACCGCTGTTCCGCACCGGCTTCCTGATCGAGTATTTCCTGCGCGGGGAAGGCTGGTTCGGGGTCGAGCAGCTGGTCGTCACCAGCGCCTCGTCCAAGACCGCGATGGGCCTCGCCAGCGTGGCGCGCCAGAGCTCGCCGCAGATCCGCCGCATCGGCCTGACCTCCAAGGGCAATGTCGGCTTCGTCCAAGCGAGCGGGTTGTATGACGAAGTGGTCGCCTATGACGAACTCGAACGCCTGCCCGTGCTGCGCACTGTCAGCGTCGATTTTGCCGGCAATGCCGAGCTGCTGGCGCGCATTCATCGCCACTTCGAGGACGCGCTGGCCCATTCGGCGCTGGTCGGCGCGACCCACATCGAGGCGCGCTCGGTGTTCGGCGGCAACGATCCGCTGCCCGGGCCCAAGCCGCAGCTCTTCTTCGCGCCCGATCATGCCGTCGCCTTCTTCAAGGCGCATGGTCCGGAGGAAGGCGGCAGGCTGGTCGCGGCGGCGTGGCGCGAATTCCTCGGCGCGGCCGATGGCACCATCGCGATCGAGCGGCACGCCGGCCTTGGCGCGGCGCGCGATGTGTTCACCGCGATGCTTTCAGGCCAGATCGATCCGGCCAAGGGCATCGTGATCGAGCCCTAGGCCGCATCGGCGCGGGCGGCGGATCACTCCGCCGCCTCGGCCATCTCCACCCGCTGCGGACCACGGATCAGGCCGCCCGGCGTCGCGCCGGTCCACTGGCCGTTGCGGAAGGTCACCACGCCGCTCTTGATCGTGGCGACATAGCCCTCCGCCTTCTGCAGCAGCCGCTTGCCGCCCGCGGGCAGATCGAAGGCGAGCCACGGCTTGCCGAGCTTCAGCGCCTCCATGTCGATCACGTTGAGATCTGCCAGATAGCCCGGGGCGATCACCCCGCGATCCTCCAGCCCGTAGAGCAGCGCCGTATCGCGGCACTGGCGCTTGATCGCCTGTTCGAGGCTGATGCGATCGCCGCGGCGGCGAGACTTGACCCAGTGTTCGAGCATGAAGGTGGGCGAGGCGGCATCGCAGATCGTCCCGCAATGCGCGCCGCCGTCGCTGAGCGAGTTCACCGTGTCGTCGGCATGCTGGAGCGGGTGGAGGAAATCGAGATTGCCGTCGGCATAGTTGAGGATCGGCAGGTAGATGAACCCCTTGCCCTCGTCCCGGCACAGCAGGTCGTAGGCATATTCCTGCGGGGCAACCCCGGCAGCCGCGGCGCGGGCGTTGATGCTGGCATCGGCGGCGGGCTCGTAGTCGAAATCGGGGTCCATCTCGTACTGCAGGCTCCAGCCCATGCTGATCGCCATCACCACCCCGCCGATATCCTTGGGAGCGTCGGTGTAGTCGTTGGGCTCGGCCAGCAGCTTCGCCTTGAACGCCGGATCGAGCAGCCTGGCCTTCTGCTGCTCCCACGTCAGGTCGGCAATCGCCATCCAGCTCGGGCGGAAGCGGAAGGGGTGGACCGTGCCCTGCCACGCCATGATGATGCCGTTGCCGCGCAGCGCGATCTGGGCGACGATGTTGGCACCGTTGTCGTTCTGGGCGCGCATTTCGGCGATCTGCTCGTCGAGCGGGAGCTCCTTGGCGATGGATTGCAGCGCGGCGAAGGTGACGGGGATGCCAGCCTCGCGGCTCAGCTGCCCCATCCATTCAAACTCGTTCCACTCGCGCTTCAGATCGCTGGCGATCTCGAATACCGCATGGCCGCCCGCTGCCTTGGCGCGGCCCATCGCCTTGCCGATGGCGACCAGTTCCTCCGCCGTCGCGGTGGTGCCGGGGACGAGTTCGCCGTCGACCGACTTGTGCAGCACCGTGCGCGAGGTGGAAAAGCCGAGCGCGCCCGCACGCACGCCTTCTTCGACGATGCGACTCATCTCGGCGATGTCCGCTTCGGTCGGGACGGCACCGGGCTTCTCGCGATCTCCCAGCACATAGGCGCGCACCGCGCCGTGGGGGACGTGTGTGCCGATATCGAGAGTGCGGGGAAGCTTTTCGAGCGCATCGAGATATTCGGGGAAGGTTTCCCAGTCCCAGGTTATCCCCTCGGCCAGCGCAGTGCCGGGTATGTCCTCCACCCCTTCCATCAGGCTGATCAGCCATTCATGGCGATCGGGACGGGCAGGGGCGAAGCCGACGCCGCAATTGCCCATCACCACGGTCGTCACCCCGTGCCAGCTCGACGGGGCCATTTCCTGGTCCCAGGTGGCCTGCCCGTCATAATGGGTGTGAATGTCGACAAAACCCGGCGCGACCACCTTGCCGCTCGCGTCGATCTCCTCTGCGGCGCTGCCGTGGACCGAGCCGACCTCGGCGATGAGCCCGTCCCTGATCGCCACGTCTCCGGTGAAGGCGGGTGCGCCAGTGCCGTCCACGATTGTGCCGCCCCGGATGATGAGGTCGTATTGCGCCATGTTCTCTCTCCCTTTGGGGCGAGAGAATGTCGCAATCCTGGCAGGCTGTCCAGCGGCGGCGGAGCTAGGCCGCCGCCATCCGCCGCGCCTCGCGCTCGGTTTCCGGCGCGTCGAGGAATTCGCGGATCGCCGCCACGCTTTCGTCCGCATGGGTCAGCAGGAACAGGTGGCCGCCGCCCGCGAAGGTGATCAGCCGCGAATTGGGGATCATGGCCTTGAGGATCTTGCCGTTGGCGAGCGGGACGATCTGGTCATCCTCGCCCATCATGATCAGGGTTTCCTTGGTCATGAAGGGCAGGGCGGGCAGGCTGGTCCACCCGAGCATGCACATGAGCTGGTACATGTAGCCGCGCGGGGAGGGGGGCTTCAATCGCCCGATATGGCTGTCCTTCTGGTGCTCGGCCCCGTCCTTGTCGACGCCGCCATAGAGCGTGGCGAAATGCTCATTCATGAATTCGGGATCGATGTAGCGGCGCGGATCGGCCATCTTGGTGAAGGCGGCCGGATTGCCCGGCACCATCACCATGCCGGGCGTGGTGGCGATCAGGGTCAGGCGGCGGGTGCGGCCCGGGTGCTGGAGCGCGAAGTGCTGCGCCATCGCGCCGCCCCACGAAACGCCCATGACGTCGACTTCATCGAGCCCGTATTTCCCCAGCAATTGTGCTGCGGTCCAGCTCATCGTGAAGGGGTTGTAGGGCACCAGCGGATCGGGTGATTCGCCCGTTCCCGGCATGTCGAACATGATGAAGCCGCGCTCGGGCAGGGCCGCTGCGAGCGGGGCCACCGCCTCGATATTCGCGCCGATGCCGTTGAAGAACAGGATCGGCAGGTGATCGGAAGGCATATCAAGCCGCCAGGCCGCAGTCCGTAGCGTCCGGCCGCCCACTTCCACCATCGAGACGACCGCGTCGTCCATTGCATTGGCCACGAATTCACGTCCTTTCTGGCCCCCCGCGAAGGAGGAGGTTGGGCGCTTTCGTCGATCCCTCACGAAAGCGCCCACAGAGATTTTCGCACCGCAAGTGCGCCCCTCGGGACGCTGCAGCGCAGCATCGCCTTATCAGACTTCTTCGACGACGTAGAGTCCCGGGGCCGGATCTCCGGCCGGATAGGCGGTGCTGCCGAGGCTGGCAGGGGCAGGCTGCTTGTCGCCCGAGCGAGCCTGCACCCACTCCATCCACAGTGGCCACCAGCTGCCCTTCACCTCCTCGGTGCCCTGCAACCATTCGTCGGCAGTGGCGGGCAGTTTGCCCTTCTTCTTCTGGACGTAATACTTCGCCTTCGGGTTGCCCGGCGGGTTGAGGATCGCCTGCATGTGGCCGCTCTGCGAGAGCACGTAGGTGACATCCTTCGATCCGAACAACTGGGTCGAACGATAGGTCGCCTTCCACGGGGTGATGTGATCGGTCACCCCGCCGAGGATGAACAGATCGGCCGTCACTTTGCTGAGATCGACCTTGTGCCCGGCCATTTCGACCTCGCCCTGCTTGGTGAAGGCGAGAGTTTCGAACAGGGTGAGGAAATCGCCCATCAGGCTGGCCGACAGGTTGGTGGCGTCGGCATTCCAGAACAATACGTCGAAGGCCGGCGGGTCCTGCCCGAGCAGGTAGTTGTTGATGACGTAATTCCAGATCAGGTCGTTGGGGCGCAGCCAGGCAAAGCCGCGCGCCAGATCGTCGGCCTTGATCACGCCTGCCTTCATAGCGCGCTGCCGGGCGAGCTGCATGCCGTTCTCGCTCACCAGCGATCCGGCCTCGATATCGGTCGGCTTGGGGTGCAGCACGCAGACCATCAGCGTCAGCGTGCCGAGGATCGGATTGCCGGTCGCCGCCAGCTTGGAGGCAAGCACCGAGGCGGTCTGCCCGCCCGAACAACCGGCCGAAACGTTAACTTTCTTCGACCCCGTGATGTCCGACACAACTTCCAGCGCCTTCTCGCAGGCGGCGATGTAATCGGCCATGCCCCAATGGCCCTGTTCCTTGGAAGGGTTGCGCCACGAGATGACGAAGGTCTGGATGCCGTTGTCGACCTGCCACTTTATCACCGATTTGTCGGGCGACAGATCGTTGATGTACATCTTGTTGATCTGCGGCGGGATGGTGAGCTGCGGGATCGCGTAGACCTCGTCGGTGGTCGGCGCATATTGCAGCAGCTCCATGATCTCGTCGCGGTACACCACCGCGCCCTTCGACGTGGCGATGTTCTCGCCCAGCTTGAAGGGCCGCTTGTCGACCTGGCTTACCATGCCCTTGTTGTGGACCAGATCATTGTAGGCGTTCTGCAGTCCCTTGATCAGGGAGAGCCCGCCCGAGTTGATGATCTGCTTCTGCGCGGTCGGATTGCCGGCCAGCGTGTTGGTCGGCGCGAGGCCGTCGAGGATGATATTGGCAATGAAATTCGCGCGGTTGCGTTCGAGCTCGTCGAGCTCGAGTTCCTCCAGCCAGCTCTTCATCCCCTTCTGCACGGCAAGGTAATACTGCGCGCCGACGCGGAAGAAGGGGTTGTACTGCCAGGCCGGATCCATGAACCGCTTGTCCTTGGGATCGGGCGCAAGCTCGCTCTTGCCGGTCATGATCTTGACCATGTCCTGCGCCATCGCGGTCGAGTGGCGGATAAAGCGCGAGGGATCGGACGCGGTCTCGCGCAGCAGCAGCGCCACCGCGCTCACGAAGTCTTCGCGCGCGACGCCGATCAGCGGCCCCAATGCGTTGGTCGACTGGGCTGCCTCGTTCTCGAGCCTTACTTCGCTGTCTGCCATGGGATCCCCTTGTCCTGCCTGTTCGTTATGCGGCGCGCGGCCGGTGCCAAGATGCAGCCAGCCGCCCCAAGTTGCAAGCATTCGCAGGCGGCGATTCCAGGCGTAATTCCGGGCCTTCGTAAGGCACTTGTTTACCGCTTCGATTCACGCTTTTCCAAGGGGTGGCGGGGCATTGCCTGTCTATGTCAGGGTCGCCCGCAAGATTGCATTCCGAAGCCCCCTTCGCCGCTTTCGCGGACGAGGGTTCCGATGCGCCGGAAGGACAGTCGGACAGCGCCGAAGGCGACCTGCGGGCCAGCACCGAACGCCGAGCCCCCGAGCGACTCCAGCCTGAACGGCTCGCCGATCTTGCCCAGACCGCCAGCGCAGCCGATGAGGAGCAGCATTTCTACCTGCCGCTGCGCAGTCGGCCGATGGCGGTCTCGCTGCTTGTGGCCTTCTGCCTTGCAGCGGCAGTCTCGCCCGAGCTGCCGGGCTGGCCGTCGCTGATCGCAGGTCTTTTGTCGGCCGGACTCTTTGCAGTGGGAGGGACCTTCGCCGCGATCGAGCGTCGCAGCGACACCGGGCGCCCGACGCGTATCGCGCTGCTGGTGATGGCCAACATCCTGCCGATGGCCTGCGCCGGCTATACGCTGGGCACGGCGATCGCCGGCGGCCTGCCTTGGCAGTGGGCGGTGGCGACGCTGGTGTGCATCAACGCTGCCGCCGCGGTGCTGTTCTCAGGGCGCATCACATCGTTGTTCTGCGCCAAGATTGCCAGCTGGGCCGGCTTCGTGGCGATGGCCGCGCCGGGTCTTCTGACCTTTGCCGCCCTGACCGGCGCGGGGGTGACGCTGGCGCTGATCGCGCGGGTCGAATGGCGTGCGGCCGAGCGCCGCCGCGCACTGCGCGAGGCACGCGAGCGGGTCGCGGCGCGCGCCGAGGACATCTTGCGCAGTTTCGAGGAGAGCGGGCAGGGGTGGTTCTGGGAGACCGACCGGCGTGGCCTCATCACCTATATCTCGCCCAAGGCGGCGCGGGTGCTGGGCCGCGATCCCGACAGCATGCGCGGAGCGCCCCTGCGTGAGCTGATTGCGGCCGGGGCCGAGGGGGCCGAGGCGGAGCGCGCGCTTATCTTCCACCTCTCTGCGCGCTCGCAATTCCAGGATCTCGAACTGCGCGCCGCTGCCCCGGGAGAGGAGCGCTGGTGGGCGCTGACGGGCCGGCCGGTCTACGATACCTACAGGAATTTCTGCGGCTTCCGTGGCCATGGCACTGATCTGACCGAGAAGCGCCGGAGCGAGCAGCAGGTCTCACGGCTTGCGCTCTACGATTCGCTCACGGGTCTCGCCAACCGGGTGCAGATGAGCCAGGCGCTCGAACAGATCCTCGCAGCGCCTGCCAAGCGCGAGCGCGCCTGCGCAGTGCTGATGCTCGATCTCGACCGTTTCAAGCAGGTCAACGACACGCTCGGCCACCCGGCGGGCGATGCGCTGCTGCGTCAGGTCGCGCAGCGGCTCGAACGGGTGATCGGGGCCGAAGGGCGCTGCGGGCGTCTGGGCGGGGACGAGTTCAAGGTCATCATTCCGGGCGAGCGCAGCCCCGAGGATCTGGCGGGAATCGCCAGGGAGATCATCGCACGCCTCTCTCAACCCTACATGATCGGCGGGCAGAGCGTGGTGATCGGCGCCTCGGTGGGGATCGCGCGTGCGCCGTTCGACGGAACCACCAGCGAGGTGCTGATCCGCAGCGTCGATCTGGCGCTCTATGCGGCCAAGGATGCCGGCCGCGGCGTTGCCCGCTTCTACGAGCCCGGGCTGCATGCCGCGGTCGAGGAGCGCGCCGCGCTCGAACAGGACTTGCGTGAAGCGATCACCCGCGGCGAGCTCAAGCTGTGGTATCAGCCGGTGGTCTACGCTGCGAGCGAGACGGTGGTCGGCTTCGAGGCGCTGATGCGCTGGGATCATCCGCGTCGCGGCTGTCTGTCGCCCGCGCAGTTCGTGCCCATCGCCGAGGATGCGGGGCTGATCGACCGGCTCGGGCAATGGGCCTTGCAGACTGCCTGTGCCGATCTTGCCCGCTGGCCGGGCAACCTGCGCTGCTCGGTCAATGTGTCGGCGCTGCAATTCGCCAATCCCGAACTGCCTGCCATTGTCGCCAGCGCGCTCGCGCACAACGGCATCGACCCGGCGCGCCTCGAACTGGAGATCACCGAAAGCGTGTTCGTCAGCGACACGCCGGGAACCGAGGCGACCTTCCGCGCCCTCAAGCAGCTCGGCGTGCGGCTCGCGCTCGACGATTTCGGCACCGGCTATTCCTCGCTCGGCTATCTGCGCAAGGCACCGTTCGACCGGATCAAGATCGATCGCAGCTTCGTGCGCGGCGCGACCGAGCAGGGCAGCCGCAACGGCGCGATCATCGCCGCGATCACCAGCCTTGCCGAAGTGCTCCACATGGACACCACCGCCGAAGGGGTGGAGACGCATGACGAGCTGGAACTGGTGCGCCTGCTGGGTTGCAGCCATGTACAGGGCCATATCTATTTTCCGCCGATGAGCGCCAGCGATGCAGCCGAACTGGTGGCGGGCGATCTGTGTGCGGTCGCCTGCGGCCCGCAATCGGCCCGCGCCCCGCGCTATGCGGTGCTGCGCAAGGTCGTGGTGGTGCATCGCGGCGTCCGCCACAATGCCACCTTGCGCAATATCTCCGAAGGCGGAGCGATGATCGAAGGCTTGTGGAACATGACCGAAGGCAGCGTGCTGCGCGTCGAGTTCAGCCCCAGCCAGGCGATCACCGGACAGGTGCGCTGGTCGCAGGAGAACCGGCTCGGGCTCGAATTCCACCTGCCGCTGCGCGAACGCGGCGATGGCACCTTCGCCCTGCCGCGCGGCCAGGAGGCCTGCATCGGACTTGATGGTTAGCCATGCGTTAGTCACGTCCTTCAAGTGCGGCGCTTAGCCAAAAAATAACCATCTGGCTTTACTCACAGGTCATTGACGGTCGGAATTGCGCGCATCAGGCGCAGGGCCGGCCGAATTCGAAAGGTAAGCCCAGGGTGTCCCTCAAGGGTCTCTTGTCTTCGCGCGGTTCATCCGCGCTGCGCGGCCTTCGCGGTGAACCGGCATCGGCGCTGACCGATGGCGAAAGGCTGGCCATGCTCGACGAGCTGGAGAAATCCGGCCTCGGCTGGTTCTGGGCGAGCGATGCCGAAGGCAAGCTCACCTACATCTCCGCTGCCATTGCCGAGCGGCTCGACGTGCCGCTGGCCGATCTGCTTGGCCAGCCGCTGACCGGGATCTTCACCGCTGCCGAGCGCGAAGGGCGCGCCAAGTCGCTCTCGCTGATGCTTGGCGCACACAAGGCCTTCACCGGCATGGCGGTGCGCGCCGCACGCAGGCCTGACGGTCCGGTGCTGCGTCTTGCCGGGCAGCCGGTTTTCTCCTCGGGCGGGCGGTTTGCGGGCTTCCGCGGCACCGGGGCCGACATCACCGACGAATTCTACCGCGAGGAAGAAACCGCACGGCTCGCACGGTTCGATTCGCTCACCGGCCTGTCGAACCGCCACCGCATGGCGCACCAGATCGAGACGACGCTGACCGCGTTCAAGGCCGCGCGCCGCAACTGCGCTGTGATGATGCTCGATCTCGACCGCTTCAAGCATGTCAACGACACGCTCGGCCATGCTGCCGGGGACGAACTGCTCAAGCAGGTTGCTGCGCGCCTGACCCGCGCGATCGACCGCGAATGCGAGATCGGCCGGCTCGGCGGCGATGAATTCCAGGTGCTGCTGCCCGACATCGACGACCGCGGCGAGCTGGGCGAGCTGGCAGCGAAGATCATCGCCATGCTGCGACAGCCCTACAGCCTCGAGGAAGGGCGCTGCGTGATCGGCGCCTCGGTCGGCATTGCGATCGCGCCGCACGACGGAGTCAGCCGCGAGGAAATCGTGCGAGCGGCCGACCTTGCGCTCTACGCCGCCAAGAATGGCGGGCGCGGACAATACCGTTTCTTCTCGGGGGAGCTCGAGAACGAGACGATCTTCCGCCGCCGGCTCGAACAGCATCTCGGGGATGCGCTGCGCGAGGAGCAGCTGTTCCTGCGCTTCGAGCCGATTGTCGATGCCGCGACCCAGGCGGTGCAGGCGGTCGAGGCGCACGTGTGCTGGAATCACGCCGCGCGCGGCATCATCGACGAGGAGGAATTTGCCCAGATCGTCGAGGGATCGAGCCTGCAGGGCGACGTCGGGATCTGGGCGATCACCGAGGCCTGCCGCCGCGCCGCCGACTGGCCCGACAGCGTGCGCATCGCGGTCAATGTGCCGGTGGCGCTGTTCCTGTCGGAAACCTTTGTCGAACAGGTCAGCGAGGCACTGACCGAAACCGGGCTGACGGCGGGCCGGCTTGAGCTGGAAATCAGCGAGGCGGTGTTCTTCGGCGATACTGCGGCGGTTGATCGCACGCTTGCCAGCCTGTTCAAGCTCGGCGTGCGCATGACGCTCGACGAATTCGGCTCGGGCTACTCCTCGCTCGCCTATCTGCGCCGCGCGCCGTTTGATTCGATCAAGATCGACCAGAAGCTGCTGGCCGAGGTCGAACGCCACGACAGCCGCGAGCTGGGCCTAGTGCGGGCGATTGTGGCGCTTGCCGGAGCGCTGGAGATGGACACCATCGCCAACGGCATCGAAAGTGCGCCGATGCTGGCGTTGCTGAACGAATGCGGGGTGCGCTACCTGCAGGGTCCGATCTTCAGCGAGCCGGTCGATCAGGACATGATCGCGCAGGAAATGGCGGGCGGGACGTGGAAGATCGAGCCCGGTTCGAACCGCACCCGCAGAGCCCGTCGCCGCACTGTCTTCCGCAAGATCCAGGTGATCCACGACGACTATGCCTACGAGGTGACGCTGCGCAACCTCTCGCGCACGGGCGCGCTGATCCAGGGGCTGGCAGACGTGCCCAAGGGCACCCAATTCGTGGTCGACCTCGGCGGCGGCCAGCTGGCGGTCGCGACGGTGATCCGCTCCAGCGGCGATACGCAGGGTCTTGAGTTCGAACAGTCGCTGGTCGACGATGGCTCGGGCGGGCTGTGCACCCGTAACCGCGTCTCGCCCTATGCGCTGGCCTCTGCCGGAGCGCCCCTCGCCGCGCTTGCGCCGGGGAGCTATCAGGGCATGGTGGGCGGCCTGATCGACCAGAGCGGCGCCCCGAAATTCGGCTACGTCCATGGTGGGCGGTTCGACTGAGGCAGTTGCGTTTTTCTCGAATGACTTTGCCGCACCGCAACGCTAAGTCGCGGGCGCAATGACTGACCTTTCCAAGATCCGCAATTTTTCGATCATCGCGCATATCGACCATGGCAAGTCGACCCTCGCGGACCGGCTGATCCAGTTCACCGGAGGCCTCTCCGAGCGTGAGATGTCTGCGCAAGTTCTTGATAACATGGACATCGAGAAAGAGCGCGGTATCACCATCAAGGCCCAGACCGTCCGCCTAACCTACACCGCGAAGGACGGCGAGACCTATCAGCTCAACCTGATGGACACCCCCGGCCACGTCGACTTCGCCTATGAAGTCAGCCGCAGCCTCGCCGCCTGCGAAGGCGCGCTGCTCGTCGTCGACGCCGCGCAGGGTGTCGAGGCCCAGACCCTCGCCAACGTCTACCAGTCGATCGAGCACGATCACGAGATCGTCCCCGTCATCAACAAGATCGACCTGCCCGCCGCCGAACCGGAAAAGGTCAAGCACGAGATCGAGGAAATCATCGGCCTCGACGCCTCGGACGCGGTGCTCACCTCCGCCAAGTCGGGTATCGGGATCGAGGACGTGCTCGAAGCCGTCGTCACCCGCATCCCCGCGCCCAAGGGCACCACCGACGCGCCGCTCAAGGCCAGCCTCGTGGACTCGTGGTACGACCCCTATCTCGGCGTCGTCATCCTCGTGCGCGTGATCGATGGCAAGCTCACCAAGGGCCTCAACATCAAGTTCATGCAGGGCGGCACC
>CAZQOO010000061.1:11172-13468 GCA_964594845.1 uncultured Porphyrobacter sp. | reverse complement strand
CGGTTCAACAAGGAAACCAAGGTCGAGGAGAACAAGGAAGCGATCCGGCTGCTGCGCGATGCCGACATCTTCGTCGAGGCGCAGTTCATCGTCGGGCTCGACAACGAAACGCCCGAGACGCTGGAGGAAACCTTCCAGATGGCGTGGGACTGGCAGCCCGATCTTGCCAACTGGGCGATGTACACCCCCTGGCCCTATACCCCGCTGTTCGAGACGCTGAAGGACCAGGTCGAGGTCCATGATTTCAGCAAGTACAACTTCGTCACCCCGATCATGAAACCCGCGGCGATGGAGCGCGGGGAGCTGCTCAACGGGGTGATGAAGAACTACCGCCGCTTCTACAGCCGCAAGGCGCTGTTCCACTATCCGTGGCGCGGGACGGGCTTCCGCAGGCGCTATCTGCTGGGGTGCCTGTGGGCCTTCCTGCGCGCGGGCTTCAAGCGCACCTTCTACGATCTCGGCAAGGCGGGATACTGGGGGCCGCAGACCGCCAAAAAGGTCGAATTCCACTTCGACGAGAGCCGCGCCGCCGCGATCGATGCGGCGAGCGACTGGGAAACCGCTGCCGACCGGGCCGCACAGGCGGCCGAGCGCCGCGAGGCGGTACGCGAGCAGATGAAACAGCGGGGTGAGACACGCCGGCGGGATCGGATCGATGTCGACTGAGGCGCGCATTCTCGGGCGGCGGCGCTCCGGGGTGCATCCGGGGGCGCTGATCGGGCCGAATGCGGTGCTGCAGACGGTGGCGGTGATGGAGGAACGGCTGGGCCGGGCCGAGACCCGTGCGGTGCTGCTCGACGCGCAGATTCACGCCCTGCCCTCGGGCGAGGACATGATCCCCGAAATCCAGGCGCTCCGGCTGCACCGCTGGCTGTCGTTGCACGATCCGATGGGCTGCTATGTCATTGCCGAGGAGGCAGGCGCGCGGACGGCGGACTACATCATCGCCAACCGCATCCCGCGCGCAGCCTGCTGGCTGCTCAGGCACCTGCCCGCGCTGCTGGCTGCGCCTGTGCTGATGGCGGCGATCCGCAAACACGCCTGGACTTTCGCGGGCGCGGGTGTGTTTGCGCCGCGCGGGGCCTGGGCCTTTGCGATCGACCGCACCGCTGCCGGGGACACCATCCCGCTGCCCGAAAGCCTGTTCCACTGGTACGCGGCGGTGTTCACCCGGCTCTACCGCGAGCTGGTGGCGCCCGACTGCGTGTGCCGCGCGAGCGATCCGTCCGAAGGTTTCCTGCCCAAGCGCAGCTACGCGATCCGGCGGATCGGCTGACCTGCTATTCGGCCGTTGGCGGCGCGGTGCAGCTCAGCCGGATCTCGGCCATGGCCAGATCATAGGTGATTGCCGAGCAGTGGGCGATCTGGTCGCCGCCGATGCGGGTCAGCAGGTCGGGCCGCCCGCGCCCCTTGCGGCGGCTGACGAGGATGCGGCCCTTCTCGAAACGCGGATCGTTCTCGCCGATCTCGCCCACGCGGCTGGGCTGGCCATAATCCTCCACCCGCACCGCGAAGCGATCGACCGGCAGATCGCCCAGCGTGATCGGATGGGCGATGCGCATGATCCGGGTCGGGCGCTCGACGCCGAACTGCATCACCGCGATCCCCTCGAACCCTTGCGCGAAGCCGCCTTCCTGATGGGTCGCGATGAAATTCGCGGTCGGCGCGGTGACGAGGTTCTCGGCCCGGTGGGGGGTGAAGATCATCATCAGCCGGCGCTTGCCGATGGTGACTTCGGTGCCGATCCGCGCGTTGCCATCCTCGGCGCGCTTGAGCGGGAAACGCTGGACGGTCTCGTCGGGCGCGGGCGGGCGCAGGACGAAGCGGACGCGCTCCCAGGGCAGGTGGTGAACCCCGATGGTGCCGTCGGCCCGTGCCGAAGCCGGACGATCGGACCACGATACCGCCAGCGGCACCGGCCCTGCGCCCGTGCCGAAATCGACCGGCGCCATGGTTCCGGCCCCTTCGAGCACCACCGGCCCGAAGCGCCACCCGCGCCGGGTATCGGGGATCAGTGCCAGCCGCTGGACGGTTGCGGGGTTGAGCAGCGGCGCACCGAAGCTCTCGGCGCTGACCTCCAGCCGCACCGGCTGGCCGGCGATGGTGACGGTGATGATGTTCTCGCCTTCGAGCACCAGTTCGGCCGGCTCCGGCTCCTGCGCGCAAAGGCCGGCAAGCGGCGCGAGGCATAGCAGCACGGCGGAGAGGTGGCGCAAAATCATGGCTTTCCAACGCCGCACCGCCCCGCGCGTTCCTCAGTGCCCGCGCCGGCTCTTGCGCTGGGCCTCGCGCTTGA
>CAZQOO010000061.1:0-11072 GCA_964594845.1 uncultured Porphyrobacter sp. | reverse complement strand
GCCCGGCGGGCGGCCGCGCCTCGGCGTCTCGCTGCGCGCGACCTTCACGCCGCGCCGCGCCAGCGCCTCGCGCAGCAGCATCTCGATCTCGGCGTTCACGCTGCGCAGTTCGGCATCGGCGAGCCGCTGGACCGCATCGTGCAGCGCCGGATCGAGGCGCAGGGCAAATGGCTTCTTGGCAGACATCACATGATCGTCAGTAAAGCGACCCTGCATTGACCACCGGCTGGGTCTCGCGCTCGCCGCAAAGCACGACCATCAGGTTCGAGACCATCGCCGCCTTGCGCTCGTCGTCGAGGTGGACGACGTCCTTCTCGGAGAGCTGGCTAAGCGCCATCTCGACCATCGTTACCGCGCCCTCGACCAGCTTCTTGCGCGCCGCGATCACGGCTTCGGCCTGCTGGCGGCGCAGCATCGCGCCGGCGATCTCGGGGGCATAGGCGAGGTGGGTAAGGCCGCATTCGTCGACCGTGATCCCCGCCACCGACAGCCGCTCGATCAGGGCAAGGCGCAGCTCTGCGCTGACCTCGTCGTGATTGCCGCGCAGGGTGACTTCGAGATGCTCGATGTCGTCATAGGGATAGCGCGAGCCGATCGAGCGCACCGCGGCCTCGATCTGGGCGGTGACGAATTCGCGGTAGTCATCGACATCGAACAGCGCCTGCGCGGTGTCGGTGACGCGCCACACGACCTGTGCGGCCATCTCGATCGGGTTGCCGCGCGCGTCGTTGACCTTGATGGTCTGCGAGATGACGTTGTTGGCGCGCACCGCGATCTTGGTCTTGCCCAGCCACGGCAGCACCCAGCGCAGGCCCTCGTTGCGGTCGGTGCCCTTGTAGGCGCCGAACAGCTGGATCGCCGCCGCTTCGTTGGGATTGATCATGTAGAAGCCGGTGAGGATCAGAAGGCCGATCACGCCGGTGAGAATCGCGCCGATCACCTTCAGGCCGTCAGGTTCCTCGGGCATCACCGCGCCGATGAACAGCCAGACGGCCACGCCGACCAGCACCAGGCTGACCATCAGCATGACATAGCCGCTCTGGGTGGAGGCCGGAACTTCACGGCTGCGGTTGAGCGCAGGGGTATCAGCAGGGGACATGACGAATCTCCATGGGCGATATAATTATGATATCATATTTATATCACCTTGGAGGCGCGTCAAGCGGTTTCGGGCGGCTCCCCGTTCCGCTCCTTGCGGTTCTCCCGCCAGCGTGTGCGCGCTTCGAGCAGGGCACTCAGGCCCCTGCGCCGGGTGCGGCCGCCGATCGCCACCGCAAAGCTGCCGAGCGTGCGGGTGTCCGGCCACAGGGCGTCGGTCGGGGTACCCGCCGGAGCGCAGGTGTCGAACAGCAGCGGCGCCTCGCCGACGGTGAGCCGCCCGACACGCCGCATCAGCAACCGTCCGGGCGCGCAGTGGCGCCAGGCCTCGTCATGGGTCATCTTGAAGCCGAAGCCATGGCCGTGGGCGACGAACCAGCTCGACATGGCAACGATCCGGTCACCCGCACGCAGGCTGGCGAGCCGTGCCGCGCCGATCCGATGGCCGTGACGGATCGCCTCGCGGAACAGTCCGGCATTGCCCGGCGCGCAGGCCAGCGCGCTGCGTGCCCGGCCTTTCCAGCCCGCCCGCTCGATCGCGAGGAAAGCCGCGATCCATGCCTCGCTGTCCTCGGCGGCGGTGTGCATCACCACACTGACCGGCCCAAGCTCCTGTGCCAGCCGGCGTTCCAGTCCGTCGAGCCGCCGGTCGAGCTTGCGCAGGGCGCGGGGATCGTTGGTCCTGCGCATCCCTGAAAGCCGCGCGGGGCGCATGAAACGGTCGAGGGATTCGATCGTGCGCCCCTGCTCGGCGCACAGGCTGACCAGCGCCAGCGTGGCCGGATCGTCGAGCGGCAGATCGTCGCAGCACAGCGCCAGCGCGAGGCCCGGCCGGCGGTCGAGCCGCGCCAGCAGGCCATGCCAGAAGGCCTTCTCCGCGCCGGGCAGCACCAGCGGGGTGGCGAGAAACTGGTTGGTCGCGCGCCACGAGTGCAGGCTCGGCAGGGGAAAGCGTCCAACTCTCCCCTCGAACACCAGCGGCAGAGCGCCCAGCCATTCGCCCGAGGCCTGCCGCACCACCGCAAGCCGCAGCGTCGCGGCGTCGCTGCAATGGCGCAGGGCCGGCTCCATGAACCAGTCCTGCGCGAAGATGTTGCCCGGCGCGGCGCGGGCGCTGAGCCGCGCCCACTGCGCACGCTCGGCGGCGGGCAGGCCCGAGGGCCGCAGGAAGTCGACGGTCAGCGTGTCCGCACCCCTGCGGGGCTCGGGGTGCAGCCACGCGGCAGGAGCAGGCGCCGGAGCGAAGGCGGGCTCGGGGTGGGGCTTCATAGCAGGCCGATCCGCTGTCCGATCCGGCTCGCCGCCGCGCGCAGCCACGGCGCGCCGCGTGCCGCGGACGGATCATGGGCGGGCAGGCCCCAGCGTCGCAGCACCGGATTGAGCGCCAGCGCCTCGGCCTCGGCGCGGCTGGCGCGGCTCTGCCAGGTCACCGAGAGCGACACCGAAGGCGCATCGCCCGCCAGCACCCGGTGCGGGGCGGCAAAGGGCACGAACAGTGCATCGCCCGGCGTCAGGTGGTGCCGATGCTCGGCGGCGGCATAGTCGGGCTGCCATGCCAGCATGTTCTCGCCCGCAAGGTGATAGGCCTCGCGCCGCGCCAGATCGAGGAACGGCGGCGCGGGCGGGCAGGTGGCGAGGACCTTGGTGCCGGCGATCTGGAACAGGATGTTGTATTCGGCATCGAAGTGGAACGGGGTGTGGGTGCCGGGCGCGGAGACGAAGACGAAGCCCTTGACGTCGCGCACCGGCCCGGTTGCAGGCGCGATCACCGGGGCGAGTTCGGCCAGCAGGCGGTGGAGCAAGGCGCGATAGGCGGGCAATTGCTCGATCCCGCGCAACATGATCCACGCTGCGTCATCGCCGCCTGAGGCAATTGCGGCGGCTGCGTCGCCTCCGTCCACGTGGTGGCGGAAGCCCGCGCCGTCGGCGGCATCATGCACCCGCCGCTCGACCTGTGCAGGCGGCAGCTCGCGCGCAGCCGCAGCCAGCGCGGCATGGCCGAGCAGCGGCTCGGCAACGAGACGGTGCCGCAACACCCCCGCACGAAGCGGGTAGCTGTCCGCCAGAAGCGGCAGTGATGCGGGATCGATAAGCGACATTCCAGCGGCCCTGAAACGGTAAATTACTGACTGGTATCAGCAATTTATTCCCGGACCGGTGAAAGCCCGGTTAACGCTGCCGGGAATGGGCGCGCCGGTCAGGCTGTCGCGGTCCGGCGGAAGGTGCACCAGGTGAACGCTTGCGGGCTGCCCCAGGGCGTCAGATGCTCCTCGCACCAGTCCGCCACAAGCTGGAAACGCGGGCCCAGCGTTGCGGCCAGCTTCGGCGCATCATAGCGTTCGACCGGCAAGCCGCTGCATCTCTCCGGACCATCGGGCGCAAAGGTCGCGATGATCGCGAAGCCGTCCATGGCCAGCCCGGCCTCCAGCGCGTGAAGATAGGCGGCGCGCTGTTCGGGCGCGGTCAGGAAGTGGAATACCGCGCGGTCGTGCCAGATGTCATAGCGGCGCTCTGGCTGCCACATGGTCACGTCGGCCACCTGCCACTTCACCATCGTCGCGCGCTGGCCGAGGCGCGCCCGGGCTGCCGCCAGCGCGGGCGCGGCGATGTCGAGCACGGTCAGATCGCGCCAGCCGCGGTCGAGCAGGGCATCGACCAGACCCGAGGCACCGCCGCCGATGTCGATCAGCGACTTCTCCGGCCCCGCACCCAGCCGGGCCAGCGCGTCAAGCGAAGGGGCCGGAGTGGCCTGATACCAGCTGACTTCATCCGGCTGCTTGTCGGTATAGACCTTGCGCCAATGTTCGTGCCGCTCGTCCTGCATGGCTTATGGCTCCTGCCGCTCGCGGCGAGCATAGCCGCACCCCGGCCACAAGCATAGAAAAAGGCCCCCGGTGTCGCCACCGGAGGCCCCTTTCGCGTCAGCGCCGGAGCATGGCTCAGGCGTGATACTTGGCGCATGCGAGGTCGAAGCGGTCGGCGTTCATCACCTTGTTCCAGGCCGAGATGAAGTCGCACACGAACTTGCCCTCGTTCCCGGCCTCGGCATAGACCTCGGCCTGGGCGCGCAGCATCGAGTTCGAGCCGAACACCAGATCGGCGCGGGTGGCGCGATACTTCTCCGCGCCGGTCTTGCGGCAGGTGCCGACATATTCCTCGTCGCCCGAACCTTCGACCGGGGTCCACTTGGTGTTCATGTCGAGCAGGTTGCGGAAGAAGTCCGGGGTGAGCGTGCCGATACGGTCGGTGAACACCCCGTGCTTGCGGTTGCCGCTGACCGCGCCCAATGCCCGCATCCCGCCGACCAGCACGGTCATCTCGGGGATCGAGAGGCCCAAGAGGTGCGCCTTGTCGATCAGCATTTCCTCGGTGCGGACGATCGACTTGGTGCGCAGGTAGTTGCGGAACCCGTCTGCGAAGGGCTCGAGCGGTTCGAAGCTTGCGGCATCGGTGTGCTCTTCGGTCGCATCGCCGCGACCGCCGGTGAAGGGCACGGTCACGTCGAAGCCGGCATCCTTGGCCGCCTTCTCGACCGCTGCCGATCCGGCCAGCACGATCGCGTCGGCCATGGAGAGGTTGCCGCGGTGCGCGTCGATCACGCCCAGCACCTTGGCCAGTTCCTCCGGATCATTGGCCGCCCAGCCGCTCTGCGGAGCCAGCCGCACCCGCGCGCCATTGGCGCCGCCGCGGTGGTCCGAATTGCGGTAGGTCGAGGCCGAGGCCCAGGCCGCCTTGACCAGTTCGGAGACAGTGAGCCCGCTGCCGAGGATCGCGCTCTTGAACGCGGCGACATCGGCATCCGAGGGCATGGTGCCGGCCGGCACCGGGTCCTGCCAGATCAGGTCTTCGGCAGGGACTTCCGGCCCCATGTAGCGGACCTTCGGGCCCATGTCGCGGTGGCACAGCTTGAACCAGGCGCGCGCGAAGGCATCGTCGAGCGCTGCCGGATCGGCGAGGAAGCGCTCGGAAATCTTGCGATATTCCGGATCGTTCTTGAGCGCCATGTCGGCGGTGGTCATGATCGTCGGCACGCGCTTGCTGGGATCGCGCGCATCGGGGGCGAGGTCTTCCGGATCGGGGTTGATCGGGGTCCACATCTGCGCACCCGCAGGCGACTTCACCAGCTCGTAGTCATATTTGAACAGCAGGCGGAAATAGTCGTGGCTCCACGCGGTCGGATTATTCGACCAGCTGCCCTCGATCCCCGAGGTGGTGATGTTGCCAGCGTCGATCTCGGCCTGATCGACCAGCCAGCCGAAGCCCATGAGGTGCAGGTCCTCGCTCTCGGGCGCGCCGCCGAAGGTGTCGGACGGAGCCGCGCCGTGGGCCTTGCCGAAGGCGTGGCCGCCGGCGGTGAGCGCCACGGTTTCCTCGTCGTTCATCGCCATGCGGGCGAAGGTCTCGCGCATGTCGCGGGCCATGCCTTCCGGGTCATGCGGGTTGCCCTGCGGCCCTTCCGGGTTGACGTAGATCAGGCCCATCTGGATCGCGGCGAGCGGGTTTTCGAGGTCTGCGCCCTCCTTCGGGCGGATGCGGGTGGCAACGCCTTCGTTGACCCACTGCTCCTCGGTGCCCCAGTAGACGCTCTCCGGCTCGAAGACGTCGGCGCGGCCGCCGCCGAAGCCGAACACCGGACCGCCCATCGATTCAATCGCCACGTTGCCGGCGAGGATGAACAGGTCGGCCCAGCTGATGTTCTTGCCGTATTTCTGCTTGATCGGCCACAGCAGGCGGCGGGCCTTGTCGAGGTTGCCGTTATCCGGCCAGGAATTGAGCGGGGCGAAGCGCTGCTGGCCGCTGCCCGCACCGCCGCGCCCGTCGCCGGTGCGATAGGTGCCCGCGGCGTGCCACGCCATGCGGATGAAGAAGGGGCCGTAGTGGCCATAATCGGCCGGCCACCAGGGCTGGCTGTCGGTCATCAGCGCGGTGAGATCGGCCTTGAGAGCGTTGTAGTCGAGCGCGTTGAAGGCTTCGGCGTAGTCGAAGTCCTCGCCATAGGGGTTCGCGCTCCTGCCCTGCTCGGTCAGGATGTCGAGCTGCAGCGCCTCGGGCCACCAGTCGCGGTTGGTGCGGCCCAGCAGGCTGCGCATTTCGGCGGAACCGTGGAACGGGCAACCGCCGCTCATTTCTCCGGTCTTGGCATCCATGAGTGTCTCTCCTCTCGTCGATTGTTGCATCAGACTCGCCCCGCGAGAGGCAGGCCTATGAGAGGAAGATTACGCTTTCAGGATGGCGCGTCCAATCGATTAAAACGCGGGAATTGATTTAGGGAGGCGATTAGTGGGGGCGGCGCAGGCCCACCCCTAGCCCCTCCCGCCTACGGGAGGGGTTAGGGGTGGGCAAGTGCGACTGTCAGGCCGCCTGTGCGACTTCCTCGACCGGTTCGTTGCGGATCAGGAAGTCGAAGGCGCCGAGGCCCGCCTTGGCCCCTTCGCCCATCGCCACCACGATCTGCTTGTGCGGCACGGTGGTGCAGTCGCCCGCAGCGTAGATGCCGGGGATGTTGGTCGCGCCGTGATCGTCGATCACGATTTCGCCGAACTTCGACAGCTCAAGGCCGGTCTCGCGCAGCCATTCGGTGTTGGGGACAAGGCCGATCTGCACGAACACGCCTTCGAGCGCGATCCGGCGTTCCTCGCCATTGGCGCGGTTCTTGACCACGAGGCCGCTCACCTTGCCGTTCTCCCCGAGAATCTCGGTGGTCTGGCCATTGGTGATGATCTCGACATTGGGCATCGATCGCAGCTTGCGCTGGAGCACCTCGTCGGCGCGCAGCTTCACGTCGAACTCGATCAGCGTCACGTGCCCAACGATGCCCGCAAGGTCGATTGCCGCTTCGACGCCCGAATTGCCGCCGCCGATCACCGCGATGCGCTTGCCCTTGAACAGCGGGCCGTCGCAGTGCGGGCAATAGGCCACGCCCTTGTTGCGATACTCGGCCTCGCCCGGCACGCCGAGGTTGCGCCAGCGCGCACCGGTCGAGAGGATCAGCGAGCGGGCGCGCAGGCTTGCGCCGTTGGCCATCACCACTTCGTGATAGCCGCCGACATCCTTGGCGGGCTTGAGCTCCACCGCGCGTGCCAAGTCCATCAGGTCGATGTCATATTCGCCGACGTGGCTCTTGAGGCTGTCGGTGAGCTTCGGGCCTTCGGTGTAGGGCGTGCCGGGCAGGTTCTCGATCCCGAGCGTGTCCATCAGCTGCCCGCCGAAGCGCTCCGCCGCGATGCCGGTGCTGAAGCCCTTGCGCGCGGTATAGACCGCCGCCGCCGCACCGGCCGGGCCGCCGCCGATCACCAGCACCTCGAACGGCGCCTTGGCGGCGAGCTTTTCGGCCTGCTTGGCATCAGCGTTCTTGTCGAGCTTCGACAGGATTTCGGCCAGCTCCATCTTGCCGTTGTAGAACGGCTCGCCGTTGAGGAAGGTCGCGGGCACGGCCATGATGTCGCGCGCCTCGACCTCGCTCTGGAAGGTGCCGCCTTCGATCAGGGTCGCGGTGATGCGCGGGTTTTCGAGCGCCATCAGCGTCAGTGCCTGCACCACGTCGGGGCAGTTGTGGCACGACAGCGAGAAGAACATCTCGAAATGATAATCGCCTTCGAGCGCGCGGACCTGCTCGATCAGGTCGGCATCGACCTTGGGCGGGTGCCCGCCGGCCCACAGCAGCGCGAGCACCAGCGAGGTGAATTCGTGGCCCATCGGCAGGCCGGCGAAGCGCACCCATTTCTCCGCGTCGCTCGCGCGGCGGATGACGAAGCTGGGCTTTCGGGCATCGGTGCCGTCGAAGCGCGCGGTCACGAGATCATGCAGCGAGGCGATCTGTTCGATCAACGCGCGCGTCTGGCGCGACTTCTCGCAGTCGCCCAGCGAGGCGACCAGTTCCACGCCTTCGCGAAGATTGCCGAGATAGGTCTTGAGCTGGGCCTGCAGGGCGGCGTCGAGCATGGTTCAATCGTCCTTCGTCATTGCGAGGAGCCCCGCGAGGGGCGACGCGGCAAT
Organism: uncultured Porphyrobacter sp.; assembly: GCA_964594845.1. Taxonomy (GTDB): domain Bacteria; phylum Pseudomonadota; class Alphaproteobacteria; order Sphingomonadales; family Sphingomonadaceae; genus Erythrobacter. The sequence goes on along the minus strand of CAZQOO010000061.1, from coordinate 2,978 downwards.
CCAAGGACCGACCCATCGGCTTGCGGGTCGGGCAGGCCATGGATTGCTTCGTCGCCTCCGGCTCCTCGCAATTACGAGGAAGGGGCAGGGAGTGCTTGGCAACACGGGACCGGACGCGCCCTGCCCGTCAAAGGGGGGGGGAGGGGCAGGGACATCCGGTCCCGGCTACGACCCGAGGGCTCTTAAGGCTCTCGGGATTTTTCGGCCGGCGCGCCGTGAGGGAGGGGGGGGATGCGGCGCGCCGTGCCGGTCTTGTCAGATCAGATCTTGCCGACCAGATCGAGCGAGGGGGCGAGGGTGTCCGCGCCTTCTTCCCACGCTGCCGGGCAGACCTGACCGGGGTTGGCGCGCACATACTGCGCGGCCTTGATCTTGCGGGTCAGTTCGTTGGCATTGCGGCCCACGCCTTCGCAGGTGATTTCCATGATCTGGATCACGCCGTCGGGATCGACCACGAAGGTCGCGCGGTCAGCCAGGCCCACGCCTTCACGCAGCACGCCGAAGTTGTTCGACAGCACGTGGTTCTGGTCGCCCAGGAACGGGAAGGTCAGCTTGCCGATCTTGTCCGAGGTGTCGCTCCACGCCTTGTGGCTGAAGTGCGTGTCGGTCGAGACGGCGTAGACTTCGACGCCCATCGACTGGAGGGTGGCGTACTTCTCGCCCATGTCTTCCAGCTCGGTCGGGCACACGAAGGTGAAATCGGCCGGGTAGAAGAAGAACACCGACCACTTGCCCGCGAGGTCCGCGTCGGTGACGGTGAAGAAGTCCTTGCCCTTCTGGAAGGCGGTGGCGGTGAACGGCTGGATGGTCGAACCGATGATACCCATGGGAGTCTGTCCTTATGCTGGGTGGTTGGGAGAGGGTTGAAACTGGGTCTGCAGGCGACTGGGCCCAGATAGGACTTTTTGCGCTGCACAAAAGTTGATTGTTGCGATTGCGAAAATCGCTTTTTTCAATCAGTGGCGCGGGAACCAATCGGATTTTCCGCTGCCAGACCGGGGCTATCCCGGTATCGCGCTTGCCGGATGCCAGGTCGCAAACGGCGCATTACGGGCTAACGCGCAGGGTCCGACGGGCCGTGCAGGATTTGCCATCAGCCGCGCGGCCGCCTGTGGCCGGCAAATTTATTTCAAACCAAATGCCTTTTGCGTATCACAATTACGCTATGGTGCGGCAAAACAATCCTAACGCAAACTAACCGGCGTCGCGCGCGGGGGGCGCGAGCGGGGTGCGATTTGCATGCCCTGCGCCATGCTGGCACAGTCTGTCCCATCGCAGTCGAAAGCGGAACGGCCGGGCAACTGGCTCCATGGAGATCCGGATGAGCAGGGGTTACGACAAGGGAAACCTGACGCGCCTCGGGTTCGACTTCGACGATTCCATTCTCGCCCGGGCCGATGCCTACATCACGCTGTCGCGCAAGGATGTGCTCGGCATAGTCCAGTCGGCCTATGACGAACTGGGTGCAGACGATCCCGAACTGATCGCGATCAAGCGGCAGGTGCTGGCCGAGGTCTGCGAAGGCAAGCTGGCCCACGCCTTGCGCACCGCGATCATCGGCGCGGGCAAGGCCTGACGCCCGCGACTGTCGTTGCGAACGGTGCCCGTTGCTCAGCCTGTCTGCGCGCGGTGCAGCAGCTTGTGGTCCGCCAGCACCAGCGCCATCATCGCCTCCACGACCGGGGTGCCGCGGATGCCGACGCAGGGATCGTGGCGGCCCTTGGTGACGACCTCGACCGCCTCTCCGGCCGAGTTGATCGATTCCACCGGGGTGAGGATCGAGGAGGTCGGCTTGAACGCCACCCGGCACACCACCGGCTGCCCGGTCGAAATGCCGCCCGCCGTGCCGCCCGCATGGTTGGCGAGGTAGATCGGCTTGCCATCCGGACCCGGGCGCATCCGGTCGGCGTTTTCCTCGCCAGTCAGGCGCGCGGCCTCGAAGCCGTCGCCGATTTCGACGCCTTTGACCGCGTTGATGCTCATCATCGCGGCGGCGAGGTCGCTGTCGAGCTTGGCGTAGATCGGCGCGCCCCAGCCGGCCGGCACCCCGGTGGCGACGCATTCGACGATGGCGCCGAGCGATGAACCGGCCTTGCGCGCCCCATCGACCTTCTCTTCCCAGCGCCTGGCGGCGGTGGGATCGGGGCAGAAAAAGGGGTTGTTGGCGATCTCTGCGTAATCGATATTGGCCGGGTCGATCCGGTCGCCGCCCAGCTCGCACACGTAAGCCGTGATGGTGACCTCCGGGATCACCAGCCGCGCCACCGCGCCCGCCGCCACCCGCGCCGCCGTCTCGCGCGCGCTGGAGCGCCCGCCGCCGCGATAGTCGCGGATGCCGTATTTGGCATCATAGGCGTAGTCGGCATGGCCCGGGCGGTAACGCTGGGCGATCTCGGAATAGTCCTTGGATCGCTGATCGGTGTTCTCGATCATCAGCGAGATGGGCGTGCCGGTGGTCTTGCCCTCGAAGGTGCCGGAGAGGATGCGCACCAGATCATCCTCGCGCCGCTGGGTGGTGAAGCGGCTGGTGCCCGGCTTGCGGGCGTCGAGGAAGGGCTGGATGAAGTCCTCCGAGATCGCGAGCCCCGGCGGGCACCCGTCGACAACCGCGCCCAATGCGGGCCCGTGGCTCTCTCCCCAGGTGGTAAAGCGCAGCACGCGCCCGAAGGTGTTCCAGCTCATGGGAGTGCCATCTGGCGCAAGTGTGGGCATCTGTCCATAAAGGCTGGACGCTTGGCGGGCCTTGGGGCAGGAACAAAACATGATTGCGAAGCTCTCAGGCAGGCTCGATGCGACCGGTGAGGACTGGGCGATCGTCGATGTCGGCGGGGTGGGGTACCTCGTCCATTGTTCGAGCCGCACCCTCGCCGCGCTGGGCGAGGTGGGCGAGGGGTGCACCGTCCACACCGAATTGCAGGTTAGCGAGAACGACATGCGCCTGCTCGGTTTCGCGGAAGCATCCGAGCGCGACTGGTTCC
>CAZQOO010000060.1:7623-14026 GCA_964594845.1 uncultured Porphyrobacter sp. | reverse complement strand
GGCAGGAAACCACCCATCCCCGGTCATCCGCGCATCGCCATTCGATCGCCGAAAGCGGTCATTCGGTTTCTTGCCCTGAGCTCATCCTAACCCGTCGCCCCGTGCTTGACACGGGGCTTGGCTGCTGTTGGCGCTTCCTCGGAGGAAGAAAAGCCTAGCCCCGTGTCAAGCACGGGGTGACGATGAAGGGCGGGGGAGGCTGAGCTTCACTCCCAAGGCGTGACCAGATACTTCTCGCCGGTCTTCATCTGGCGGTAGTCGAGGATCGCGTCCTTCTCCAGCATCCCCTCCAGTGTCACCTTGGCCTTGTAATGGCTGGCGAAGGTGGTGGTGAGGTTCGCCTGCACACGGCTACGCATCCGCACCACGGTCTCCATACCTGCGCGCTGGAGGAAGGGGGTCAGCAGCCAGCCCGCCACGCACCACTGCAAGCCGTAGGAGGCGGTCAGGATGGTCGGGTTCTGCAAATCGAGCCGCCCGTATATGTACATCTTCTTCTGCTGGTTCGAACCATAGCGCGAAAACTCGCTCATCTGGCTGACCGCGACCTGTTCCATTGCCTTGAGCACGCCGTCCGAGGCCTGTCCGCCGCCGATCGGGTCGAAGCCGAGGAAGGCGCCGGTCTCGGCAATCGCGGCGCGCAGATCGGCCATGTAGGTGGGGGCCGAGGAGTCCACCACGTAAGTCGCGCCCTGCGACTTCAAGAGTTCGACGTGCTCGGGCCGGCGCACGATGTTGACCAGCTTCATCCCGTCCTCGATGCAGATGCGGTTGAGCATCTGGCCAAGGTTCGAGGCGGCGGCGAGGTGGACGATGGCGGAATGGCCTTCCATCTTCGCGGTCTCGACAAAGCCCAGCGCGGTCATCGGATTGACGAAGCTGGAGGCGCCGACCTCGCTGGAGTGCTCGCCCAGCGGCAGGCACATCATCGCATCGGCAATGGCGTACTGCGAGAAGGCATTGCCCGGCACGCAGGCGACACGCTGGCCCATCAGCGCCTTGGCCATGTCGCTGTCGCCGGTGGCGATCACCGTGCCCGCGCCCTCGTTGCCCGCGGGCAGGCGCTGGCCGTGGCGCGCCTTCTGGCCCGACAGGAACGGCTCGGGCATGGTCGCGACGACCTTGCCGGGGGTGTATTCGGCGGTCTCGAAATCGGCCGCGCTGGTGAGGATCGCGAGATCGCTCGGGTTGATCGGCGCGGCTTCCATCCTGACCAGCACCTGATTGCCGGTGGGCGCGGGGAAGGTGCTTGTCCCCACTTCCAGCGTCAGCTTGCCATCGGCGGTGAGGGTGGTGAAAAGCTGTTTTCCGGTGGTCATTGATCGTCTCCCTTGGTTGGCGGCGGGCCTAGGGTTTCTGGTTGCGATTGGCAACGGGCAGGGCTCCGTGCCGCGGGAAGGGAGGCAGAAGGGGTTTCACGCAGAGGCGCAGAGGAAGCAGAGGCGCAGAGATGTTCTGCCAGCGGCGAAGCCGCATCCTTAATCGGACCTTGCCGCCTGGGGCAGCGCCGAGGAGTGAGAAAGTGCCTTCGGCACAGGACAACTCCTCCGCGTCACTCCTTTCTTCTCTGCGCCTCTGCGAGAAACAACCCGCGGCAAAGCCGCGTAACCTTAGCCTTCGGGATAGGTGGCTTCGACGAAATAGAGCCCGTGCGGCGGGGCGTTGAGGCCGAGCGCGTTGCGATCGCGCGCCTCCAGCGCCTCGGCAATGCGGCTCTCGGCCCAAGTCCCCGCGCCGACCAGCTTGAGGCACCCCACCATCGAGCGCACCTGATGGTGCAGGAAAGAACGCGCGGCGGCGTAGATGTGGATCTCCTCGCCCATCTTTTCGACCTTCAGCAGATCGAGCGATTTCACCGGATCGGCGGCCTGACAATGGACCGAGCGGAAGGTGGTGAAGTCATGCCGCCCCACCAATGCCTGCGCGGCGCGGTGCATCGCCTGAGCATCGAGCGGCTGGGGCACGTGCCATGCGCGGTTTCGCGTCAGGGTGAGCGGCGCGCGGCGGTTGGCGATGCGGTAGAGATAGCGCCTGCCGGTGCAGGAAAAGCGCGCGTGCCAGTCGTCCGGCACCACTTCGCAATGGGTCACGGCGACGGGATCGGGGCGCAGCTGCGCGTTGAGCGCCGCCATCAGGCGGAAGGGTTCAAAGGGCTTGGCGATGTCCACATGGCTGCGCATCGCCAGCGCATGGACGCCCGCATCGGTGCGACCTGCGGAGTGCAGGGTGACGGTCTCGCCCGTGATCCGCTGGATCGCGTCCTCGACCGCTTGCTGCACGCTCGGCCCGTGGCTCTGGCGTTGCAGCCCGAAGAACGGCGTGCCGTCGAATTCGAGGGTGAGGGCGAAGCGGGTCAAGCGAGCACCGTCCCCGCTGCCACTGCCCGCCCGCGCAGGAACTCCCCGCGCTCCAGCACCGGCTTGCCCGCACGCTGGAGCCGCAAGGGCCGGATCGCGCCCGACCCGCAGGCGATCGTGAAATCGTCGTCGAGTACGATCCCGGGCGCGCCCGCGCTATCGACCACCTCGGCCAGTAGCAGCTTCACCCGCTCGCCTTCGAGTTCGAACCACGCGCCGGGGAAGGGGGCAAGCCCGCGCACGAGGCGTTCGACTGCCTCGGCGGGTTCGGCCCAGTCGATCTTGCCTTCCGCCTTGTCGATCTTGGGGGCGTAGATCGCCGCCGCGTCGTCCTGCACCTCTGGCGGAAAGGCGGCGAGATCGGCCAGCACCTCGACCATCGCGGCCGCGCCCACCGCGCCCAATTCGTCGAACAATTCGCCCGTCGTCTTGCGGCCCACCGGCACAGTGACCTTGTGCAGCATCGGCCCGGTATCGAGACCCGCTTCCATCTGCATGATGGTGACGCCCGTCTCGGCATCGCCCGCCATCACCGCGCGGTGGATCGGCGCCGCCCCGCGCCAGCGCGGCAGGAGCGAGGCGTGGATGTTGAGGCAGCCGTGCTGCGGCGCATCGAGCACCGGCTGCGGCAGGATCAACCCGTAAGCCGCGACCACCGCCACATCGGCCTGCAAGGCGTCAAACTCGGCCTGCGCCTCCGCATTCCGCAGCGACACGGGGACACGCACCGGCACCCCCAGCCGCTCGGCCTCGATCTGCACCGGCGAGGGCATCAGCTTCTTCCCTCGCCCTGCCGGACGCGGCGGCTGGGTGTAGACGCAGGCGATCTCGTGCCCTGCCTCATGCAGCGCCCGCAGCGCCGGCACCGCGAAATCGGGCGTTCCCATGAAAACTACACGCACGTCACCAGTCCCGTTCGCCCTGAGCTTGTCGAAGGGCCGTCCTTACTTCTATCGCGGACAAAAGAAAGTCAGGCCTTCGACAAGCTCAGGCCGAACGGAGTAAGATCGGGGCATGGCATCGCAAGAGATCGAAGCTCTCAGTTCCGCGCTGGCCCGCCTGCCGGGCCTGGGGCCGCGTTCGGCGCGGCGGGCGGTACTGTGGCTGGTCAAGCACCGCGAAAGCGCACTGCCTGCCCTGCTTGAGGCCCTCGCCGGTGTCGCCGAGACGCTGGTCGAATGCCACATCTGCGGCAATGTCGACACCACCGACCCCTGCGGCATCTGCGCCGATCCGCGCCGCGACGGGCGCGCGCTGTGCGTAGTGGAGGAGGTCTCGGACGTCTGGGCGCTCGACCGCGCGCGGCTGTTCCCCGGGCGCTATCACGTGCTTGGCGGCAGGCTCTCGGCGCTCGACGGCATCGGGCCCGAAAACCTCAACATCGCCAGCCTGCTCGCCCGCGTAGAAGCGGGCGGGGTGGACGAGGTGGTGCTCGCCATGAACGCCACCCTCGAAGGCCAGACCACCGCGCACTACCTCGCCGAGCGGCTGGAGGCCTTCCCCGTCCGCGTCACCCAGCTGGCGCATGGCCTGCCGGTGGGCGGCGAGCTGGATTACCTCGACGAAGGTACGCTCGCGCAGGCGCTGCGCGCGCGGCGGCCCGTCGGGTAGCGAGCCGCGTTGAATTCTGCGCCGTCCTCGCTTACATGGCGCGCATGGCTATCCGCGAAATCCTCGAAGTGCCGGACCCCCGGCTCAAAGTCGTCTCGACTCCGGTTGAACCGCATGAGTTCAATGACGACCTGCGCACCCTCGTCGAAGATATGTTCGAGACGATGTACGATGCCCCGGGCATCGGCCTCGCCGCGATCCAGGTCGGCGTGCCCAAGCGCGTGCTGGTGATCGACCTCCAGCCCGAGGACCCGGACGGCGAGCCGGTGGAATGCCACCACAACGGCCACAAGCACACCCACCCCGCCACCAAGAAGGAACCGCGGGTGTTCATCAACCCGGTCATCCTCGATCCGGCGCGCGAGCTGTCGACCTATCAGGAAGGCTGCCTCTCGGTCCCCGAGATCTACGCCGACGTCGATCGCCCGGCGACCTGCACGGTGCGCTATCAGGACTTGGACGGCAACACCCACGAGGAACACCTCGACGGGCTCATGGCGACCTGCCTGCAGCACGAGATGGACCACCTCGAAGGCATCCTGTTCATCGACCACCTCTCGCGGTTGAAGCGGGCGATGGTGCTGAAGAAGCTGGAAAAGATCCGCCGCGCGGCGTAATCGGCCATGGCTTGGGTCGAGGCAGTTTCGGGTCAGTTCTTCGTTCTCATTATTCTGTCTCTCGTCTGGCTCACATTTCGTTTCGCGCTGGATTCGGCCGGCTTTCGACCGGATGACGAACACGAGCCCATGTCTCGCCGAGAGCTGACGGGCTGGTGCATCGGCTGGACTGCGATCTGCTGTCTCTGTCTGACCGCTTTCGTCAATGATTGGACCGATCCGAACCGTGACTGGAAGATGATCGGGTTGAGTGCGATCTGGTCATTATTGGCGGCGTCGTATGCGACTTTGTTCTTCCTGAAGGCGCGATCAGCCACGTAAGTGGGGGATATCCTGCACGCCTCTGGAGTTCTTAGTTTGTTCCGTGCTATAAGTTTTGCATGGACCCGCTGATTCTCACCATAATTGCGCTCATCCTCGGCCTTGCGATCGGAGCAGGGGCGGGGTGGTTCTCCGCCTCGCGTCCGCTCGCCGATCTGCGCGCGCGGCTGGCGGCGGCGGAAAGCGCATCCAGCGAGCAGGAGGCCGAGTTCAAGCGCGCCATCGCCGAACTGGGCGAGGCGCGGATCGAGGTGGCGGCGCTGGGCGAACGCGCCGCGCGGGCTGACGGGCTGGAGCAGCAATTGTCGGCCGCGCGCGAGGAAAACGCGCAGTTCCGCGCCGAGCGTGCCGCTTTCGAGGAACAGAAGCGGCTGCTCGAGGAGTCGCGCTCCAATCTGCTCAAGGAATTCGAAAATACCGGCGCACAGGTTTTGAACCGCGCGCAGGAGGCCTTTCTCAAGCGCGCCGAGGAGCGGCTCGGCCATTCCGAAAAGGCGAGCGAGGAAAAGCTGAAGGCGCTGCTCGCCCCGGTCGGCGATCGGCTCAAGAGCTACGAGGAACAGGTCAAGGCGCTCGAGGAAAAGCGGGTCGATGCCTTCGGCCAGCTTGCCGGCGTGATCGAGGAAATGCGCAAGGGCCAGGACGAGGTGAAGCGCGAGGCGCAGCGGCTCGGCAATTCGCTCACCAATGCCCCCAAGGCGCGCGGGCGCTGGGGCGAAAAGGCGCTGCAGAACCTGCTCGAACAATGCGGCCTTGCCCAGCACACCGATTTCCTGATGGAGCACTCGGTCGAAACCGAGGACGGGCGGCTCCGCCCCGATGCGATCGTGCGGATTCCGGGCGGCAAGGTGCTGGTGATCGATTCCAAGGTCTCGCTAAACGCCTATCAGGAAGCCTTCGAGGCCACCGACGACGAAGCCCGCCAGCGCGCGCTCGGCGAACACGTCAAGTCGATGCGCAAGCACGTCGAGACGCTCGGCGCCAAGAGCTACCAGTCGCAGTTTGCCGAAGCGCCCGACTACGTGGTGATGTTCGTCCCGGGCGAACACTTCGTTGCCGCCGCGCTCGAACACAGCCCGGACCTGTGGAACTTCGCCTTCGACAAGCGGGTGCTGCTGGCGACCCCCACCAACCTCGTCGCCATCGCCCGCACGGTGGCGCAGGTCTGGCGGCAGGACGGGCTGGCGAAAGAGGCGCAGGAGATCGGCCGGATGGGCGCCGAATTGTATGATCGCCTCGCCACCGCCGCCGAGCATCTGAAGCGCGTCGGCGGCGGGCTGGAGAGCGCGGTCAACAATTACAACAAGTTCGTCGGCTCCTTCGAACGCAACGTGCTGTCGTCCGGACGCAGGCTGGCGGACAAGGGCGTGGAGATCGGCAAGCGCGTGATCGAGGATGTGCCGCTGGTCGAAAGCGCGCCGCGCTACAACGCCGCCGACGCGGATGGTGTGGAGGCGGAATATCCGGCGCTCGAGACCCGCAAGGACGCGGCTGAGT
>CAZQOO010000060.1:0-7523 GCA_964594845.1 uncultured Porphyrobacter sp. | reverse complement strand
GATGGTGTGGAGGCGGAATATCCGGCGCTCGAGACCCGCAAGGACGCGGCTGAGTAATCGTGGGATACGCTAAGGGACCTAGAGTTCTGCGTGGATGGTTGAGGTCGCTCGCGACTGCGGCAACGCTGACGGTAACGCCGCTCGCTGCCCACACTCCCGAAGGCCCGCTGTCCCCGCGCGACGAGTGCAGCGGCACGCCTGGGCTGGCGGCACTTGATCAGGGGCTGCGCGACGCCGTTAGCGACCGCGATGCTGCGGCGCTGCTCATGCTGGTCGATGACGATATCCAGCTCGATTTCGGAGGCGGCAGCGGCAAGCCTGAACTCGTGCGGCGGTTGACCGCGCCCGAGTATGGGCTGTGGCAGGAACTCGATGCAGCCCTCGCGCTGGGATGCGGGATCGCGCAAGAGGACAGCGAACCGGCCTATGCCTCGTGGCCCTGGTATTTCCCGAAGGACATCATCCCGCTCGACCCGTTCGAAGCCTTCATCGTCACGGGCGAGGGCGTCAGACTGCGTGCCGCCGCCGACCCACAGGCCCAGGTCATCGGGGCCGTGTCATGGGACTATGTGCGCATGACAGATTATCCGCCGGAGGGCGCTGCTTTCGCAAGAGTCGAGACCCGGAACGGTAAGAAAGGCTATGTCGCCCGGGCCTATCTTCGCAGCCTTGTCGACTATCGGCTTCTCGCCGCGGAGCGCGAAGGCAAGTGGCGGGTGAGCGCCTTTATTGCCGGCGACTAGTCGGTCATGCCCCGACCTCCGCCAGCACCTCATAGGCCAGCACGGCTCCCGCCACGGCCGCATTGAGCGAATCCGCGCGGCCCTTCATCGGCATGGTCACGCGCAGGTCGCAGGCGGCCTCGTATTCCTCGGGCAGCCCCTGCGATTCGTTGCCCACCAGGATGAAGCACGGCGCCCGATATGGCGCCCCGCGATAGGGCACCGCATCGCGCAGGGAGGCGGCGACCAGCTGGCCAGCTCCGGCCCGCAGCCACGGCAGGAACTCCTCCCACCGCGCCTGCGCGAGGCCCACGGTGAACACCGCGCCCATGCTCGCGCGCACGGCCTCGGCGCTGAAGGGATCGGCGCAGTCGTCGATCAGGATCAGACCGCCGGCGCCCACCGCGTCGCAGGTGCGCAGCATCGTGCCGAGATTGCCGGGATCGCGCAGCGCCTGCGCCACCAGCCAGATCGGCGCAGCGCTGCGATCAAGCTGGCCAAGCGCGGTGTCCCACTCGTCAAACACGCCCGCCACGCTCTGGGCGTTCTCCTTGCCGGTGATCTTGGAGAGGATGTCGGGCGTGGTGGCAATCACCTCGCCGCCCGCCGCCGTCACCTCGGCTTCCAGCTGCTCCAGCAGGGGATGTTCGCGCCCTTCGGCCATCACCAGCGTGCGCGGCACCCGGCCCGAGACGCGCGCGTCCTCGAGCAGCCGCAAGCCCTCGACCAGGAACTGGCCCGCACGCTTGCGATGCTTCTTGTCGCGCAGCGAGCGCAGATATTTGACGGTCGGGTTGGAAAATCCGGTGATGTGCTTGCGCATGGGCACCGCCGCTGGCGCTTTTGCGCCCCCGGGTCAATCCTCGCCGAAGCCGTCGGCGACCAGCGCGATAAGATCGGCGAGCACGCCGTCCGCCCCGTCGCCCGTCACGGCCACTTCGATCGTGTCGCCTTTGGCCGCGCCTAGCATCATCAGACCGAGGATCGAGCCGCCCGCCGCGCTGTGCGGCGCCTTGCTGACGGTCACCTTCAGCCCCTCGGGCAGGGCCGCGACCGCGCCGACGAACTTGGCGCTTGCCCGCGCGTGCAACCCGCGCCGGTTGACGATGGTGACACTCTGCCTTGCCTCCCCCACGGCGCGGCGCCCCTAGGCCTTGGCCCGCGCCGGCGGGGCGGCGTCCTGCCCCAGCAGCTCGCTGGCGATGGTGATGTAGTTGCGTCCGGCAGTCTGCGCGGCATGGACGGCGGCAGTCACGTCCATCGCCTTGCGCGCCCCGGCGAGGCGGATCAGCATCGGCAGGTTGATGCCCGCGATCACCTCGATATGCCCGGCATCGAGCAGCGAGATCGCGAGGTTCGACGGTGTGCCGCCGAACAGATCGGTGAGGATGATCACACCGCTGCCGGTGTCGACCGTCCCGATCGCCTGCGCGATGTCGGCGCGGCGCTGTTCCATGTCGTCGTTGGGGCCGATGCACACGGTGACGATCCCGTCCTGCGGGCCGACGACGTGTTCCATCGCCTCGACGAACTGGTCGGCGAGGCGACCGTGAGTAACCAGGATCAAGCCGATCATGCGTGAAATTCGGTCCGTTTACTGCCCGCAGCGGCGCGGGGCTTACCCGTATTGAACGCGCTGGCCAAGCCAGCTATTCCCAATTCCGTCCCTAGCGCCGATCACGTTCGATTGCGTCCGCCGCGCGCGAGCCAAGGTTGCGGTGGCGGACAGTGGGCGAAAATCCTGCGGCGCGCAAGCTTTCAGCCATGGCCTCTGCGGTATAGACCGAACGGTGTCTCCCGCCGGTACAGCCGAATGCGACGTGGACATAGGGCTTTCCCTGTGCGGCGTAGCGCGGAAGCAGGACCAGCAACAGGTCGCGGATCCGCGCGAAGGCATCGGCGAAGGCCGGATCGCGGGTGATGTGCTCGCCCACAGCGGAGTCCTGCCCGGTCAGTTCGCGCAGGGCCGGCACCCAGTGGGGATTGTCGAGAAAGCGCATGTCGAACACCAGATCGGCGAGCGGCGGCATCCCGCGCGCAAAGCCGAAGCTGGAGAGGGTCAGCGTCAGTGTGGTCTCGCTCGCATCGGGCGCGAACAGCTGGCGGACGTGGCCCTGCAGATCGTTGCTCGTCATCGCCGAGGTGTCGATCATGATCTCGGCCCAGCGGCGCAGCGGTTCGAGCAGTTCGCGCTCGGCGGCGATGCCCTCCATCACCGGGCGCCCTGCAGCCATCGGGTGGCGGCGGCGCGTTTCGTTGTAGCGCCGCTCGAGTTCGCTGCCGGAGCAATCGAGGAAGACGAAGGTGAGCGCGATGTCCTCGCGCGCAGCGAGATCCTTCACCAGCGCGATGATCTCGGCCGGGGCAAAACCGCGGGTGCGCGAATCGAAGCCGATCGCAAGCGGCCCGCGTGCCTCGTCGGGCATGGCCACCAGCCGCTTGAGAAGGCGGACGGGGAAGTTGTCCATCGTCTCCCAGCCGAGATCCTCGAGCACGGCGAGCGCGGTGGACTTGCCCGCGCCGGACAGGCCGGTGACCAGCAGCAGCTGCTGGGGCGGACGGACAGGGGTATCGGGGCCGGTCATTGCCGCTATTCTCGCCCCGCCGGCGCGGAAAGGGAAGGCGAATCTGCCGCCACACCGTGCAGCGTCAGCGCCGCTTCGGCGCGCTGGGCCGGGGCAATGGCACCGGGATCGAAGGCCAGCACCGGCACTGCGATCCCGGCGATGGCGCGGCGGGGCAGGGGGCTGTCGGGCAGGCGCTCGCCCGGCGTTCCGCCGAGCGTCAGCACCAGCGCGACCGGAGCGGGCGGTGCGACGGGCAAGCGCAGCAGGCCCACGCCGCGCACTTCGAGCATACCGGCGATATGGGGCGGCGGGGCAGCGATCAGGCGGTCCGCCTCGCAGGACAGGGTCACCCCATCATCGCCGATCAGCCCCGCGCCGCGGTCGATCAGGGCCAGCGCGAGGCTCGACTTGCCGCTGCCCGGCGGGCCTTCGATGAGCAGGGCACGGCCGGCGATGACGACGGCGCTGGCCTGATGGACGATGGCCCCGGCTGCGTTCATGGTGCTGCCGGAAGCCGCAGGCGCAGGCACGCGCCTGTTGCGCCATCGGGGCGGGCCTGGGCGGTGAGCGTGCCGTCGTGCGCTTCGGCAATGGCGCGGGCGATCGCCAGGCCGAGCCCCGAATGGTTGCCGAAATCCTCCTCCGCCGGGCGCACCGAATGGAACCGCTGGAACACCTTTTCGCGCGATTCCTCGGGGATGCCCGGGCCATGGTCGCACACGGTCAGCGTCACCCACTTGCCGTCATTCTCGAGCGCGACCTCGATGGCCTCGTCGGGGGGCGAGAAGGACACGGCATTGTCGAGCAGGTTCTCCACCACCCGTTCGAGCCGCGCGCCCACCCCGCGTACCCGCGCCGCAAAACCGCGCGCGTCGAGCGCAATCGGGCGGCCGCCGTTCTCGGCGCGGTCCTCGCGCCCGCCGATGATCGCGCGCACCAGCGCACCGAGGTCGATCACCTCCAGCGTCGCGCGGCTCATTTCCGCATCGATCCGGCTGGCATCGGAAATCTCGCTCACCAGACGGTCGATCCGGCGCACGTCATGGGTGGCGATCTGTACCAGCTCGCCGCGCAAGGCCGGGTCCTCGACCCGCGGCAGGGATTCGATCGCGCTGCGCAGGCTCGCCAGTGGGTTCTTGATCTCGTGCGCCACGTCGGCGGCGAAGCTGTCGACCGCGTCGATCCGCTGGCGCAACGCCCCGGTCATGTCCGAGACCGCGCGGGCGAGCAGACCGATCTCGTCGCTGCGCTGCGGCAGGCGCGGCACCTCGACTTCGCGCTCGCGACCCTGCCGCACCCGCACCGCCGCGCGGGCGAGCTGGCGCAGCGGCGTGACAATGGTGCGCGCGAGGAACAGCGAAAGCAATGCAGATGCGCCGAGTACCAGCAGCATCGCAAAGCCCAGCGTTGTGCGCGCATCGCGCACGCTTTCGGTGATGTCGACCGCGTTGCGCACCGTCAGCAAGGTCGCCCCGTTGAGGCCGACAGGCGCAGCCGCGGTGATCACGGGGGTGCCGTCGCGCCAGTCATAGAGGCGCACCTGCGACAGGCCCAGTTCGCGCGCGCGGGCGAGTTCGGGCCAGGCATCGGCCTCCTGCGCTTCGGGTTCGATATAGTCCTTCACGGCTTCCGCAGCGACGATCGTGTCGACCGTGCGATCGAGCCAGCGGGCGAATTGCTGTTCCCAGTCGTCATCGGTTATGTCGTTGAAGCGGAAGGACGGTTCGGCGAGCGCAAAGCTGTCGGCGGTCAGCCGGCCGTCGGCATCGAACATCCTCAGCCGCATGCGCTGTTCCTTGCCGATCTGCACCAGCAGTGCCTCCTGCCGTTCGCGGGTCGCGCCGGCGAGCGCCTCGGCGGTGATCTGGGCCTCGATCCGGGCGAGCTTGAAGCGCTCGTTGATCAGCTGCGTGCGATAGCTGTCGAGATAGAACAGGCCGCCGCCCATGATCGCGAGCGGCAGGATGTTGACCACCAGAATGCGCGCGGTGAGCGCGAAGCGGCCGGTGGCGGTGAGTTTCTCGCCGCCCGCAGCAGCGGCACGGGCCGGTTCAGCCATCGGTGAAGCTGTAGCCCGCGCCATAAAGCGTATCGATCGCACCGAACTGCGGATCGACCATCCGGAACTTGCGGCGCATCCGCTTGATATGGCTGTCGACCGTGCGGTCATCGACGAACACGTCGTCGGGATAGGCCGCGTCCATCAGCTGGTTGCGGCTCTTGATAACCCCGGGACGGATGGCGAGCGCTTCGAGGATCAGGAATTCGGTGACTGTCAGGCTGACCGGCAGGCCGTCCCACGTCACATGGTGGCGGGCCGGATCCATGAACAGTCGCCCGCGGGTGATGCTGGCCTGCGCCGGTTCGGCCGTGCCGGAAGGGCCGCCGCCCTCGCGCAGCGGCTCGGCGCGGCGCAGAATCGCGCGGATGCGGGCGATCAGCAGGCGCAAGGAGAACGGCTTGGCGATGTAATCATCCGCGCCCAGTTCAAGCCCCGCTTCCTCGTCGCTTTCGTCGTCCTTGCTGGTGAGGAAGATCACCGGCAGGGCGGAATGTGCACGCAGGCGGCGCAGCAGTTCCATCCCGTCCATCTTGGGCATCTTGATGTCGAACACGGCCAGATCGGGGGGATTGTCGAGCAGCGCCTTCAGCGCGGTTTCGCCATCGGAATAGAGGCGCGTGGCAAAGCCTTCTGCCTGCAGCGCGATCGAGACAGACGTGAGAATGTTGCGATCATCATCGACCAGCGCGATCTGCATCGCGCGCTCGCTTTCGGTCGCTGGCTCCTGTGCCGGCCCGGCCTGTTCGGGGGTGCTGTCGGACATCGTGCCTATCCCTCTCGCCGCCACCGTCGCATCTTCCGAGCGGTAGCGCCATTGTCGTCATCAGACAATCGGTTGCGGGCGAGTGTTGCAGAGCATTTCACCGCGCGCGCATTTTTGTCAGGGGAGCGGCGTTTGACGCATCCCGCAACGCCATTTAAGGGCGCAAGACATGGGACGGGCCATGTTGCGTGTGGCATCGCAGCTGCTGTTTGCATACGTATGCGCTGATGCTAGGGCAAGCTCCACGGATTCGCCCCCGCCCTTGGCTTTGCCGCCGTCTTGAATGGCTCAGGAGATACGACCTTGACCTCGCTTGCTACCCCGCTGGCCGCCCAGAATCTTCACACCCGGGCGCGCATCCACGCCAATCTCGGCACGGCCGCGCTGGTCGAGCATGCCCTGACCAAGGGCGAGGGCAAGCTGACCAAGCACGGCGCGCTGCTGGTCGATACCGGCCGGTTCACCGGGCGCAGCGTCAAGGACAAATATATCGTCCGCGACGCGGAGACCGAGAACACGATCAACTGGGGTCCGATCAACCAGCCGATGAGCGAGGCACACTTCGCCAACCTCAAGGCGGACTTCCTCAAGGAGCTCGAAGGGCAGGACGAACTCTACGTCGCCGATCTGTTCGGCGGTTCGCAGCCCGAGTATCGCGTCAATGTGCGCGTCATCAACCAGTTGGCATGGCACAACCTGTTCATTCGCACGCTGCTGGTGCGCCCGACGGCGGAAGAACTCAGCGGCTTCGTTCCCGAATACACCATCATCAATCTGCCCAGCTTCAAGGCCGACCCAGAGCGTCACGGCTGCCGCAGCGACACGGTGATCGCGGTGAGCTTCACCGAAAAGCTGATCCTGATCGGCAACACCGAATATTCGGGCGAGATGAAGAAGGGCGTGTTCGGCCTGCTCAACTACCTCCTGCCCGCGCAGGGGGTGATGCCGATGCACTGTTCGGCCAATATCGGCGCGGACGGCAAGAGCGCGATCTTCTTCGGCCTGTCGGGCACCGGCAAGACCACGCTCAGCGCCGACGCTAGCCGCACTCTGATCGGCGATGACGAGCACGGCTGGTCGGATACCGCAGTCTTCAATTTCGAAGGCGGCTGCTACGCCAAGATGATCAACCTCTCGGCCGAGGGCGAGCCGGAGATCTACGCGACGACGAAGATGTTCGGCACGATCCTCGAAAACGTGGCGATGGACGATGACACCCGCGAGCTCGACTTCACCGACGCATCGAAGACGGAGAACACCCGCGGCGCCTACCCGATCGAGTTCATCCCCAATACCAGCGAGAAGAACCTCGGCCCGGCGCCGTCGAACGTGATCATGCTGACCGCCGATGCTTTCGGCGTCCTGCCTCCGATCGCGCGGCTGACCGCGGATCAGGCGATGTACTACTT
>CAZQOO010000059.1:11188-14135 GCA_964594845.1 uncultured Porphyrobacter sp. | reverse complement strand
GGCTCGATCTCAACACCGAAGGCCTGCTGCTGCTCACCAATGACGGCGAGGTGAAGCGCAGGCTCGAACTGCCCGCTTCCGGCATTCCGCGCACCTACCGCGCGCGCGCTTTCGGCGCGGTGTCGCAGGAGCAGCTCGAAGACCTGATTGAAGGCGTGGAGATCGACGGCGTGCGCTATGGTTCGATCGATGCCAATCTCGAACGCTCGTCAGGCCGCAACCTGTGGATCGAGATGACCATCACCGAAGGCAAGAACCGCGAGGTGCGGCGCGTGCTCGAACATCTCGGTTTGCAGGTGAACCGGTTGATCCGGGTCGGCTACGGCCCGTTCCATCTCGGCGATCTGCCGCGCGGGCAGGCGGTGGAACTGAAGGGCAAGCCGGTCGAACGCTTCCTCGCCGAACTGGCCCGGGGTGGTGGCGCCAAGGCCAAGGCTCCGCGCAAGTGAGGATCATTGCCGGCCAGTGGCGCGGGCGCAAGCTGGTCGCGCCCAAGGGCGATGCCACGCGGCCGACCGCAGACCGTGCGCGCGAGACGCTGTTCTCGATGCTGGTGAGCCGGCTGGGCGATTTCGAGGGATTGGCCGTCGCTGATCTCTTCGCCGGTTCGGGCGCGCTGGGGCTGGAGGCCCTGTCGCGCGGCGCGGCGACCTGCCTGTTTGTCGAGCAGGACCGCTCGGCGCTCGATGCGATCAAGGCCAACATCGCCGCGCTGGGTGCACGCGAGAGCACGCGGATCGAGGCCGGTTCGGTGATGGCCCTGCGCGCCGCGGCGCAGCCGCTCGACCTGATTCTCGCCGATCCGCCCTATCACTCGGGCGCGGGCGAAGTGGCGCTCGACAGGCTGCTGCGCCTCGGCTGGATCGGCCCGCAGACCTGGATCGCGCTGGAAACGGCGGGGGGCGAGGATGTCGCGATCAAGGGGCTTGCCTTCGAAAGCGAACGCCGGGTCGGCAAGGGCAAGCTCAGCCTCTTGCGCCTCGCCTGACCCGTGCCGGACCCGGCCCCGCCCCCTACCTGAAGGGCTGTCGCTTATCCGCTCTGAGAGGGTCGGGTGCGGGCTTCGATCTCGGCCCAGACCGATTCGCGCTGCGGCTCGGCCATCTGGCTGAGCGACACCTTGTCGGTATCGGAAAGCGCCCAGAACATCTTCCGGCGCTCCTCACTAAGCGACCAGAAATAGGACTGCGTTTCGGGTGGCCAGGCCTTGAACGCCTGCTGCTTGTCGGCCGGCCAGCTCTTCAACGCGGCCTCCTGTTCGGCCGTCATCGGCACGGCGGAAGTTGCCGCCTCGGCCGGAGCCTCGGCCTGTGCGGAAAGGACCGCCGGCATTGCCGCGAGCGTCAGACCAGCTCCGGCAAGAGCGAAAATTTTCAGAGACTTGTGCATGGGCTTCTCCATCATTGACCAGACCAGGCATGCACGAACGCAGGTTCATCCTGCCGCGCGAACCCCTGTCGGCAGGACCACCCGACTATGGACGCAAGTCCTCCGGTGGCAATCCCCGCGCGGGACCGGATATCCCGCCGATGCCCCGCCCGGGCGGAAAATGTGGCGCGTTAGCGGCAGGCCGATCGGCCGCTGTGCCGTTTGCCGGGCACAGGCCCAAAGCGCGCCTTGCCCGCGCCGCGATTGTTCCCTACCTGTTCGCATGAGACCATGAGCACCAACCTGCCTTCCCCCGCCTCTGCGCATGACACGGTGCCCGCCTATGCCGCGCGGCTGAACCCGCCCCAGCGCGCCGCCGTGCTGGCGACGGAAGGCCCGGTGCTGATGCTGGCCGGCGCGGGCACGGGCAAGACCGCAGCGCTCACCGCGCGGCTTGCGCATCTGGTGGCGACCCGGCGCGCCTACCCCTCGCAGATCCTGTGCGTCACCTTCACCAACAAGGCGGCGAAGGAAATGCGCGAGCGCGTGGCGCACCATCTCGGTCCGGCGGCTGAAGGTCTGCCGTGGCTCGGCACCTTCCATTCGATCTGCGCCAAGATGCTGCGCCGCCATGCCGAACTGGTGGGCTTGCAGCACAATTTCACCATCATCGACACCGATGATCAGCTGCGGGTGCTGAAAGCCCTGATCACCGAGGCGGAGCTGGACGAAAAGCGCTGGCCCGCGCGTCAGCTGGCGGGCCTGATCGACCGCTGGAAGAACCGCGGCCTGAACCCGCAGGACTTGGACGCGGTCGAGAACGAGGCCTATGCCAATGGTCGCGGCACCGCGCTCTATGCCCGCTATCAGGAGCGGCTCAAGGCTCTGAACGCCTGCGATTTCGGCGATCTGATGCTGCACATGCTGAACATCCTGCGCAGCCATCCTGACATCCTCGCGGACTACCAGCGCCGCTTCCGCTACATCATGGTGGACGAGTATCAGGACACCAACGCTGTGCAGTACCTGTGGCTCCGCCTTCTGGCGCAGCAGCACAGGAACATCTGCGTGGTGGGCGATGACGACCAGTCGATCTATTCCTGGCGCGGGGCCGAGGTCGCCAACATCCTCAGGTTCGAGAAGGATTTTCCCGGCGCGGAAGTGATCCGGCTGGAACAGAACTACCGCTCCACCCCGCACATTCTCGGCGCCGCATCAGGGCTCATCCGGGCCAACAGTCAGCGCCACGACAAGACGCTGTGGACCGAGGTCAATGGCGGCGACAAGGTCAAGGTGATCGGCGTGTGGGACGCGCCCGAGGAAGCGCGCCGGGTGGGCGAGGCGATCGAGCGGCTGGAAGCCGAAGGCGCCGCGCTCGATCAGGTCGCCATCCTCGTGCGCGCGCAATACCAGACCCGCGAGTTCGAGGACCGTTTCATCCAGATCGGCATCGCCTATCGCATCATCGGGGGTTTCCGCTTCTACGAGCGGGCCGAGATCCGCGATGCGCTCGCCTATCTGCGCCTGATCGCCCAGCCGCAGGACGATCTGGCGTTTGAACGCATCCACAACCAGCCCA
>CAZQOO010000059.1:0-11178 GCA_964594845.1 uncultured Porphyrobacter sp. | reverse complement strand
GCGCTGGAGCAGATGCATTCCCACGCGCGCCGCACCGGTCTGCCGCTGGCGGCGGCGGCGCTGCAGCTGGCCGACAGCGACGAGCTGCCCAAGCGCGCGGCATCGACCATCGGCTCCTTGATGCGCCAGTTCCTGCACTGGCGCGAACAGGCCGGGGTGTTGAGCCCGGCCGACTTGCTGCGGCTGGTGCTGGAGGAATCGGGCTACAACGCCATGCTCGCCGCCGACCGCTCCCCCGAAAGTGCGGGCCGCGCGGAAAACCTCTCCGAACTGGCCCGCGCGATGGAGGAATACGAGACCCTCGGCGATTTCCTCGAGCATGTCAGCCTGGTCATGGACAACGAGCGCGCCGATCAGGGCGAGACGGTGACGATCATGACGATCCACGCCGCCAAGGGGCTGGAATTCGACAACGTGTTCTGCGTCGGCTGGGAGGAAGGCGTGTTCCCCTCGCAGCGCGCGATCGACGAGGGCGGGCTGGCCTCACTGGAGGAGGAGCGGCGCCTCGCCTATGTCGCGATCACCCGCGCGCGGCGGCATTGCACCATCCTCCATGCCGCCAACCGCCGGATCTACGGGCAGTGGGTCAGCTCGATCCCCTCGCGCTTCATCGAGGAGCTTCCCGCAGAGCATATCGACAGCGAATCCACGCTATCGGGCGGCGCAAGCCTGTGGCGCGCCAACTGGCGCGAGCAGGAAGACCCCTTCGCCCATGTCGCGCGCGACTATCCCGGCAAGGCGCAGATGCGCGGCCCCGGCTGGCAGCGCGCGCTGACATCAGGCTACGAGACCAAGCCCGCCCGCGTGCGCGAGAACACCCGCTCCGCCGCCAGCTTCGCCGCCCCCGCGCGCAGCGACATCGCCATCGGGGCGATGGTCACACACGACAAGTTCGGCACCGGCTGCGTGATCGATCAGGAGGGCAACAAGCTTACCATCCTGTTCGAGGATGCTGGCGAAAAGCGCGTGCTCGACAGTTTCGTGAAGGTGGTGGGGTAGGTCGTGCAGTTGCTCGACCTTTTCGGCTTTTTCTCGATTCCCGGCTTGAAGCCGCCGCGCGGCGAGCATTGGGGATGGTGGTTACTGTGGGGGCTTTGGGTGGGCTTCTGGCTGGTCCTGCTGGCGATCGTCCTCGCCGTGTTGCTGGGCTTCTAGGCGGGCTGGTCGCTGACCGCTTCAGCCGCCCGCTTGCCCTTCCAGTAGCGCGCCTCGAAGGGGCGCAGCAGTTCGCCGCCCAGATCACGCGTGCCCTCGGCGATACCGGTCTCACAGTTCACGTAAGGCGCAGGGTCGGTCCAGGTCCCGAACAGCCTGTCCCATAGCGTGATGGTGTTGCCGAAATTCGCGCCCATCAGCGCCTCGTCGCGGATGTGGTGCAGGCGATGCGCGGCGGGCGACATCATCACCTTGCCGACCGGCCCCAGCGTCCAGGGAACATCGGCATGGATGAAGTAGCCCCACCAGGCACGCAGCAACGCCGCGGTGAGGATCGCCCAGATCGGCAGGCCCAGCAGCAGCACCGGCACCAGATCGACGAGCAGGCTCAGCAATTCGCCCAGCGGATGCTTGCGATGGAGGGTCAGCCAGTTCATCGCCTCGTCGGCGTGATGCGTGGCATGGACGCGCCACAGCGCCGGACTGTGCTCGAAGCGGTGGCGCCAGTAGGAGGCGAAATCGATCAGCACGATTGCGACAATCACCACCGCGACAGCCGGCAGAGCGGTCCAGAAGTCGATCAGCGCAGGCTCGCGCGGGATCAGGCCACGGTAGGCGGTCAGCGGCACCACGATCAACGGCATCATCACCACGCCGTTGAACAGCATCAGGCCGAGATTGGTGCCGATTTCACGCCGCGCGGCGAGGAAACCCGCAAACAGCCGGTCGCGCTTCATCACCGCGGCCAGCGCGATGAAGATCAGCGCCGCCGGGACAAGCTCGGTGACGGTGCTGCGCAGGGCTTCGGGAATAGCCTCGATCATGCGCGACAGCATAGCGCGCGGGTCGCGAAGAAAGCGTTAAGCCTGTCCCATGGGGACGGAGGGAATGCTCAACCGAAGCCGACGTCGAGAAAGGACGGGCGCGGGCCGTTCCACTCACCCGCAGGCACCGGCTCGTCATCCTCGTGATAGCTGCGGCGCGGCTTGCGATCGTCACTCGCAGTCACGCGGTCGGTGCGCGGGGCGGACTTGTCGCGACGCGGGCGCTCTTCGCGTTCCTCGCGCGGAGCCCGCTCTTCGCGTGCACGGCGCGGCTTGCGTTCCTCGCGTTCGGGACGCTCCTCGCCCTCTTCGCGCGGGGCTTCGGCCTTGGCGGCCTCGGCCCGGGCGATGACTTCGGAGAGGTCGACCCGCACATCATCCTTGCCGAACACCTTGATCGCGCTGCCGGTCAGCTTCTCGACATTGGCGATCGCTTCGGCATCTTCCTCCAAGACGAAGGTGAAGGCCCGGCCCTTGGCCCCGGCGCGGCCCGTGCGGCCGATGCGGTGGACGTAATCGTCCGGGTGCCACGGCGTGTCGAAGTTGAAGACGTGGCTCACGCCCTTGATGTCGAGGCCGCGCGCGGCGACGTCGGAGGCGACGAGGATGTTGACCTCGCCCGCCTTGAAGCGCTCCAGTTCCTTGATCCGGCTGGTCTGGTCCATGTCGCCATGGATCTCGCTCGACTTGAAGCCGTGGCGCTTCAGGCTCTGGTTCAATTCGCGCACGGTCGTCTTCTTGTTGGCGAAGATGATCGCGGTTTCGACCAGATCGTTTTCGAGGAACCAGCGCAGGGTTTCACGCTTGGAACGCGACTTCACCGGCACCTTGAAGGCGGTGATGTCGGCATTGGTCGAGGCCGCGCGGCTTACTTCGATGCGCTTGGGATTGGTCAGGAACTTCTTGGCCAGCTTCTCGATCGGCGGCGGCATGGTGGCCGAGAACAGCATGGTCTGGCGGGTTTCGGGCAGCTTGGAACAGATGAACTCGATGTCCGGAATGAAGCCCATGTCGAGCATCCGGTCGGCCTCGTCGATCACCAGCAGTTCGCAGCCGTTCAGGAGGATCTTGCCGCGCTCGAACAGGTCCATCAGCCGGCCCGGGGTGGCGATCAGCACGTCGACCCCGTCGGACAGTGCCTTCAACTGGTCACCCATCTGCACGCCGCCGATCAGCAACGCCATCTTGAGATCGTGGTTCTTGCCGTATTTCTCGAAATTCTCGGCCACCTGTGCGGCCAGTTCGCGGGTCGGTTCGAGGATCAGTGAACGCGGCATCAGCGCGCGGCGGCGGCCGGCGGCCATCACGTCGATCATCGGCAGCACGAAGCTCGCCGTCTTGCCGGTGCCGGTCTGGGCGATGCCGATGAGATCCTTCATCATCAGCACGGTCGGGATCGCCTGCGCCTGGATCGCGGTCGGCGTCGTATAGCCCGCGTCTTCCACGGCTTTGAGCAATTCGGGCGAAAGGCCGAGATCGGCGAAGGTCATGCGGTGTGTGGTGTCCGAGAATAGCGGGCAGGGTTGCTGCCGGGATTGCTGGCCACGGCGCACGGGCGGCGTCGGCGGGCCTGCGCGCCTTTCTCTCAAGCGGGGGCAAAAGTCAAGGAAACCCGCGCATCGCGCAGGGGGCGTTTCAGTCGCGCGCCTCGACCAGCTGGCGCATCGATTCCACCTCGCAGCGCACGCCGGTGCGCGACTGGAGCTTGTCGCGATCGACGCACAGCCGCCCGTCCTTGTTCCGCTCGACATAGAAGCCGGAA
This sequence comes from uncultured Porphyrobacter sp., assembly GCA_964594845.1. Classification (GTDB taxonomy): domain Bacteria; phylum Pseudomonadota; class Alphaproteobacteria; order Sphingomonadales; family Sphingomonadaceae; genus Erythrobacter. The sequence goes on along the minus strand of CAZQOO010000059.1, from coordinate 7,437 downwards.
TAGAAGTCGCGCGCGCGGCAGGATTTGTCGAGGTTGACCGAGAGCATCCGGCGATCGCGCAGGAACAGCACCAGCCGGTTGCCGCTGCCGGTCTGCACTCCCGCAATGCCTTCAAGGGCGACGCATTTCTCCTTGCGCGCTTCCTCGAAACGCGGCGGCATGGCGCGCTGGGGCAGTTCGGCCATCAGGTTCTGGCGGGCCGCTGGCGAGGCCGGCGAGATCCGCACCACCACCCGCTGCTCGATCCGCACCTGCCGCCAGCTGAACTGGCTGCGGAAGGCAGAAAGCGGGTTGATGCGCGGGGGTTCATCGAGCGCGGCCGCATCGCATTGCGGAGCCGAGGCGACAGGCACGGGCGGCCCCTTGTCGTCCGCCGCAGGCAGGCCCGCGCCCGCCGCCAACGGCAGCAGCAGCGCCATCGGCGCGGTCAGGGCAAACAGGCTGTCCATGGCGGTAAGCGGCGTCTCCTTGGCGGGGCTCGCGCGTGATCGGCGCAGGCCGGGCCCTATCCCGACTAGCGCCGCCATTTGAACCCCGGCTTAACTGCCGTAAGCAGCGCCACAAAAGCGCTGGCACATTTGCCGCGGACTGTGGCATGGGCGCAACAATGACGCCTCCCCCTTCTGCTGCCGCATTTCTTGATGAAGCCGGGTGCCTGCTCGGTCCGCGCGGGCTGACCACCGATCCCGAGCGGATGGACGCCTGGCTGACGGACTGGCGCGGTCGCTATACCGGCCGCGCGCTGGCGCTGGCCTCGCCGGCCTCCACCGCCGAGGTCGCCGCGCTGGTGAAGCTCTGCGCTGCCTACGGCGTGCCGATTGTCCCGCAGGGCGGCAACAGCGGCATGGCCGGCGGGGCGACACCCGACGACACCGGCACCGCGATCATCCTCAGCCTGCGCCGGATGGACGCGATCCGCAGCCTCGATGCCGCCGCCGGACAGGTGGTGTGCGAGGCGGGCGTGATCCTCCAGCATCTGCACGATGCCGCAGAGGCTGCGGGAACACGCTTCCCGCTCACGCTGGGCGGCAAGGGCTCGGCCACCATCGGCGGGCTGGTTTCGACCAATGCCGGCGGCACGCAGGTGTTGCGCCACGGTACCATGCGCGCTCAGGTTCTGGGGCTGGAGGCGGTGCTGGCCGATGGTTCGGTGTTTGATGCCCTTGTTCCGCTCAAGAAGGACAATCGCGGCTTTGATCTCAAGCAGCTGCTGATCGGCTCGGAAGGCACGCTCGGCATCGTCACGGCGGCCACGCTGCGGTTGCTGCCGGCGCCGACCGGGCGGGTGACGGCATGGGCCGGCCTCGGCGGGATCGTGGCGGCGCGCAAGCTGTTGAGGCACGTCGAAGGCGACATGGGCGAGGCGCTGGAAGGCTTCGAGGTCGTGCCGGCCCACTGCCTCGAATCCGTGCTCGCCCACCTGCCCGCCGCCCGCGCACCGCTGGCAGAGCCGCACGCATGGAATGCCCTGATCGAATGTGTCTCGGCCAGAGCCGACAGCGCGTCCCTGCAAGAGCGGCTGGAGGCCAGCCTTGCCGGAGCGATGGAGGCCGGGCTGCTCGATGATGCGGTGATTGCCGCCAACGACAGGCAGGCCGACGATTTCTGGGTGCTGCGCGACAGTATCTCCGCCGCCGAGCGCGCGCTCGGTCCGGCGATGCAGCACGACATCTCGGTGCCGGTCGAGAAGATGCCCGAATTCATACTCGCCGCCAGCCCGGCAATCGAGGCCGCCTTTCCCGGCACCCGTGCGGTCGCGTTCGGGCATCTGGGCGATGGCAATGTCCATTTTCACGTCCTCGCTCCCCCGGGCGCGGTGCGCGGCGCGTGGGAGGAATCGCAAGGCAAGGCCGTCAGCGCTCAGGTCTATGATCTGGTCACGCAGTGGGGCGGATCGATCAGCGCCGAACACGGGATCGGGCAGATGAAGGTGGACGAACTCGCCCGCCTGCACGATCCCGTCGCACTGGCGCTGATGCACAGCGTCAAGCGGGCGCTCGATCCGCTCGGCCTGCTCAACCCCGGCAAGCTGGTGATGGCGGCCCCTGCGGCTTGCACCTAGCCCCGCAAACGCCTACACGCCGCCGCGTTCGGCGGGCGCACCCTGCCGCAGGGATCGACCACAACCGCAAATTCTCGGAGACGAATACATGGCCAGCGCGCCGCAACCGCAACTTCCGCTGTTCTACAAGGACCTGATGCCGCTCAACAGCCGCGACCATGCGGACTGGAAAGTGGGAACCATGGAGGACGCCTCGTTCCTCGCCCAGACCCACGCCGTGCCGCTGACGAGCGACGAGTTCATCGACGCCCAGCGCCACTTCCCGATCGTGTTCACCGCCGGCGAAAACCCGCTGCCGATCGCGCTTTTCGGTCTCAACGAAGGCGTCAACACCTTCATGGGCGACGACAACAAGCTTACCAGCGTCGTCTATGTCCCGGCCTATGCGCGCCGCTATCCCTTCATGCTCGCCAAGCTGCGCCCCGATGCCGAGGAACTGTCGCTGTGCTTCGACCCGACCTGCGGCGTGATCGGCAAGTCGGATGAAGGCCTTGCGCTGTTCGATGCCGAAGCCAAGCCGACCGAATACACGCAAGGCGTGCTCGAATTCTGTCGCCGCTTCGAGGAATCGGGCCAGCGCACCAAGCAGTTCATGGAAGAGCTGGGCAAGCTCGGCATCCTGATGGACGGCGAAATCGCGATCACCCGCAATGACGATCCGGACAAGCCCTTCATCTATCGCGGCTTCCAGATGGTGAACGAGGAAAAGCTGCGCGGGCTGCCAATCGAGACGCTCGATGCGCTGAACAAGAACGGGATGCTGATCCTGATCCACGCACATCTGTTCTCGCTCAACCTGATGCGCACCCTGTTCGAGCGCCAGGTGATGCAGGGCAAGATGCCGGTGGCTCCGGCTGCTGTGAACTGATTGGCTCGGGCCTCCTTCGGGGGCCTTTAGCGAGAAACGACTGGCGGGCGGCTCCTTCGGGGGCCGCCCGCTTCGTTTTGCGCGAAGCGCCTACTCGGCGGCCTGAAGGAGCTGCTCGCCGCCGCCACCCAGCAGCGCGGTTTCGGCCCCCATCACCCGCACCAGATCGGCAAGGATCGCGGCCATCCCGGCCATTCCCTCGCCCGGCTCGGCAAGACGGTGATCGAGATAGGTCGCGCGGCACACCTCGACCTGCACTGCATGGATGCCCTTGTCGGGCGCGCCGTGGCGATCGAGCACATAGCCGCCCGAATAGGGCCGGTTCTGGGCCGCAGCACAGGCCTGCGCATCGAGATGACGCAGCGCCGCCCCCATCAGCCCGTGGTGGCACGAGACGCCGAAACGGTCTCCGAGCACGATCCGGGGCGCGCTGTCCTCGCCCTCGGCGGGGCGCAGGGGCGGCATCGAATGGAGATCGATCAGCAGTGCCGCCCCCCAGACCTTGCGCACCCGTGCCAGCTCTCCGGCGAGAAAGTCATGATAGGCGCGGTGGATGCCGGCGATCCGCGCGGACAGCTCGGCGCGCGGCAGGCGCCCGCGCCAGATCTCGCCCGAACCCGGCAGGCGGCGCGGCACGAGGCCCAGCCCGCTGCGCGCGCGGCGGTTGCCGCCCTGCCCGCCCGCTGCCGCGAGGCTGGCGACGCCTTCGGGCCGCCCGCCCTCGACCATGTCCCAGTCGATATCGTCCTCGGCGCGGTTGAGATCGAGCAGCGCGCGCGGGGCATGTGCCACCAGCAGCCCCGCCCCGGTCGCCTGCGCGATCATCCGGCCAAGCCGGTCGACCAGCCGGTCTTCCAGCCGCAACTGCGCCGCCAGCGGATCGCGCATCCGCGCGGTCACCTGCGACGGATAGGCGCGGCCGGCGTGCGGCACGGCAACCAGCACCGGCAGGCGCATCTGCTTCGGGACGGCGAAGGTGAAAGCGGCTGTGCCATCCAGACCCGGCACACGCCCGCCGCTGACATGCTGCAGATCGCCGTCAGGGGCGCGGGCAGGATCGCGGGGGCCGGAGGGAGCGGGCGACATCGGCTGCCTTGCTGCCGCCTTTGCGCCCGCCTGTCAAAGCCTCATCGTCAGCCGCAATCGGCTTACGCCAGCAAACGGCGCGCCGGAACAAAGATTTCTTAAGCCGCCCATGCTACACACTGGCGCATGACATCGACCAGCACCCCGCACATCCTGCTCGCCGAAGACGAAGAGGCGATGCGCACCTATCTCGAGCGCGCGCTGACCAATGCCGGTTACCGGGTGAGCGCGGTCGACCGCGGCACCGACGCGATTCCCCTGCTGGAGACGGGCGATTTCGACCTGCTGCTGTCGGACATCGTCATGCCCGAGATGGACGGGATCGAGCTCGCCCAGCGCTGCGCCGAGATTTCGCCGCGCACCAAGGTGATGTTCATCACCGGCTTTGCCGCCGTGTCCCTGCGCGCCAGCCGCGAACAGCCCTCGGCCAAGGTGCTGTCCAAGCCCTTCCACCTGCGCGATCTGGTGCTGGAAGTGGAGCGGGTGTTCGAGGATGCAGCCTAGCTTTTTTCCGAATCGCTTGCGCCCCGGCAGGTGCTGCGATAAAGGGCCGCTCCGCGCTCGAAAGGGCGCGATCCGATGGTGCGGGCGTATAGCTCAGTGGTAGAGCACTATGTTGACATCGTAGGGGTCGCAAGTTCAATCCTTGCTACGCCCACCATCGTGAAATCAGGCATGAAAAGACCCCGCAACTCGGCTGAGTTGGCGGGGTTTTTCTTGGCCTGCGGCTGACCGCCCGCCATCCTGCCCGCAACACTGGAAAACTCTGCCCCCCGGCTTTGCGCTGCGCCCCCGCCTGCCTAAGCCCTGAGGCGTGAGTGCAAAGATCGACATCGGCCGCGATGCCAGCGGGCAAAGCATCCTCATCGATCTCGAGGAGCTGCTCGCCACGCGTCTGCTGGTGCAGGGCAATTCCGGCTCGGGCAAATCGCATCTGCTGCGCCGCCTGCTGGAGGAATGCGCCGGACTGGTGCAGCAGGTGGTGATCGATCCCGAGGGCGACTTCGTCACGCTCGCGGATCACTTCGGCCATGTGGTGATCGACGCCGCCGCCTATTCAGCCAGGGAGATCGAGGCGCTGGCAGGCCGCGTGCGTCAGCATCGCGCTTCGGTGGTGCTCTCGCTCGAGGAGCTGGAGGTCGAAGCGCAAATCCGCTGCGCCGCGCTGTTTCTTACCGCGCTGTTCGATGCCCCGCGCGAACACTGGTATCCCGCGCTGGTGGTGGTCGACGAGGCGCAGATGTTCGCCCCGGCCGCCGCCGGCGAGATGAACGACGACACCCGCCGCCTGACGCTGGCGGCGATGACCAACCTCATGTGCCGCGGGCGCAAGCGCGGGCTGGCCGGGATCGTCGCGACGCAGCGCCTCGCCAAGCTGGCCAAGAACGTCGCAGCCGAAGCCTCGAACTTCCTGATGGGGCGCACGTTTCTCGATATCGACATGGCAAGAGCCGCGGACCTGCTCGGCATGGACCGGCGGCAGGCCGAGCGCATCCGCGATCTCCAGCGTGGCCAGTTTCTGGGGCTTGGCCCGGCGATCAGCCGGCGGCCGGTGGCGGTCAATGTCGGGGCAGTGCAGACCGGCGCCAAGGCTGCGGGTCAGGGCCTCATTCCCCTGCCCGAGGCGGCAGGCGAGGCGATGGAGTCCCTGCTGACAGACCGGCTGACCGAGGCTGCGCGCGAAACCGCGCCGCGCGCGCCTGCTCCGCCTCTGCGCCCGGCAATCGATCTGGAACAGGCGCTGTCCGCCGCGCCCGCGCTGCGCGCCCCGGCGCCCGCGGCACCGTCCGCTCCGCCCCCGTCCCTGCGCGCGGTCGAGCCCGATGCCGCTGCTCCTTGCGCGCCCGGTGGCGAGGCCGGGCCTGCCGCGCCGGCAAACGATATGCTGGCGGTGGTGCATGAACTCGCCGCAAGCGAGGGGGCGACCTTCCGCCCGGCCGCCTCGCTGTTCCGCGACTTCGCGATCCGCTGCCGCAAGCTCGGCATTGCCAGCGCCCATGTCGATCTCGCCACCTTCCGCCGGCTGTTCGCCTTCGCGCTCGCCGGGGTCGACCGGCTGGAGGAACCGCTGCGCGGTCTGGTCGAGCAGCAGGCCGCCCGCGTCGATGACGATGTGCTCGCACCCTATCTCGCGCTGGTGATCGCGGCGGCAACGGGGGCAGCCATGCCGGACGAGGAGGAACTTGCGCGGCTCTACGGCAGCGCCTCGCCCAGCCGCGTGCGCCGTCTGCTCGACCATCTTGAGCGGCTGGGTCTCATCGTGGTGCGCGAGGATTTCGGCGGGGAACGCAGCATCACGGTACCCGGCGTGGCCGAAGCCCTCGCCGCCCAGACCCGCATCGCGCTCGCCTCCTGACGCCGTCACATCGACCAGCAGTTGCAGAGTTTGCAAATCAATTGCGGTTTCTCTGGCAAGCCGTCCGCTTGCAAGCCCGTCCGCCTCTGCTAAAGCGCGCGCGGGATCTTTTACGACATCCTGTTCACTCACAGGCTGCCCATGGACGGGCGATGAGAATGGGGCATAAGCACAATGCAGAAAATCAAGGTGGCAAACCCGGTCGTCGAGCTTGACGGCGACGAGATGACCCGGATCATCTGGCAGTGGATCCGCGAGCGTCTGATCCTGCCCTACCTCGACATCGACCTCAAATATTACGACCTTTCGATCGAGAACCGCGACGCGACCGACGATCAGGTGACGGTCGATTCCGCCAATGCGATCAAGCAGTACGGCGTCGGCGTGAAGTGCGCCACCATCACCCCCGACGAACAGCGCGTCGAGGAGTTCGGCCTCAAGAAGATGTGGAAGTCGCCCAACGGCACCATCCGCAACATCCTGGGCGGCGTCGTCTTCCGCGAACCGATCGTGATCGACAACGTGCCGCGCCTGGTGCCGGGCTGGACCGATCCGATCGTGGTCGGCCGTCACGCCTTCGGCGACCAGTACAAGGCGACCGACACCCTGATCCCCGGCCCCGGCAAGCTGCGGCTGGTGTGGGACGGCGAGAACGGCGAGAAGATCGACCTCGACGTGTTCGATTTCCCCAGCGCCGGCGTGGCGATGGCGATGTACAACCTCGACGATTCGATCCGCGACTTCGCCCGCGCCAGCTTCAACTACGGTCTCAACCTCGGCTGGCCGGTGTACCTGTCCACCAAGAACACCATCATGAAGGCCTATGATGGACGCTTCAAGGACCTGTTCCAGGAAGTGTTCGACACCGAGGGCTTCGCCGAGAAGTTCAAGGAAAAGGGCATGGTCTACGAACACCGCCTGATCGACGACATGGTCGCCTCGGCGCTCAAGTGGTCGGGCAAGTTCGTGTGGGCGTGCAAGAACTACGACGGCGACGTGCAGTCGGATACCGTGGCGCAGGGCTTCGGCTCGCTCGGCCTGATGACCTCGGTGCTGCTCAGCCCC
>CAZQOO010000058.1:0-14550 GCA_964594845.1 uncultured Porphyrobacter sp. | reverse complement strand
GGAAAACATCACCGGGCTGCATCTGGGCAAGGTGGCGCTGATCACTGGCGGTTCGGCCGGGATCGGCGGGCAGGTCGCGCGGCTGCTGGCGCTTGCGGGCGGCAAGGTGATGATGGTCGCCCGGCGCGAGAGCGAGCTGGCGGTGGCGCGGGCGCGGATCGTCTCGGAACTGGAAGACATCGGCTTTGCCGGTGTCGAGCGCCGGGTGCAGACTCTCGCGAATGTCGATGTCAGCAATTTCGAGAGCCTCAAGGGCGCGGTCGACGCGACGCTGAAGGCCTTCGGGCGGATCGACTACCTGATCAACAACGCGGGGGTTGCGGGCGCCGAGGACATGGTGGTCGACATGGGGGTCGACGCCTGGAACTACACGCTCGATGCCAACCTCGTCTCGAACTACTTCCTGATGCACCACGTCGCGCCGCTGATGAAGGCGCAAGGCTCGGGCTATATCCTCAACGTCTCGTCCTATTTCGGGGGCGAGAAATATCTCGCGGTCGCCTATCCCAACCGCGCCGACTACGCCGTGTCCAAGGCGGGCCAGCGCGCGATGGTGGAATCGATGGCCCGCTATCTCGGCCCCGAGGTGCAGTTCAATGCCATCGCGCCGGGGCCGGTGGATGGCGACCGCTTGTCGGGCACCGGCGGCAAGCCCGGGCTGTTCGAGCGGCGCGGCAAGCTGATCCTGGAAAACAAGCGTCTGAATGCGGTTCACGCCGCCGCGATCAAGGCGATCCGGCGCGGGGTGCGGGTCGAGGCGGTGCTGGCGCGGCTGGCGCGCAACGACACCGTCAAGATGAGCCACGACACCAACAACCCGCGCGAACTGCGCGAACTGGCGCTGGTCTGCGCGCGCGAGGGCGATGGCACCTGCACCTGGGACCAGTACCTCCTGACCCCGACGATTGCGGCGGCGCTGGTCTCGCGCCTGCGCCAGGCCGGCCTGTTCCTCGACGCGCCCGAGTGGGCCGAGCGTGTGCCTGCCGAAGACGGCGACTGGCTGCTGCGCGTGCCGCCGGAAGGTGCGCCCTTTCTGCCCGCCGACAAGATCGCCATCGAGGCCAAGAAGGTCGGTAGCGGGGTGCTGTCCAAGCTCTATCTCGGCAAGATGCCGACCGAGCATGACGTGGCGCAGGCGACGGTGTTCTTCCTCGCCGACCGCGCCGTTTCGGGCGAGACCTTCATGCCTTCGGGCGGACTCAGCGTCGAACGCTCCACCACCGAGCGCGAGCTGTTCGGCAGCCCCAAGCAGGAGCGGCTCGACCAGATGCGGGGCAAGACGGTGTGGATCATCGGTGAACACCTCGCCGACTACCTCGCCGAAACCGCGCGCGCTTTCATCGAGGATTGCCATGTCGCCAACGTGGTGCTGATCACCCGCACCGCCGAGGGCTTCGAGGGCGTGAAGGCGCAGCTCGAAGGCGAGACCGCCGAGGCGCTGACCTCGCTGGTCGTCACCTCCGATATCGAAGCCGCGATGGACGAGGCGCTGATCGCCTGGGGCAAGCCGACGACGATCCTCTCGACGCCGATGGCCGCGCTGCCGGGCAAGCTCTTCGCCACCGACGATCCGCTCACCCCCGAGGAATTCCGCGCTGTGGTGGCCGATAACCTCACCCACCACTTCCGCGTCTCGCGCCGTGCGTCGCTCTATGATGATTGCCAGCTGGTGCTGACCAGCCCCGACGTGCCGATGGGCGACAAGTCCCCCGCCTTCGCGCTGGCGAACTTCATCAAGACGACGCTCCACGCCTTCACCGCCACGCTGGCCGTGGAGAACGAGCGGCTGGTGCATGACGTGCCGGTCAACCAGATCAACCTCACCCGCCGCGTCCAGTCCGAAGAACCGCGCGATCTCGACGAGCATCTCGAAGAGGTGCGGCGCTTTGCCCGCGCGGTGCTGCTGGTCGGCGCGCCGCTGCCCGATGCCGAGGACTCGCGCTATCGGGCGCGGATTTATCGCGGCATGTCGATGACGGTGTGATAGGGGCGCAAGGTGATCCAGTATCTGCCCTTCGAAAAGCCGATCGAGGCGCTCGACAAGCATGTGGCGGAGCTTGCCAAGCATGCCGAGGGCACGGCCGAGGCGCGGATGCTCAAGGAGCGGGCGGACAAGCTGCTCGCGGACACCTATGCGCGCCTGACACCGTGGCAACGCACGCTGGTGGCTCGCCACCCGCAGCGCCCACGCTTCGAGAAGCTGGTGGCGGGGCTGTTCTCCGAGTTCCTCCCGATCGCCGGTGATCGCACCTTTGGCGACGATCAGGCGATCATCGGCGGGTTTGCGCGCTTCGAGGGACGCAAGGTGGTGGTGATCGGCCATGTGAAGGGCGAGGACACGCCGGGGCGTCTTCGCCACAATTTCGGCATGGCCCGGCCCGAAGGCTATCGCAAGGCGATCCGCCTGATGGAGCTGGCCGACCGCTTCGGCCTGCCCGTGGTGACGCTGGTCGATACCCCCGGCGCTTTCCCCGGGGTTGATGCCGAAGCGCGCGGGCAGGCCGAGGCCATCGCCCGTTCGACCGAGGCCTGCCTTGCGCTGGGCGTGCCGCTTGTCGCGGTGATCATCGGCGAGGGCGGATCGGGCGGGGCGGTGGCGCTGGCGGCGGCGAACCGCGTGCTGATGTGCGAACATGCGGTCTATTCCGTGATCAGCCCCGAAGGCTGTGCCTCGATCCTGTGGCGCAGCGGCGCGCAGGCCGAGCAGGCAGCCGAGGCGATGAAGGTGACCGCGCCGGATCTGCTCAAGCTGGGCGTGATCCACCGCATCGTCTACGAGCCGCAGGGCGGGGCGCACCGTGATCCGGACGAGATGGTCAAGCGGTTGACGCTGGCGCTGCGGGCAGAGCTGGACGCGCTAGCGGCGCTGGCTCCGGACGAACTGCGCCGCGAGCGCGAGGAGTTCTTCCTGCGGTTGGGGTGAGCAACTGTGCTGACCTACCGCCGCGCTGCTTGAGGGCTGTGGTGCCGGCTGCAGGGATCGAACCCGCGGCCCCCTGATTACAAATCAGGTGCTCTACCATCTGAGCTAAGCCGGCTTTCAGTGGAGGCGCGTCTATCTCCAAACCGCCTCGCCCTCAAGTAGTGGTTGCGTAGAACAGCTGAAAGCTGAACCGGCAGGGCGACTAGAACGCGCCGAAAGTCCACCCTTCCGTGCGCGCCACTTCGGGCTTGAGGCCGGGGGGATGCCACAAGTCGTGATCGGCATGCACGCGGCGCAGCCAGGCGGCGGTGAGCAGCGCGTCGGAGGAATGATCGTCGATCGCACCTGCGCCTTCGAAAGGCGGGGAGCCGAGCCGGTCGAGCGCATCGTTCAGCGCCGCGTAGCTCCTGATCTTGGTGGCAGCGCCCGTCACCCCGCCGAGCCTTGCCGCCATCGAGGTGTAGATCTCTGTCACGACCGAGCCTGCTTCGGGCAGCGGATCGACCGGCCACACCGGCACCTTGCCGCCAAGCCGGTGGAGCATCCGCATCCCCGTCAGGCTCGACTTGCCGACTTGCGCCGCGCCGACGAGGTTGAAATTGCTCACCGGCCGCACGCCCGCCGCGCGCTGCGCAGCCTCGGCCACGCGGAAACGGCCCTCGCGGGTGGCGGCGCCGGGGAGCAGGAAGCGGTCGCCCTCGATGCCTGCGCCGTGCCGGAAATAGCGTGCGGCCTCGGGATGGCTGACGAAGCCGCCCGCCTCAAGGTTCGGATCATCGGCGCACAGCACGTCGATCAGCGCCCACAGCCCGCGCGCGTCGGCTGGCGAGGCGTCCCAACCGGGGAAGAATGCGCCGGCATCGACGAAAGGCAGCCCGATCCCGAGATCGAGCCCGACCAGCGTCGGCGCTTCAAGCCCTGCCAGCAGCGCCAGCACCTCGGCTCGCGCCCAGCCTCTGGGATCGGGCGGGGAGAGCAGCAGCGGCGGGCCACCTTCGGCATGGGCCACGGCCAGCGCGATTCCCTTCTGCCGCGCGCCCTTCGCCCCCGACCAGTCGACGGCGAGGAAACGGGAGAAGCGGCTCATCCCCGCCGCTCCCCGCGCAGCTTGTCCCAGTATTCGAGGCGCTTCCTCACCTCGCGCTCGAACCCGCGCTCCACCGGCGAGTAGAAGGTCTGGCGCTCCATCTCCTCGGGCCAGTAACTGTCGCCCGAAAAGCCCTCGGGCGTGTCGTGGTCGTAGGTGTAGCCCTTGCCGTAGCCGAGGCTTTCCATCAGCCCCGTCGCCGGATTTACGATGTTCATCGGCGGCATCAGGCTGCCGGTCTCCTTGGCTGATTTCCACGCGGCTTTCTGCGCCATATAGGCGGCGTTCGATTTGGGCGCGGTGGCGAGATAGAGGCAGGCCTGCACCAACGCGAGTTCGCCTTCGGGACTGCCGAGGAAGCGGTAGGCCTCCATCGCCGCCATGCATTGCGGCAGCGCGTGGGGATCGGCGAGGCCGATGTCCTCCACCGCCATGCGCACCAGCCGCCGCGCGAGGAACAACGGCTCCTCGCCCGCCACCAGCATTCGCGCCAGCCAGTAGAGCGAGGCCTGCGGATCGCTCCCACGCACCGCCTTGTGAAGCGCGCTGATCAGGTTGTAATGCCCGTCGCGGTCCTTGTCATAGACTGCGACACGGCGTTGCAGGAAGCCGCCGAGGCCCGCCGGATCGAGCGGATCTTCGAGCCGGGCGTTGTAGAGCGTCTCGGCCTGTCCGAGCAGAAACCGCCCGTCGCCATCGGCCTGCGCGATCAGTGCGGCGCGGGCTTCGGAGGTTAGGGGGAGGGGGCCTTCGAGCGCTTCCGCCTTGCCAAGCAGCGCCTCCAGCGCCGCATCGTCGAGCCGGTTCAGCACCAGCACCTGCGCGCGGCTCAGGAGCGCTGCATTCAGGGCAAAGCTCGGATTCTCGGTGGTCGCGCCGACCAGAGTCACCACGCCGCGCTCGACATAAGGGAGAAACCCGTCCTGCTGGGCGCGGTTGAAGCGGTGGATCTCGTCCACGAACAGCAGGGTCTTGCGGCCAGCCCTCGCCATCTTTTCGGCTTCGGCAAAGGCCTGCTTCAGATCGGCCACGCCCGAAAACACCGCGCTGATCGCGGCGTAGCGCATCCCCACGCTATCTGCGAGCAGGCGTGCGATGCTGGTCTTGCCGGTGCCGGGCGGCCCCCACAGGATCATGCTGGCGAGCTTGCCCGCCGCCACCATCCGCCCGATCGCGCCTTCGGGGCCGGTCAGATGTTCCTGCCCCACCACCTCGGCCAGCGTCGCCGGGCGCAGCCGGTCGGCCAGCGGTGCATCGGGCGCAGAGGCGTCGTCGCCACGCGGAGCCTCGGGGGCATCTTGTCCGAACAGGTCAGCCATTCGTCGAGCGTGATAGGCTGGTCAGCGGAAAAGGAAACTCCCGCCGCTACGGTCTCTTGAAACGATAGATCTAAGATATATCTTGAATGTATCGCAGATATAGGCGTGGAGGATTTTGATATGACCTGGAACCGGTACGGCCGCGGCAATGGCTGGGAAAAGTTTGCCGAGGCAATGGCGACGATGGCGATGAGCGGGGCTATGAACGGAAACACGAACTTCGGCGGGCCGGGCTGGAAGATGCGCGCCCGTTTCGACGAGGATTTCCCGCGCGGCCGCGAAGCCGATGGCGAAGGCGAGGATCGCGGTCCCGGTCGCCGCGGTCGCCGCGGGCGGATGTTCGGCCAGGGCGAGCTGCGCCTCGCGCTGCTGGCGCTGATCGCCGAGAACCCCTCGCATGGCTACGAACTGATCAAGGCGATCGAGGAAATGACCGGCGGCGACTACGCCCCGAGCCCGGGTGCGGTCTATCCGACGCTCCAGCTGCTTGAGGATGAAGGCTCGATCGAGGAGGCACAGGCCGAGGGCGCGAAGAAACCCTTTGCCGCGACCGATCAGGGCCGCGCCGAACTGGAGGAGCGCAAGGACGAGGTCGAAGGCCTGATGCGCCGCCTCGGCCGTCACGGAGAACGCACCACCTCCGTGCGCTCGCATGACGTTTTCCGCGCGATGGGCAATCTCGGGAGCGTGCTCAAGAACCGCGCCCGGGCAGGCAAGCTCGACGAGCGCACCATCAACGAGATCGTCGACATGATCGACGAAATGGCCAAGCGCATCGAGCGGCTGTAACGCTGCCCGATTGCCGCGCGCCCGATTGAGGCGTATTCCTTCTCCATCCGGGTCGCAGCGGATGGGGAGGGAAAACCCATGAGCACACTTGGCACTTCGCGCAAGGCCACCCCGTGGCATCTCTGGCTGGTCGGTGTTCTGACCTTGCTGTTCAATGCGATGGGCATTCTCAGTTACACCGCGACCAAGCTCGGCATGCTGGCCGAAATGGGCATGACCCCCGATCAGATCGCTTTCATGAACAGCTATCCCGCATGGGCGAGCGCTTTGTGGGCGCTGGGGGTGTGGGGGGGCTTTGCCGGATCGGTGCTGCTGCTGCTGCGCTCGCGCTTCGCGGTGCCCGCGATGCTGGTGGCGGTGCTCGGGCTGATCGGGACCACGGCCTACAATTACGGTATGGCGGACGTGCCGGCCAGCATGCAGGCCCCCGCGCTCGACGTGGCGATCTGGGTGGTGACGGTGTTCCTGCTGGTCTATGCCCGCGCCATGCGCGCGGCAGGAGTGCTGAAGTAACCCGCGCTCAAGCAGCGGTTGCAAAGCACAGCCGAAGGCTGAACCGGTAGCGCGACAAACCCGCGCTCAAGCAGCGGTTGCGAAGCACAGCCGAAGGCTGAATCGTTAGCGCAGAAAACTACGCGGCTTCGGCGGCCTGCAGTGCGCGGCGTGCCTCGACCAGCCGGACATAGGTATCCGCGACCACCGCGTTGATCGCTTCCCAGCTGTATTCACAGGCCCGCGTCTCTCCCGCAGCGCCATGCGCCGCGCGCAGGGCCGGATCGAGGCAATAGGGCGCGAGCGCCTCGGCGAAGGCGGCGGCATCGGCATCCTTGCTGGTCGGCACTACCAGCCGTCCGGTCACGCCCTCGGCGACAAGGCTGGCGCTGCCGGTCGCCCCGGCGGCGACCACGGGCAGGCCGCTGGCCATGGCTTCGAGCGTGACATTGCCGAAGGTCTCGGTGACGGACGGGTTGAAGAACACATCGCCGCTCGCCAGCGCCTGTCCGAGCGCCTCGCCGGTCTTGAAGCCTGCGAAGATTCCGCCCGGCAGGTTCGTCTCAAACCACCCGCGCGCCGGCCCGTCGCCGATCACCAGAACCTTGTGCGGCACCTGGCGCCGGCGCAGCTGGACGATGGTCTCGGCAAAGACATCGAGCCCCTTTTCCATCACCAGCCGCCCGAGGAACACGATCGCCACGTCCTCCTCGGCGAGGCCAAGCGAGCGCCGCCATTCGGGATCGCGGCGCGCGGAGGAGAAGATCGTGCGATCGACCCCGCGGCTCCACAGCCCGATATCGTCGTGCATCTCCATCGCCAGCAGTTCGTCGATCATCGACTGGGACGGAGCAACCAGCGCATCGCAGCGGTTGTAGAAGCGCCGCAGCAAACGGATGATCAGCGGTTCGAGGAAGGCCATCTTGTAATAGCGCGGATAGGTCTCGAACCGGGTGTGGACGCTGGCCAGCACCGGAATGTCGTGATCCTGCGCCCAGCGCAGCGCAGCGTGCCCCGCCGGATCGGGCGAGGAGAGGTGGACGATATTGGGCTGGAACTTCGCCAGATCGCGCTTCACTTCCGCACCCAGCCCGGTCGGCAGGCGATATTCGCCGCGGCCCTTCACCGGCATCGGCACATTGGGCAGGCCGACAAGATCGCCGGTCGGGGCGAAATCGGGATTGGCGACCTTGGGCGAATAGACGCGCACCGCCGCGCCTTTGGCGAGCAGCGAGCCGACCAGCCGGTTGAGCGCCTGGTTGGCCCCGTCCCGGGTATAGTTGTAGTTGCCGCTGAACAGGGCGATGCGGAGGTCGGATGTTCTCATGGAGCGGCCTGATTAGTGACATTTGCGCCACTTGGCGAGAGGGCGAGCGCGGCATTTTGATCGGTGCCACGGGGCGGCTCGCCGCGGTCACGATATTTCACGTTGACTCTTCGCCGCGCAACTCTAGTGCGGCCGACGGGCCACGCGGTCCCAACGCCGCGCGAGCTCTCTGCAAGGAGAGAATACATGACTGAGTATGCACGCGGGCTCGCACACGAGCCTACGCTCAAGCCTGAGCGCCCGTTCTTTTCCTCGGGTCCTACGGCGAAATTCCCCGGCTGGTCGCTCGATAAGCTTAAAACCGATTCGCTCGGGCGTTCGCACCGCTCGGCGCTGGGCAAGGCGCGGCTGAAATACGCCATCGACCTCAGCCGCGAACTGCTCGGTATCCCCGACGATTACCTGATCGGCATCATGCCGGCATCGGACACCGGCGCGCTCGAGGCGGCCATGTGGTCGATGCTCGATCCCGCGCGCCCGGTGACGGTCGCGGCGTGGGAGAGCTTCGGCAATATCTGGATCCAGGACGCGGTGAAGCAGCTCAAGCTGCCCAACCTGCAGGTGCTGACCGCCGATTATGGCGAGATCCCCGATCTCACCACCATCCCGCAGCGCAACGACGTGGTGTTCACCTGGAACGGCACAACCAGCGGCGCGATGATCCCGAACACCGACTGGCTGGAGCCGGGGCGTGAGGGCATTACCATCAATGATGCGACAAGCGCGATCTTCGCGCAGGAAATGGACTGGTCGAAGCTCGATGCCACCACCTATTCGTGGCAGAAGGTGATGGGGTCGGAAGCGCAGCACGGTATGCTGATTCTCAGCCCGAAGGCGGTCGAGCGGATCGAAAGCTATGATCCGGCCTGGCCGCTGCCCAAGCTGTTCCGCATGAAGAAGGGCAACAAGATCAACGCCGGCATTTTCGCGGGCGAGACGATCAACACCCCTTCGATGCTGGCGACCGAGGATTACATCGCGGCGCTCGAGTGGGCCAAAGCGATCGGCGGGCGCAAGGCGCTGGTCGAGCGGGCCAATGCCAATGCCAAGATCGTCAAGGACTGGATCGAGGCCACCCCGTGGCTGCGCAACATGGTGTCCGATCCGGCCCAGCAGACCAATACCGGCGTGTGCATGGTGTTCCAGGGCGACTGGTACGACAGCCTCTCGGACGAGGACAAGGCGGGCGTTCCCAAGAAGATCGTCAAGCTGCTCGAAGAGCGCAATGTCGGCTACGACTTCAACGGCTACCGTGATGCCCCGCCGTCCCTGCGCATCTGGTGCGGTTCGACCGTGGAGCAGGAGGACGTCAAGCGCCTGCTGCCGTGGATCGAATGGGCCTACGAAAAGGTCAAGAACGGCTGAGGCCGTCTGATTTTTGCGTCGCCCCGGACTTGATCCGGGGCCGCTCTCCCCAATTCCCCATGCGCGTGTTGCGCGCGGTCCCGGATCAGGTCCGGGATGACGATGGAAGGTATTTGAAATGACCCGTCCCAGAGTTCTCATTTCCGACAAGATGGATCCCAACGCCGCGCGCATCTTCGAAGAGCGTGGCTGCGACGTCGATGTGATCACCGGCGAGACACCCGAACAGCTGATCGCCCGCATCGGCGATTATGACGGCCTCGCCATCCGGTCCTCGACCAAGGTCACCAAGGCGGTGCTTGATGCCGCGACCAATCTGAAGGTGATCGGTCGCGCCGGCATCGGGGTCGACAATGTCGACATTCCCTATGCCTCGTCCAAGGGCGTGGTGGTGATGAACACGCCGTTCGGCAACTCGATCACCACTGCCGAACACGCGATCGCCCTGATGTTCGCGCTGGCCCGCCAGATCCCCGAGGCCAATGCCCAGACCCAGGCCGGCCTGTGGCCCAAGAGCGGGTTCATGGGCGTCGAGGTCACCGGCAAGACGCTTGGCCTGATCGGCGCGGGCAACATCGGCTCGATCGTCGCCAGCCGCGCGCTCGGCCTCAGGATGAAGGTGATCGCCTATGATCCCTTCCTGACCGAGGACCGCGCGGTGGAAATGGGCGTCGAGAAGGTCGATCTCGACACGCTGCTGAGCCGCGCCGATTTCGTCACGCTCCACACCCCGCTGACCGAGGATACCCGCAACATCCTCAGCCGCGAACGGCTGGAGAATGCCAAGAAGGGCATCCGCATCATCAACTGCGCGCGTGGGGGCCTGATCGACGAGGCGGCGCTGAAGGACTGCCTCGAAAGCGGGCAGGTGGCAGGCGCCGCGCTCGACGTCTTCGAGACCGAGCCGCCGGCCGCCGATCACCCGCTGTTCGGCACGCCCAACTTCATCTGCACCCCGCACCTTGGTGCTTCGACCAACGAAGCGCAGGTCAATGTCGCGCTGCAGGTGGCCGAGCAGCTGGCCGATTACCTCGTCAATGGCGGCGTCACCAACGCATTGAACGTGCCTTCGCTCAGCGCCGAGGAAGCCCCCAAGCTGCGCCCTTACATGGCGCTGGCCGAGAAGCTCGGCAGCCTTGTCGGCCAGCTCGCCCACGGCAACCTCACCCACATCAGCATCGAGCGCGAGGGCGCGGCGGCCGAACTCAACGGCAAGCCGATCACCGCTGCCGTGCTGGCGGGCTTCATGCGCCGCTATTCGGACAGCGTGAACATGGTCAACGCGCCGTTCCTCGCCAAGGAGCGCGGGCTCGACGTGAGCGAGATCCGCCACGAGCGCGAGGGCGCGTTCAACACGCTGGTGCGCGTGACGGTGGAAACCTCGGCCGGGCCACGCTCGGTCGCAGGCACGCTGTTCGGCAATGACGCGCCGCGTCTGGTCGAGATCTTCGGCATCGGGATCGAGGCCGAGCTCGCGGGGCACATGCTCTACATCGTCAACGACGACAAGCCGGGCTTCATCGGCCGGATCGGGACGCTGCTGGGCAACCACGGCATCAACATCGGCACCTTCAACCTCGGCCGCCGCGAAGCGGGCGGGGAAGCGGTCCTGCTGCTGAGCCTCGACGAGGCGCTGACCCCGGAAGTGGTGGCCGAGGCCGAGAAGGTCGAAGGCGTCAAGACGGTCACCGCGCTGGCATTTTGATCGAGATGGCGTCGCCCCGGGCTTGACCCGGGGCCGCTGTCCGGTCAGTCGGGTGCCTGACGATAGCGATCCCGGGTCAGGCCCGGGATGACGAACGAGCAATATGACCAAGCCCAACGATCTCCTGCCCGAAGGTCTGGAAGACCGCCTGCCCGCCGAGACCGCGCGGATCAATGCGGCGATGCATGCCTGTCTCGATGTGCTGGACGCGCATGGCTATGATCGGGTGCGCCCGCCGCTGCTCGAGTTCGAGGCTTCGCTGGCCGGACGCATGGCCGGGGTCTCGGTCGGCGAGGGGAGCGCGATGTTCCGCTTCGTCGATCCGGCGTCCTTGCGCACGCTGGCGCTGCGCAGCGACATGACCCCGCAGATCGGTCGCATCGCATCCAACAGCCTCCGGGATGCCGCGCGGCCGCTGCGGCTGGCCTATTGCGGCGACACCGTCGTCATCAAGGCGAGCCAGCTCGATCCTGCGCGCGAGCGGCTGCAGCTGGGGGCCGAGCTGATCGGCGCGGACAGCGTCGCGGCGGCCTGCGAGATCGTCAGCCTTGCGGTCGAGGCGCTGGCGGCTGCGGGGCTGACCGGCATCTCGGTCGACTTCACGCTCCCCGATCTGGTCGACACGCTGGCCGACAACACCTTCCCGCTCGCGCCCGAGCAGATCGCTGGCGTCCGGCGCGAGCTCGACACCAAGGACGCGGGCGGCCTCAAGGCGGCGGGCGGCGACGCCTACCTGCCGCTGCTCTACGCCACCGGGCCTTTCGCCGAGGCGCTTGCTGCGATGCGGGCGATCGATGCGGGCGGAGCGCTCAAGTCCCGGCTCGACGCGCTCGAAGCCATCGCCGCCAGCCTCGGCGAGGCGGCCCGCATCACCCTTGACCCGACCGAGCGCCACGGCTTCGAGTACCAGTCTTGGTTCGGCTTCACCCTCTATGCGGAAGGGCTCCGCCGCGCGGCGGGGCGGGGCGGGACCTACCGGATCGCCGGCAGCAACGAGGCCGCGACCGGCTTCACGCTCTATCTCGACCGCCTCGCCGAGGCCGCGCCGCAGCCCGATGCCAAGCCGCTGGTCTGGCTGCCGTTCGGCCATGACCGCGCCATGGCGAGCACGCTGCGGGCCTCCGGTGCGCGCACGCTGGCCCAGCTGGCCGAGGGCGAGGACCCGCTTGCGCTCGGCTGCACGCACACCATGAAGGACGGCGCGCTCGTCGCACTGGAGCCGCGCCCATGACCGAGACGCCCAAGCCGATCACCCTCGCCAACGATCCGCTCGCGCCCTACTTCATCGCGCCCGGCTGGCAGGTCGGAAACCTGCTGTTCCTTTCGGGCCAGGCCAGCATCGGGCCTGACGGGAGCATCGTGGGCGTAGGCGACTTCGACGCGCAGCTGGCCCAGACCTTTGCCAATATCGAGACCGTGCTGGCAGCGGCCGGCAGCGACCTGTCGAAGGTGGTGAAGGTCACCATCTACCTTACCGACATGGGCAACTTCCCCAGGATCGTGGAAGCCCGCCAGCGCTACTTCACGCCGCCATACCCGGCCGACACCACCGTCGAGGTGAAGGGCCTCGCTCTCCCTGAGCTGATGGTCGAGATCGACGTGATCGCCACCACCGCCGCCGCCGCCTAGCCATTTTTTCGCATCGCTTGGTGCCGAAAACCGCAATCCACTTTTCGGCGCGATGCTTCAGCCCAGCACCCGCTTCAGGAAGGCATCCACCGCCTCGGTCTGGGCCTTGCCGGTTTCGGTGCCGAGCTCGCGGTTCATCCGCCCGTGATCGGTGCCGGTGATCGCCACGGCCTGCGCATCCCGGCCGGCCTTCGCCAGCGCCGCCACCAGCGCTTCGGACTGGGCCTTCGATCCCGGGCGCTCGGCGACGTAGAGCGCCAGCCAGTGGGCTGCGTCCTTGCCGCCGACATGGGTGATGGGGGAAAGCGCCTTCTGCCGCGCCGGATCGGTGCCGAACACGTCCTTGTAGAGCGTCGGCAGTTCCATCGAGGGGCGCGCGGCGGCCTCCACCACGTCATAGCCCGCCCCGTCGAGCAGCACGACGCCCAGAATCGCCGCAAAGGCGTCCCCGGCGTATTGCGGATCACTCGCCACCAGCGCGGCGAGGTGCGCGCCGGCGCTGTGCCCCATCAGCACGATCTTGTCGGGATCGAACCCGCCGCTCTCCGCCTGTCCGCGCAGCGCCCGCAAGGCAGCCCCGATATCGGCCGCCTGGCTCTCCACCGGCGCATCGGGCAGCAGGCGGTAGCCCGCCGAGGCGAAGACATAGCCCTGTTCCTTGAAGTGCTGCGGCTTGGCCTGCACCGTGGCCTTGTGATTGCCGATCTGCCAGCCGC
Organism: uncultured Porphyrobacter sp.; assembly: GCA_964594845.1. Classification (GTDB taxonomy): domain Bacteria; phylum Pseudomonadota; class Alphaproteobacteria; order Sphingomonadales; family Sphingomonadaceae; genus Erythrobacter. The sequence continues at coordinate 1,198 of CAZQOO010000058.1, read as the reverse complement.
CGCCATGGATGAACACCACCAGCGGCGCATCGCCAACCGCGTCGTCGGGGGTGTAGACATCGACCTGCTGGCGCAGGTGCTCGCCATAGACCACCGTGCTGGAGACCTTGCCGCTGCCATACTGGCCCATCCCCGCTCCGGCCCCTGCGCCGCGCCGTCCCGCGCCTTCGCCGCCTGCGCGCTGCTGCTGCATCCGCTCGCGCAATTGCGCCGCGCAGCCTTCCGACAGTTCGGCGTATTTCTCGCGCAGGCAGGTGCGGGCCTGGGCGCGGTCACTTCCGCACAGCTTCATGATCTCCTCGCGGCATGCGGGCGGCAGGCGCTCGCCCCCGCGCCGCTGGGCGAGGATCGGGGTGGCCAGCACGGCGGCGGCGGACAGGGCGAGCAGGGCTTTGGCAGCAGTCTTCATCATTGTTCCCTTTTCTGGCGGGTGTCCGCTCTCCAACGCCCGAATCGCGCCAACCCTTCGCGCCGTGCGCTTCCTGTTCAGGTTGAGCGGCGCTTTGCTGAAGTTGGAGACACATGAGACACTGTCCTGAAACCAAAAACCAGCCCTGTCCCGCGCCCGCAAACCCGCGGCCTGCGCGGCAAGGCAAGCGGACTGCGGGCAGGGCAAGGGTGAAGCGGAGGCCATGGGGCCAGCCTGCCCCAATCAGCGGGTCGTAGGAAAGCGCGAAAGCCGTGGCGGCCCCGCTTGCCTCTGAGGCCCCAAACGCCTAGGCCCCGCGCGCGCAATTCTCCCGCCACCCGCCAGAAGGATAGCAATGGCCAACGTCACCGTGATCGGCGCCCAGTGGGGCGATGAGGGCAAGGGCAAGATCGTCGACTGGCTCGCCAGCCGCGCGGACGTGGTGGTGCGCTTTCAGGGCGGGCACAATGCCGGCCACACGCTGGTGATTGACGGCAAGACCTACAAGCTCTCGCTGCTCCCGTCCGGCATCGTGTCGGGCACGCTGTCGGTGATCGGCAATGGCGTGGTGCTCGATCCCTGGGCGCTGCGCGACGAGGTCGCCAAGGTCGAAGGGCAGGGCGTGGCAATCACCGACGAGAATCTCGCCATCGCCGACAACTGCCCGCTGATTCTTCCGCTCCACCGCGATCTCGATGGTCTGCGCGAAACCGCGGCCGGCAAGGGCAAGATCGGCACCACCGGGCGCGGGATCGGTCCGGCATACGAGGACAAGGTCGGCCGCCGCGC
>CAZQOO010000057.1:7722-14739 GCA_964594845.1 uncultured Porphyrobacter sp. | reverse complement strand
CGTACTTGGTGTTGAAGATGTTGAGGCCCTTGTTCTCCATCGCCCCCATGTTGAAATCGCTGACCGCGACGATGTTGTAGAGATCGAGGTCGTACTCGCGCCCGAACACCTCCTCGTCCCACTGCATCGAGCGGTGGAGCGATTCGAGCGCGTGATCGGTGCGGGCAAGGTCTTCGGCCCTCACCCAGATATTGCATTCGACCGCGCGGCCCGAGCAGGTGGTGAAGTGCCGCGAATTCGCCACCAGATCGCCCGCCACCAGCGCAAACAGGTAGGACGGCTTGGGCCAAGGATCGTGCCACTCGGCCCAGTGGGTGCCGTTCTCGCCTTCGCCCTCGGCCACCTTGTTGCCGTTGCACAGCAGGATCGGGAATTCCGCCTGCGGCCCTGCCATCCGCACGGTGTAGACCGAGAGCACGTCGGGCCGGTCGGGGAAGAAGGTGATGCGGCGGAAGCCTTCGGCCTCGCACTGGGTGCACAGCATGCCGTTCGAGGCATAGAGGCCCATCAGCTGGGTGTTGGCCGAAGGGTCGATTTCGGTCTCGATCACGATCAGGTGGCTGTCGCCGCGCAGCGGCACGATCAGGTCCGGCCCGTCCATGCGCCAGTCGGCCGGCGCGCCGTCGACGCTGACCGCGAGCGGCGTCAGGCTGTCGCCGTTGAGGCGAATGGTGTCGGCGCGGTCCGCGCGGGCGTTGCGCTGCACCGTCAGCTCGGCCCGCACGCGGGTGCGGGCAAGGCCGAGATCGAAATCGAGCTTCACTTCCGGCACCAGCCAGCCGAACGGACGATAATCCTCGCGCAGGATCACCGGCGGCTGATGCGGGCTCGGCGCGGCATCGGCCAGTTCGGGGTTGCGTTCGGGGTTCGTCGGGGTGGTCGCGATATCCATGGCCGCCGATTTAGGTTGATTCGCTCGCAGGTCCAATCTTTAGGTTGGACCCATGGCGCATTTGCTGATCTTCGGGCTGGGCTACACCGCGGGGCGGATCGCGGCGGCGATGCGTGCGCGCGGGTGGAACGTTCGCGCCACCGGGAGCGCGGGCGATATCGCCTTTGCCGACGAGGGCGCGGTTAAGGCGGCGCTGGCAGACGCAACATATATTCTCTCCTCCGTCCCGCCCGCGCGCACCGGCGGCGATCCGGTGCTCGACACCTATGGCGACGCACTATCCGGCAAGCCGCTGTTCTACCTCTCCTCCACCGGCGTCTATGGCGACCGCGCCGGCGCATGGGTGGACGAGGCGACGCCGACCATCGCGCAATCCGGCGAGGGCCGCCGCAATGCCCGGGCCGAAGCGGATCTCGCGTGGCTGAACTTGGGCGCGAGGGTGTTCCGCCTGCCGGGAATATACGGGCCGGGCCGCAGCGCGCTCGACCGCGTGCGCGCAGGGCAAGCGCGGCGGATCGACCTGCCCGGGCAGGTGTTCAGCCGCGTCCATGTCGACGATATCGCCTGCGGCGTGGTCGCCGCGCTGGAGCAAGGCGCGCCCGCCGGAGCCTACAACCTTGGCGACGATTGGCCTTGCAGCGGCAACGAGGTCACCGAACACGCCTGCCGGCTGCTGGGCCTGCCGCTCCCGCCGCTGGAGTCGCTGGAGGAAGCTGGCCTTTCGGAAATGGCGCGCGGGTTCTACATGGAGAACCGCCGGGTCGCCAACGGCAAGGCGAAGCGCGTGCTCGGTTGGTCGCCGCGCTTCCCGACCTATGTCGAAGGGCTTGGAGGTTTGCTTTAGTTTGGCAGGCCTCGGCTGCGCAGCAGCCGCAAGGGCGACCGCCCGCCCGCAGCGACGCGACCTTCAGGTCGCATGAGCGAGGATATCGCAGCGCGGAGGCGCTGCGCAAATCAACGACTCTTTGACCGCAGCGCCAGCCCCATGCCGATCAGCGCCAGCGCCATGCCGCCCGCCGAGAGCGCGTCCCAGACGAACCCCTCGAACAAGGTCGAGAGCCCCATCGCCACGCACACCGTCACGATGGCGTTATAGGCGGTCTTTCCCGCCCCGATCTGGCGCACCAGATTGTAGTGCAGCGGGAAGGTCACCACCGAGCCGATGATCGCGAGATAGGCCGTCCCCGCCCAGAACTGCCACGCCCCCGGCAGCGTCGGCGGGCCGGCAGTCAGCAGCGCATAGACGAGGTCGAACGCGAGGCCATAGACCATCGCCCAGGCCAGAAAGCTCACCATCGGCACCCCGCGCCCGGTGGGATTGGCCTGCACCACATTGGCGATCGAGGCCGCCAGCATCCCGCCGATAGCGAGCACGATGCCGAGCCCGACGTTACCCCCCAGCGGCGCGGCGTTCCATTCGTGCACCAGCAGCATCGCCACGCCCGCGATGGCGACAAGGCTCCCGCCGACAAAGCCGCCCGCCACCTTCTCGCCGATGAAGATCTTGGCGAAGACGGCATTGGGCACCATCAGCAGCGCGAACATCACCGCGACGATGCCGGAGGTGATGTGCTGTTCGGCATGATAGACGAACAGGAAATTGCCCGAGAACTGCGCAATCCCGACGCCCAGCGCCAGAAGATGCTCGGGCCGGTTGAGACGCAGGCGCTGGCCCATCGCCATCGCCAGCACGAACAGCGCGGGCGTCGCCAGCAAAAACCGGTAGAACACGCCCCACGCGGCAGGCACGTCCGCAATCTGCCCGGTGATGACGAACCAGGTCGAACCCCAGATCGTGCCGGTCAGCATGAAGGGGATCAGCACCTTGAGGCTGAGCATCGACGGGGCGGGCGTGGTGGTCACAGCGCGGCAATCGCCTTGCCGAGCGCGGCCGCGTCCTCGGGGCGGGTATTCCACGCGGTGACGAAGCGCGCGCTTTCCGCGCCCCAGTCGTAAAAGGCGAAATCCTGCGCCCGCAGAATCGCGCGCTCGGCCTCGGTCAGGCGCACGAACAGCTCGTTGGCCTCGACCGGATGGAGCAGGCGATCACCGCAGCCGGAGGCCACCTCCTGCGCGGCGGCGTTGGCGCTCGCCGCATTGGCGAGCCACAGTCCGTCGTCGAGCATGGCGAGAATCTGCGCGGCGAGATAGCGCCCCTTGCATTGCAGGTGGCCGGCCCGCTTGCGGCGATAGCGCACCTGATGGGCGGCCTCGGGATCGAACAGCACCACCGCTTCCGCCCCCATGCCGCCGTTCTTGATGAAACCGAAGGCGAGGCTGTCGACCGGGCCGCTGGCCGCGCGCGCCGCGTCTTCGGGCGCGCCGCCGAGGAACGCCGCGGCATTGGCAAAGCGCGCGCCGTCCATGTGGAGCCCGAGCCGGCGCGCCTTCCCAAAGGCGCCGAGCGCCGCCAGTTCGCCGGGGGTATAGGTGCGGCCATATTCGCTGGCCTGCGTGATCGCGACCGCGTGGGGCTGCACCTGATGCACGTCATTGCGGATCGGGTCGATTAGCGCGGCGATGTCGGCGGGCGTCAGCTTGGCGCCCTCGCCCTCGGCCAGCATCAGCTTCGCGCCGTGGAGGAAGAACCCCGGCGCACCGCCCTCGTCCACCTCGATATGCGCCTCGCGGTGGCACACCACCCCGCCGTGGGGCGCGCACATGGTGGCGAGCGCAAGGCAGTTCGCCGCCGTCCCCGTGGCGACCCACAGCGCAGCACATTCGCGCCCGAACAGCGCGGTGAACCGCGCGTCGAGTTCGGCGGAGAGCGCGTCCCCGTCATAGGGATTGTCCGGCCGGTCCGCAGCGCGCATCGCCTCCCAAAGCTTGGGGTGGACGGCAGCGGCATTGTCGGAGAGAAAGGGCTTGGGCAAGGTCATCGTGAAATCGCCTCTAGCTGCACGCGCACGGCTTGCAAGCGGCTGAGGCTACAGGGAGCACGAAAGATGGGCGGCGAGCACTCCGAGGTCGGCATCACTCACCATGTGCAGGGGCAAGGCGGGTGCTATCTGGCGGTGGTGCCGGATTCCCCGCACGAGGCCTATCTCCAGTGGGAGCCGGGCGGCTTGCAGGGTGGCAAGGAAGTGCGCATCGCCGCGCATACCGTGGTGCCGCGCGCGATCGGAGGGCGCGGGATTGCCGCGCAGCTGGTGGCGCGGATGGTCGCCGATGCCGAGCGGCTCGGCTTCCTGATCCGCCCCGATTGCTCCTATGTCGCGGCCAGGTTTGCCGAGAACCCCGACTGGGCCTCGCTCAAGGCCTGAACCGGCGCCAACGACTGGGGCGGCGGCGCATCGAGCCGCGAGTAATCGGTCGCGGCGATGGTTTCGAGCACGCTGGCCCTGAGCGCGCGGGCCTCGGCCAGCGGCACCCCGGCAATCGCGAAGCTGCCGCCCGCCAGCCCCAGATGCACCGTCGCATAGCCGCGCTGCCGCGCCACCGGCCCCTGCGCGATCTCGACCGAATGGAGCTTGAGCCGCGTCGCGATCCGGCTGGTGGGTGACAGGAACCCGCTGGTGGCGAAAATCTGCGTTTCATCAAGCGCAAAGCGGCGGAATTCCCACGCATAAAGGTTCGCCGCGACCGTCACCACCGCCGCCCCGAGCGGAATCAGGAACAGGCCCGGCGGGGCGAAGATCGCGACCGGGATCGCCGCCAGCACGAAGATCGCCGAATCGAGCACGGCCTTGTCGGTGCGCTGCCGCTTGCTGGCACGTTGCCACGCGGTGCCATCGTCCGGCAGGCGGAAGCCGGCTGCGGACACGATCGGGGCGATCTCCTCCATCTTCGCGAAGGGCGCGACCACGTGACTCGCGCCCTCGCTGTCCTGCGCGAGGCTGACGAAGCTCAAGGAATGCCAGCCGAAGCGGTAGCGCAGCAGGCCGGTGCCGATCACCAGCCCCTGCACCCGGTGCGCGGGCATCACCACATCGGTGCGGGTCAGGAGGCCGCGCTGGCGCCGGAAGCCGCGTGCCGAGCGGGTCAGGGTGAAGCCCCAGTCGCGCAGAAACGTCCGCACGATGCCACTCGCCATGCCGATGACGACGAGGCCGATCACCCCTGCAATCGCGCCGACTGCCTGCACATAGGGGCCGAGCGCGGCGAGAGTGCTGCCCTGCTGCTTGAGCCAGACGTACCACTTGTCGACGTTCCAGATGTCGACGACATTATCGACATATTGCAGGGCGCCGAACAGCACCGCGAAGACCGCAAGCGAGAATTCGAACAGGCCGAAGGTGACGAGCCGTCCCGGGCCCATCGCGAACAGCACCTCGCCCTCGCTGCTTGCGGGGGCAGCGGCTTCGGCTGCGGGGGCAGTGCCGGCGGGGGTCTGCGCCGCCAGTTCCTCGTCGCGCCGTTCGCGCACCAGCTGGCGCAGACGCTCGCCCTCTCCCGCCGCAAGGTATTGCAGGCTGAGGTCATCGCCCCCGCCCGCCCCGGTCTCGAACTTGACCGAGACCAGCCCCAGCAGGCGCGGCAGGGGCTTGGCCTCCAGACTGACGTCCTGAATGCGCTCGAACGGCACCGAGCGCGCCGCACGGCTGAACAGCCCGCTGTCCACCCGGATGTCGGTCTCGCCGATGGTGTAGGTGAGGCGGCGCCAGCCGAAAAAGCTGAACGCGGTACCGATCAGGGTCGCGGCCAGCCCCACGCCGAGCGCGAGCCACAGCCGGTCGCTCCCGCCGATCCCCGAAAAGGCGATCGCGATGGCCGGAAAAATCCCGCTGCGAATGCTGCCGAGCGCGCCGAGGGCGACGCTCAGCGGGGCGGTGCGCCGGGTGTCGCTCACACGCTTTCCCGGCGGATATGGGCGCGGATCTCCTCGCGCATCTCGCGCGCCAGCTCCTCGCCGAGCCCGGGCAGCGACACGCTGGCATTGTGGTTGCCCGCGGTATGCAGCGTCAGCGTCGCGATGCCGAAGAAGCGTTCGAGCGGGCCCTGATCGACGTCGATATGCTGCACCCGTCCGAAGGGCACGACCGTGTCCGAACGCAGCAACAACCCGCGCACGACCCGCAGACGATCCGCCGATATCTGGTAACCGCGCGCGTTGTAGCGGCGGGTGGGCACGCGGATGATACAGGCCAGCGCGATCACCAGCACCAGCCCGGCAATCACGCCCGGCGGCAATAGCGCCTGATCGGATAGCCACCCCTCGATCACCAATGCGCCGACCAGAAAGGGGATCGCGACGAGCGTGGTGCGCACTCTGACAGCGTGGGTGTAGTTCGGGTGCAGCCGGGTCAGCTCGCCATCATCGTCGAGCAGCGGGGCGGCGGAGGCGACAGCAGGGGTATGATCCATGGTGCCTTAGTGGCGCAATACAGCACCCCTCGCAAGCCCCAGGGTGCAGCCTAGCGGCGCTGGTCGAACCTGCGGCCCACCAGCGCAGCGGCGATGTTGGTCTTCTGCACGTCGATGCTGCCGCCCGCGATCCCCCAGGCATAGGCATCGCGCAGGCGCTGCTCCATGCCGTAGTCCTTGTGATAGCCGTAGCCGCCCATCACCTGCATACCCATCGCCGCGACCTCGCGCACGATCTCGTTGGCAAAGCACTTGGCGACCGAGCTTTCGTAGACCGTCGGCAGGCCGTCGGGCTGGGCGGCGGCATTGGCGGCGGCGCGGTGGATCAAGAGGCGCGCGGCTTCGACCTTCATCGCCATCTCGGCGATCTTGAGCTGCACCGCCTGAAACTCGATGATCGGCTTGCCGAAGGCGACGCGCTCCTGAACGTAAGCGGTGGCCGCATCCAGCGCGGCGGCCGCCACGCCGAGCGACTGGGTCGCATTGCCGCAGCGTTCGAGCCCGAAGGCGCTCATCAGCCTGGCAAAGCCGCCCGCGCCGATGATCACGTTCTCCGCGGGAACGCGCACATCCTCGATCGCGTAATCGGCGGTGGCGATGCCGCGGAAGCCCATCAGCTCCTCGCGCTTGCCGAACTGCATTCCGGCTGCGTCCTTCTCCAGCAGGATCGCGCCGATGCCCTTGGCGCCGGGTTCGTCGGTGAAGCGGCAATAGGTGACGTAGTAGTCCGAATGGCCCCCGCCGCTGGTCCAGCGCTTGTAGCCGTTGACGACATAGTGGTTGCCGTCGAGCACCGCGCGGGTGGTGAGATCGGTCAGCGC
>CAZQOO010000057.1:0-7622 GCA_964594845.1 uncultured Porphyrobacter sp. | reverse complement strand
CCGAGGAAGCCCATCTCGCCATAGGTGCGCAGCATGTCGTGCGGGACGGGATAGTCCTTCGCCTCCATGTCGCGCGCCAGCGCCGGCAGTTCCTTCTGCGCGAACTTGCGCGCGGTCTCCTGCAGCTCGCGCTGCTCGTCGGTCAGGTTGAAGTCCATGGCCGTCTCAATCCCTTGTGTGCTTGTGCAAGTCCCCTAGCGCATTTGCGAGGCGGGCGTCCAAGCCCGTGCCGACTAAGCTAGCAAAAACGCACATCGGGAGAGCGACAGATGACCATCCTCCATTCCAGCCTCGGCCCCAACCCGCGCCTCGTGCGGATGTTCATGATCGAAAAGGGGCTTGAGGAAGGGCGCGATTTCACCCGCGTCCATTACGACATCATCTCGGGGCAGAACCGGCAGGATGCCGGCTACATGGCGAAGAACCCGCAGGGCACCACCCCGACGCTGGAGCTGGATGATGGCACCTGCCTCACCGAAAGCTGGCCGATCTGCGAATTTATCGAGGAGATGCACCCGGCCCATAACCTGTTCGGCGAAACCCCGCTGGAGCGCGCCGAGGTGCGCAAGTGGGTGCGGCTGTTCGATCAGGAAGTGGTCGTGCCGATGACGATGGGCTTCCGCGCCGGGGCGGGCCGCCCGATGTTCGAACCGCGCATGAGCGTCGTCTCACCTGAGGCCGGGGCGGAGCTTTCGGCGCTGGCAGACGAGAAGTGGCGGATGTTCGATGCCATTCTGGGCGGCAGCAACCACATCGCGCTGGGCCGCTTCACCTTTGCCGACCTGATCATCTTCGCCTTCGCCAATTTCGGCTTCACCGTGGGCTGGAAGATTCCCGAAGGCGCAGACAACCTCGTGCGCTTCGTGGACACCCACAACCAGCGCCCCTGCGCCGCGATCTGGCAGCAGGCCGAATAATGCCCGACCTCGCTGGCAAGGTCGCGATCGTCACCGGCTGCGCCAGCGGCATCGGCGCGGCGACGGTGCGGCGGTTCGTGGCCGACGGCGCGCAGGTGCTCGGCACCGATATCAACGCCGAGGCCGGCGCGGCGCTGTGCGCCGAAGCGGGCGCGGCGTTTGCGGTGCAGGATGTCTCGGACTTCGCGCTGTGGCCGCAGATCGTCGCGCAGGCGGTGGACCGCTGGGGGCGGCTCGACATTCTCGTCAACAATGCCGGCACCGTCTCGGCGCTCAGCATCGAGGATGTGACCGACGAAGCGTGGGACCGCATCTTCGACATCAACATCAAGGGCACGATGGCCGGCTGCCGCGCCGCGATTGCCGCGATGAAGGCCAATCCGGGCGGCTCGAAAGGCGCGATCGTCAACATCGCCTCGACCACCGCGATGGCCGCGCTGCCGACCGATGTGGCCTATTCGTCCAGCAAGGGCGCGGTCAGGGTGCTGACCCGCTCGGTCGCGGTGCATTGCGCCCAGCAAGGCTACAACATCCGCTGCAACACCGTGATCCCGGGCGCGACCGATACGGGCATCCTGGCCCATGCCGAGGGCGTCACCCCCGGCCTGAAGGCAGCGGTGGCGAAGACCTCGCCGCTGAACCGGCTGGCCGATCCGGCGGAGACGGCGGCAGCGATCGCCTTCCTCGCCTCGGACGAATGCCCCTACATGACCGGCGCGGAGCTGCTGGTGGATGGCGGGATGATGGCGATCCACCCGGGTTTCTAACCCCCCCGCATCTTCTCCAGATAGCCGCTCGGCCCCATCTGCGCGGCGGTCCAGGCGAAGATCGCGAGGCTGCCTACGCCCGAGACAAGGCACACGCCGAACACCGCTTGCCCCAGCGCGCCCGCCCCCTGCGTCGGGGCCAGCGCATCGCTCAGCGCGCCGATCACGCCAAGTCCCAGCGTCTGGCCGATGAGGTTGTTGAAGAACAGCGCAATGGCCACTGCAAAGCCCCGGCTGGCCGGTTCGACCGCGGCCTGGATGCCCGACAGGATCCCCGCCTGACTGGCGACATAGATCGCATAGGCCACCCCGAACCAGCCGAGGAAGCCCGCAAAGCTGCCCGAGGTCAGGCTCAGCGCCAGCGGCGCCACGCAGCCGAGACTGACGAGGCCCGGCAGCCACGCCCGCCAGCGCTCGTCGCGCAGGGTCAGCCAGTGGGTGACATAGCCCCCGAGGATCGGCCCCGGGATGCCGCCGAGGAAGAAGGTGAAGCCGAGATAGAGCCCGACATCGCCGGTCGAGATCGGGAAGGCGCGCAGCATCACCGCCGCCATCCAGAAGGCGAGGCCGTAGCCGATCATGATCTGCACCGCCCAGCCCAGCGCCAGCCCCATGAACACACGGTTGGTGACGAGGCTGCGGATCGTCTGCCCCAGCGGCAACTGCGCCATGTCGGTGCCCGCCGGGGCATAGCGCCCGCGCGGGGCCTCGCGCACGGTGAGATAGATCACGCCGCCCAGCAGCAACCCCGGCAGGCCCATCAGCATGAAGGCCCAGCGCCAGTCGAAGATTTCGGCCAGCTGCCCGCCGATGATGAGGCCGCCCGCCGTCCCCATGCTCGCCCCGATGGTGAGATAGCCCATCGCCTTGGCGAGTTCGGCGCGCGAGAAATAGTCGGCCACCAGGCTCTGCGAGGAAGGGCCGGAACAGCCCTCGCCCACGCCGACGCCGGTGCGCGCGAGGAACAGCGTCCAGAACCCGGTCGCCAGCCCGCAGGCGGCGGTCATCAGGCTCCAAAACCCGATCGCTGCGGCGACGATGGTCTTTCGGGTCGAACGGTCGGCCAGCCGCGCGGCGGGAAAGCCGGCGAGCACATAGACAAGGCTGAAGGCCAGCCCGCCCAGCAGCCCGAGCTCGAAGTCCGACAGGGCGAACTCGGCCTTGATGTCCTCGACCAGAATGCCGAACACCAGCCGGTCGGCAACGCTGAACGCGCTGGTGAGCGTCAGCAGCCCGAGCACATACCAGCGGTATGCGCCGGGCTTCTCAGCCTCAGTGATGGGGACGGGCGTAGAGGCCATTGTCCACCGGGATCGTCAGGCCGTTGAGGAAGCGCGCTTCGTCGGACGCGAGGAACAGCACGCAGCCCGCGACATCGCGGGGGTGGCCCAGCGCATCGGCGGCGAGCGGGCCGTCGGGAATCTCCATCGGGGTCTGCCCGCCACGCCCGGAAATGCCCATCACCATCGGGGTCTCGATCCCGCCGGGCGCGAGCGCATTGACGCGGATGCCGTAACCCTTGTCCTGGAAATCGACCGCGAGGCTGCGGGTCATGCCCGCAATCCCGGCCTTGCACGCGGCATAGGCGGGAATGTTGCCGTAGCCCATCAGCGCTGCGGTGGAGGCCATGTTGATGATCGAGGAGCCGCCCCCGCCGATCTTGAGGTGGCGGTGCTTCATCAGCGGCACGGCGTATTTGCACCCCAAGAAGGTGCCGACCACGTGAATGTCGAGATGCAGCTTGAAATGGGCGAGGCTGCACTCCTCGATGCTCTCGAAGATCACGTTGCCGGCATTGTTGACGAGGATGTCGAGCCCGCCGTGGCGTTCCTCGACCGCGCGCATCACCTCGATCCACTGATCTTCATTGGTGACGTCGAGCGCCATGGCATCGCCGCCGATGGAATCGGCGACCTTGTGCGCCAGTTCCACCTCGCGGTCGGTCACGATCACCGTCGCACCCTCGCGCGCCAGCGCCTCGCAATCGGCCTTGCCCAGCCCCATCGCCCCGCCTGTCACGAGCGCAACCTTGCCCGCTACCCTTCCCGCCATTTCGCTCTCTCCCAAAAGCTTTTTTCTTGCGCGCAGCCTATCGGGCGGGCGGTGCGGTGCCACTGTCGAAAGCGCGAGGGCGCGCGCGGGCTGCGGCGATGTATCTTCTGTCCCCGAGGGAGAGGCGAGAATGATGGACGAAGCCGAAGTCGCGCGGTTGAAGGCGCTGATGGAATGGGAGGGCACCCGCACCGCCCCGCCGGAAGGCTTCCCGGTGCTGCCCGACATGCCCGCCGGGCGCTACACCAGCCCCGAATACTTCGCGCTCGAACAGAGCCACGTGTTCCGCAAGAGCTGGCTGTTCGCAGGGCACCTCGACGAGATCCCTGAACCCGGATGCTACATGCGCTGGCACAATGCCGGCGATCCGATCGTGATCGTGCATGGCATGGACGGAGTGGTGCGCGCCTTCCACAACACCTGCCGCCACCGCGGCGCCCCGGTGGTGACCGAGGACCGCGGCAAATCCTCGCGCCTGATGTGCGGCTATCACAACTGGACCTACAAGACCGACGGCAGCCTTGTCGGCGTGCCCGAGCGGCGCGATTTCCCGAAGGATTTCGACCTGTCGTGCCGCGGCCTGCTGCCGGTGCGCTGCGAGCTGTTCGGCAAGGTCATCTTCGTCAACTTCGATAGGGACGCGATGCCGCTCCTCGACTGGCTCGGGCCGCTGGCGCGCGAGTGGGAGGAATTCGCCTTCGACCGCATCCGCCTCGCCGCGCGCCATTCCTTCGATCTGAAGTGCAACTGGAAGGTGGCGATGGAGGCCAACATGGAGGTCTACCATGTGCCCTTCATCCACCCCGACACGGTCGCTCCGCTGGTGGATTCGACCCGAAACTACAACACCATGTATCCCAATGGCCACGCCCGGATGCTGGCCCCGCCGCCGCGCCAGACCAACCGCGAGCACGTGCGCGCGATCGACTCGCCCCCCGGCTGGCAGCAGATCGAGAGCGTGGGCGAGCTGGGCCGCACCTGCACCCAGAGCTACACCCTGTTTCCCAACTGGGTCAGCCCGCTCTCCAACTACTTCGTGCCGCCGCTGCTGTTCTGGCCGACCTCGCTCAATACCTGCCGGCTCGAACTGGTGACGATGGCGCTCGACTGGGGCGATGCCCCCGCGCCTGATCTGTGGACCGTGCCTGACGCAAGCCAGCCCAATGGCCGGCAGATGAGCCCGATCATCCTCGAGGACACCCAGTTCGGCGAGGCGATCCAGAAGTCGGTCGAAGGCTCGGCCTTCCGCTCGGTGCCCCTGTCCTATCAGGAGGCGCGGATCTATGCCTTCCACCAGAGCCTCGATGCGATGATCGGGATCGCCAACGTGCCCGAGCACCTCAGGGTCGAACAGGTGATCGGGCCGGAGTGGGTGTGGCCCAACGATCCGCGCCATGCGCAGATGGAGCGCGAGCGGACGGCCGCACATGAGGCAGCCGAATGACGTTACGGCATGGCGCTTTCACGGGCCAATGTTGCGTTTTTGTCGCACTTTGCCGGAGCGCCTATCGCTTTTGCTGATAGCGTGATTGCGCACGCTCCATACACCTTCACCCCATACCGATAGGCGCGAAAAAAGCGTCACGGCATTGGGGAACCATGGGCGCGCAAGGCTTGCGGCCCGCAGGGGAGAGAGAGCGATGAACACACTTCGTGCCCGAATTGCATCCGGCGCCCGCGTTCGCGGCGTGCGGTCTGCGTTGTTGTGCGGTGCCGCCCTGGGCGGCGCTGCGGCGATGCCGGGCGTCGCCCACGCGCAGGATGCGGAAACCGCGGAAACCGCGCCGGAAGAGCGCGTGATCATCGTTCAGGCCCGCCGCCAGAACGAAAGCCTGCAGGAAGTGCCCGTCACCGTCACCGCGATCGGCGGCGAGACGCTGCAGCGCTACAACATCGACCAGGTCGCCGACGTCACCAGCCGCGTGCCGACCCTCAACGTGCAGGTCGGCGGTTCGGGTTCGGGCGGCCAGCTTTCGCTTCGCGGTGTCGGGTCGTCGAACATTTCGGCGGCGTTCGATTCGGCGGTGGCATTCGAATATGACGGCGTGGTCGTCTCCTCGATGCGTCTGGTGCAGGCCGGGTTCTTCGACGTCGAGCAGATCGACGTGCTGCGCGGGCCGCAATCGCTGTTCTTCGGCAAGTCGGCCACCGCCGGCGTGCTCTCGCTGCGTTCGGCCAACCCGACCTCCGACTGGGAAGTCGGGATGCGCGCGAACTACGAGTTCGAGGAAAAGGGCTACCTGCTGTCGGGCTACATCTCCGGCCCGATCACCGACACGCTGGGCATCCGCGTCGCGGCGCAGTTCAACGACATCGACGAGTTCCAGATCCTTCAGGACAACACCCCGGCCGTCAATCAGGAGCGCGGGCTGACCGACTTCATCGGCCGCCTGACTCTCGACTGGCAGCCTTCGGACATGTTCCGCGCCAACTTCAAGCTGCAATACACCAAGAACGAGAACGACGGCGCGATCGGCACCGCGGAAATCGGCTGCGGCGCCAACGGCGTGGCGGATTCGATCTTCCTGCTGGGCGGCGCGGTGCAGATCCCGGCGGGCTATGACTGCAATGTCTTCGACCAGCGCTATTACCTGACCGACGCGGCCGGCCCGCTCGCCGGCCCGGTGCCGGGCGATTCGCCTGCCAACGGCCGGAACGGTGTGCCTTTCGGCGAAACCGAAATTTGGTTCGGCCGGTTGCAGTTCGAACTCGATCTGTCCGATACGCTGACCCTGACCTCGGTCACCGGCCTGCTCAACATGGATGCGATCGACTACGACGCCTATTCCTACGGCGGCTTCTTCCCCGGCCCGAACGGCACCCGCCTGCCGGGCGGCGCGGGCTCGTCCGACCCGATCAACAAGCTGGAGCAGTACAGCCAGGAACTGCGCCTGGCCTCGGACTTCGACGGCGCATTCAACTTCATGCTCGGCGCGTTCTACGAAGACCGCACCTTCATCTTCGACACCTCGCAGCAGGGCGTGAACATCTCGTTCCTCGGGCCCGACCCGGTGACCGGCTTCACCTATGACTGGGACAAGACCCACACCACCAAGACCGAGGCCCTGTCGTTCTTCGGCAGCGTGATGATCAACCTGACCGACAAGCTGGAGCTGTCGGGCGGGGTTCGCTGGACCGACGAATCCAAGGTCCAGACCATTGCGGTGCCTTACGTCCACACCTTCCTGCAAGGACCGGTGTTCGTGGCTCCGGGCTTCTTCTCTGGCCCGATCAACTTCAAGGACGACAACCTCTCGCCCGAAGTCACGCTGCGTTACCAGGCGAACGATGATCTCAACTTCTTCGCCTCGTACAAGACCGGCTTCAAGTCGGGCGGGATCGACAACTCGGCGCTGCCGTCGAACAGCCTCAGCCAGGCGGCGGCAAGCGGCGACTTCAGCTCGCTGATCTTCCGTTCGGAAGAAGCCGAGGGCGGCGAAATCGGCTTCAAGTCGCAGTGGGCCGATCGCAGCTTCACCCTCAACGCCACCGCGTTCTACTACGTGTTCACCGATCTGCAGGTGCAGAACTTCAACGCGGTGACCGTGCAGTTCGCGACCAGCAACGCGGGCGAGCTGACCACCAAGGGTGTCGATCTCGAAACCCGCTGGATCACGCCGGTGGACGGCCTGAGCCTGTCGGCCAACCTGTCCTATCTCGATGCGCAATACACCGACACCTTCATCCAGCCGCTCGGCATTTCCACGGTCGACCTCGATGGTCGCCGCGGCAGCCAGGCGCCGGAATGGGCCGGCAACGTCGCGGTCGACTGGGCGATCCCGCTGTCGGACAGCCTCGAGTTGTTCCTGTCGGGCAATGCGGCCTACAACGATGGCTACATCACCGACGAGGCGACGCTGAACGACTATGTCCAGCCGAGCTTCTG
>CAZQOO010000056.1:6436-14771 GCA_964594845.1 uncultured Porphyrobacter sp. | reverse complement strand
GCGGCGTAGATCTTCGCCACGGCTTCGGCGCTGTCGGCCCGCGCGGCAAGGCCATAGACCGTCTCGGTCGGCACTGCGACAAGCCCGCCCGATTCGAGGATTCGCGCCGCCTGCGCGATCCCTGCGGCGTCCGCCATCCGCACTTCCGTAACGTTCTTGCCGCTCATGCCCGGGCGCTATATTCGATTCGCCGCCCTGCCAAGAGCAGCCGCAATTTCCATTCCCGAAGGACGCCCCCGAAGTGACCCCCTTTACCCCGCCGACCGCCGACCAGCTGCTCGCCATCCGCGTTAATGCCGGGATCGACGAGCTCGCGCAGACCGAACGCTTCGCCCATGCCGAGCCCGATCTGGTCGAGGCCATCGTCGAAGGCGTGGGACAGTTCGCGGCGGGCGAATTCGCGCCGCTCAACCGCAAGGGCGACCTCGAAGGCGCGAAGCTGGAGAACGGTGTGGTGCGCTTGCCCGAAGGGTTCGAGGCCGCGTACAAGGCCTATGTCGAGCAGGGCTGGAACGCCATTGCATCACCGCTTGCGCATGGCGGGCAGGGCCTCCCTTTCATCCTCGCCTGCAACGTGCTGGAGAACCTCGGCGCGGCGAACATGGCCTTCACCCTGCTGCCGATGCTGAGCGTCGGCGCGATCGAGGCGCTGGAGCATCACGGCTCCCCTGCCCAGCAGGCGATGTATCTGCCCAGGCTGGTGAGCGGGCAATGGTCGGGCACGATGAACCTCACCGAGCCTGCGGCAGGCAGCGACGTCGGCGCGCTGCGTTCCACCGCAACCCCGATCGAAACCGGCCCTCATGCAGGCAAGTATCGGATTAACGGTCAGAAAATCTACATCACCTGGGGCGAACACGATCTGGCCGAAAACATCATCCACCTCGTCCTCGCCCGCCTGCCGGGTGCGCCGGAAGGTTCGCGCGGTATCTCGCTGTTCGTGGTGCCCAAGTATCACGTCAACGCCGACGGAACGCTCGGCCTGAAGAACGATCTGCGCTGCGTCAGCCTCGAACACAAGCTCGGCATCAATGCCTCTCCGACCTGCGTGATGAGCTATGGCGACAATGGCGAATGCATCGGGGAACTGGTCGGCGCCCCCAACAAGGGCCTCGCGGCGATGTTCACGATGATGAACAATGCGCGGATCAATGTCGGCAACCAGGGCGTGCAGATCGGGGAGCGGGCGACGCAGCAGGCGCTCGCCTATGCGCGGGATCGGGTGCAATCGGCCCGCGCCGGGTCGCCCGACAAGACTCCCGTGGCGATCATCGAGCATCCCGACGTGCGCCGCATGATCCTGCGCATGAAGGCGCTGACCGAAGGTGCGCGCGCGCTGCTCTACTATTGCGCGGGGCAGGTCGATCGCGGCAATCTGGGCGACGAAGCGGCGAAGGCCCGGGCCGAGATCGTCGTCCCGCTGATCAAGGCCTGGGGCACAGATATCGGCGTCGAAGTTGCCGGGCTTGGTATCCAGATCCATGGCGGCATGGGTTTTGTCGAGGAAACCGGCGCCGCCCAGCACTGGCGCGATTCGCGCATCGCTCCGATCTACGAAGGCACCAACGGGATTCAGGCCGCCGACCTCGTCACCCGCAAGCTCGGGCTTGAGGGCGGCGAGGCGATGGTGACGCTGTTCGGGACGATTGCACACGAAGCCGCCGCCGAACCCGCGCTGGTCGCGCTGGCGCAGGACTGCGCGGGGATCGCCCGCTGGATGCGGGACGAGGCGAGCCTCGATGATCGCCTCGCGGGCAGCGTGCCGTTCTGCACCATGGCCGCGGTCTGCGTCGCTGGCTGGCAGCTGATGAAGCAGGCCGCAGCCGTGGCGGCAGGGGCAGCGCCCGAACTCGCCGCAACCAAGCCGGTGACGGTGCGCTTCTTCCTCGACCGGATCGTGCCGGAGGCCGCGGGTCTCAAGGCGGGGGCGACCGCGGGGGCGGATCTGCTCTATGCCCTGTCCGCCGAAGCGCTGGTGGGCTGAGATGGACGACAAGGCGCTGGAGCGGATCGCTGCCGCGCTCGAGCGGATGGCGCCAGCCCCGCCGCCGCCGACCGACTGGCTCGCGCACCCTGCCTATGTGTGGGAGGGTGAGCGGGCGCGGGCGGTGCCGGTGATCGATGCCTTGCCGCTGGATACTCTGATCGGGATCGAAGCCCAGAAAGTTGCGCTGCGCGACTTGTGTGCCCGCCTCGCCGCTGGCGCGGCGGCGCATGACGCGCTGCTGTGGGGTGCGCGCGGTATGGGCAAATCAGCGCTGGTGCGCGCGGCGGTGGCCGATGTGCAGAAGGAGACGAACGCTCTCGCTCTCGTGCAGCTGGCGCCCGGCAGTCTGCCCAGCTTTCCCGCCCTGATCGCGGAACTGGCCGGGCAGAAGCGCGCCTTCCTGCTGTTCATCGACGATCTCGGCTTCGGCGCGGATGGGCGGGCTGAGATGCTGGCCCTGCGCAGCCTGCTCGATGGCGGGGTTGCCCCGCGTCCGGCGCATATCCGCCTCGCTGTCACCGCCAATCGCCGCGGTATCATGGAGCGCGAGGACACCTCCACCGCGCTCCACGAACGTGACGAGCGTGACGATGCGCTGGCGCTGGCCGATCGTTTCGGGCTGACGCTGGGCTTCCATCCGGCGGACAAGGCCACCTATCTCGCCATTCTGGAGGGCTACACCGCACCGCTCGGCCTCGCCTTCGATGCCGAGGAGGCCATGGCCTATGCCATCCAGCGCGGGAACCGTTCCGGCCGCACCGCGCTGCAATTTGCCACCGAACTCGCCGGGCGAGCAGGTATCAGGCTCTAGTTGATCGACCCCGCGCTCTTGCGCAGGTAATCTTCCTCGAAGGTCGCGCGCGGATCGCGCAGCTCGCGTAGCGGGGGAAGCTTCTCGCTCTTGAGCGGAGCAATGCCGGGCGCAGGCGAGGCCGAGGGCGAACGCACGCGCCAGATGATGCCGGCGGTATCGTCGGACACCAGCAGCGCCCCGTCACCGGCCCACTCCACCCAGGTGGGCCGGCCGCGGGTGGTGCCGTCGCTCTTGAGGAAGCCGGTCAGCACCGGAACGGGCTTGCCGGTCGGATTGCCGCGCTTGTCGAAGCCGACATAAACCACATCATAGCCCGAAGGCGGCTTGCGGTTCCACGAACCGTGGCGCGCGATGAAGGCCCCGGCCGGGAAGCGGCTGCCCATCACATTGCCTTCCTTGCTGAACACCAGCCCCAGCGCCGCCACGTGCGGCCCCATCGCATATTGGGGATTGCGGGTGTATTCCTGCAGGAACTTGGGCATCGGCGCCTCGACCCGGCGATCGAAGTTGTTCTTGTAGTAGATCCACGGCCAGCCGTACTGCGCGCCCACCGGCACGTTGGTGAGATAATCGGGCACCAGATCGGAGCCGAGCATGTCGCGCTCGTTCACCGTGGTCCACAGCTCGCCGGTCCAGGGGCTGAAATCCATCCCGTTGGCATTGCGCAGACCGACCGCGAACTGGCGCTGGCGATCGGTTTCGAGATTGTATTCCCAGATCATCGCGCGGCCTTCCTCGGCCTCCATCCCGCGCTCGCCGATATTGCTGGCCGAGCCGACCGCGACGAACAGGCGCTTGCCGTCGGGCGCGATCTCCAGGTTGCGCATCCAGTGGTTGCCGCCCGCGGGCAGGTCCATCAGCTTGCGCGGGGTGCCGGTGACTTTCTCGCTGCCGAGGTCATAGGCAAAGGCCAGCACGGCATTGTGATTGGCGACATAGAGTGTGCCGTCCTTCCAGCTCATGCCCGACGGCGAATCGAGACCCTCTTCGAGGATCACCACCTGCTTTTCGGCCGAGCCGTTGCCGTCCTCGTCGCGCAGCAACACGATCTGGTTGGGCGACTCGCCGGCAGAGCCTGCCTTTTCGAACAGCATCGCGGCAATCCAGCCCTCGATCGTGGCCATGATCCCGCCGCCGCCGTCGCCCTCGGCCTTGGGCGCGCGGGTGAGCGTCACCAGCACATCGCCATTGGGCAGGGCGTAGAGGATACGCGGGTGATCGAGCCCTTCGGCAAAACGGGCGACTTCGAGGCCCTCTGCCGGAGTCGGCGCCTCGTCCTTCTTCCAACCCACCGGCTCGGCGATCTGCACTGTCGGGAAGGCCTGCGGATCGCCCTCCTGCAGCACCGGCTCGGTGCCGGCGACCTCATCGACCGAGAGATCGGCGGTATCGCCGCGGCTGAGGAACCAGAAGCCCCCTGCGGCCAGCACCAGAATGACGACAAGAGCGATTGCGATTTTGCGGAAGATTGCCATGTGGGGGGAGATAGAGCCGCCCCGCCCCTGCGGCAACACACAAGCGCATAAGGCCAGCCCCGCCATGTATGATTTCAAGCCCGCCGCCGCCGATCCGGCCGAACTCTACCGCGAACTGCTGGGCGCGGCCGACGCGCTGACTGCGGGCGAGCCCGACACGGTCGCCAACATGGCCAATGTCGCCGCGCTCCTGTGGGAGTTCCTGCCCGATCTCAACTGGGCCGGGTTCTACCGCGTCGCGCCGACCAAGGATGGCGGGGCAAGCGAGCTGGTGCTCGGGCCTTTCGTCGGCCGTCCGGCCTGCATCCGCATTCCCTTCGGCAAGGGCGTGTGCGGCGCGGCGGCGGAAAGTCGCGCGGCGCAACTTGTCGCCGATGTCCACGCCTTCCCCGGCCACATCGCCTGCGACGCGGCGAGCCAGTCCGAACTGGTGGTGCCGGTGCTGCGCGAGGGCGCGGTGATCGCGGTGATCGATCTCGACAGCCCCTCCCCGGCGCGCTTTACCGAGGCCGATGCGGAAGGGATCACCGCCCTGGCCGCGCTGCTTTCGGCGCGCATCTGACAGGTTCGCCCGGGCAAGCTTCCCGAAACGGGACAGCGCCCTCAGCATCGCTTGGGTGCACCGCTGAGTCGATGGTAAGCTTTTGCTAACCATCAGCCGCCTGTGGCTGACTCAGGGGGAATTGCCATGTCCAAGCTGCTGCCCACCCTTCCGCTCGCCGCGCTGGCGCTCGCCCTTCCCGCGGCTGTCAACGCGCAGGATTACAGCGAGATGCCGCCGCTCGCGCCACTGAGCGAGGCCGAGGTTCGCAGGCTTCCGGCCGAATACCGCACGGCGCCGGTGACGAGCCAGGTGACCGAAACGCGGGAGATCATCGACGGGGTCGAGACCATCACCCGCACGCGCCGGATCGATCTGCCTGCCGCCGCGCCGCGTGGACCGATGCCGCAGGGCCACGCCCACGGATACGCCCCGCCGATGGCCTATGCGCCCGCCCCGGTGGTGTTCGAGCGTGACCAGTGGCTCGATGAATGCCGTCGCCGCACGGCCGGCCGCGACAAGGACGACACCGGCACCATCATCGGCGGCCTGCTCGGCGCGATTGCCGGCGGCTTTGCCGGTTACGAGATCGCCGGCGCGGGTGACCGCGTGCTCGGCACGGTGCTCGGCGTGGGTGGCGGGAGCCTGCTGGGCGGGTTGCTCGGGAGCCTGTTCAACGGCAGGGACGAGGATCGCTACGACTGCGAAGCCGCGCTTGATGCCTATCTCACGCAATACGGCACGCCCGGCCCCCGCATCGCCAGTCGCGAGATCGCCTATGCGCCCTATCCGGCGCAGTATTCCTACGGCTACGCCTATCCGGCCTATGGCTACGCCTACGCCCCGGCGCCGCAGATGGTGATGGTACCGGTGCGCAGCCAGGTGCAACAGCAGGTGGTGGAGCGCGAAACCGTGCGCGAAGAGACCTACACGGTCCCCGGCGCCGCGCGCATCATCCCGGCGCCCTCACCCAAGATGATCAAGGGCGGCTACTGACCCGTTCCCCTGCCACATCGGCGGGCACAGAAAGCCCCGCAAAGTCGCGCTGCGCAACTTTGCGGGGCTTTTGCTGTCAGATGCACACGTGGTGCGTCAGAATTCGCCGCCGGTAAGACGCTGGCACACCAGATCGAGCTGGTCGAGCGTGGTATAGCGGATCGTGATGGTGCCCTTGCGCGGATCGGCCTCGGGCTTGATCTTCACGCCAAGCCCCAGAAATTCCTCAAGATGCTGCTGGACTGCGAGGATATCCGCGTTCTCCGCCGGCTCCTGACCGCGCGGTTTGGGAGCGGAAGCGGGGCGTTTGGCCGGATCGCGGGTCAGCGTCTCGACATCACGCACCGACAGGCCTTCCTTGACCGCGATCTCGGCAAGCTCGACTGCATCGTCGCGTCCGATCAGCGCGCGGGCGTGGCCGATCGACAGCTGCCCCTGCTCGATCAGATCCAGCACCCGGTCAGGCAGCGTCATCAGCCGCATCATGTTGGCGACGTGGCTGCGCGACTTCTCGACCATCTTGGCGATGTCGACCTGGATCATGCCTTCCTGCTCGGACAGGCGGTGATAGGCGCGCGCTTCCTCGACCGGGTTGAGATCCTCGCGCTGCAGGTTCTCGATCAGCGCCAGCGCCATCACTTCGCGTTCGGACAGGTCGCGCACCAGCGCCGGAATTTCGTGCAGCCGCGCCTTCTGCGCCGCGCGCCAGCGGCGCTCACCCGCAACCAGCTGGTAGCCTGCACCTTCGGGGTGCGGGCGGACGATGATCGGCTGGATCACCCCGCGCGTGGCGATCGAGGCAGCGAGCTCGTCGAGCGCGGCTTCGTCGAAATGCTTGCGTGGGTTGCCGGGCAGCGGCTTGATCGTTGCCAGCGCCAGCATTCTGAGCGCGGTGCCGCTTTGGGCAGGCGTCTCGGCCGGTTCCTCGCGGCGCACCAGCGGCTCTTCACGCCGGGTCTCGCCCAGCAGCGCGCCGAGGCCCTTGCCGAGACGCCGCGGCTTTTCCGCAGAAGGCCGGGAAAGTGACGAAACATCAATCTGTTGAGGCGAATTCTCGGTCATGCGGCCTGTCTTTCGGCGGGGAAGCGACCGATCAGCTCGCGCGCCAGCGACATATAGGCGCGGCTGCCGGTGCAATGCTGATCATAGACCAGCGCGGGGAGCCCGTGGCCCGGTGCCTCGGACAGGCGAACATTGCGCGGAATCACCGTTTCGAACACCACCTTGCCGAGACATTCGCGCACATTCTCCGAAACTTCGTCCGTCAGCCGATTGCGCCGATCATACATCGTCAGCGCCACGCCGATTATCCCGAGCCGCGGGTTGAAGCGCCGCTGCACCTGATCGACTGTCTGAAGCAGCTGGCTGAGGCCTTCGAGCGCGAAGAACTCGCATTGCAGCGGCACCAGCAGCGTATCGGCGGCGCATAGGGCATTGAGCGTCAGCAGGCCGAGCGAAGGCGGGCAGTCGATGAAGGCGATCTCGTGGCCCTTGTGGTGCTCCAGCGCATGGCGCAACCGCGCGGTGCGCTCTTCGACCGAGACCAGTTCGACCTCCGCACCCGAAAGATCGACCGTCGCCGGCACGATATCGAGGCGCGGAATGCTGGTCGGAACGATCGCATCCTCGAGCGCCACCTCGTCGACCAGCAGATCATAGCTCGAAACCTCGCGCGCGGCGGCGTTGACACCGAGGCCGGTGGAGGCATTGCCCTGCGGATCAAGGTCGATCAGCAGCGTGCGCCACCCCGTTGCCGCCATAGCCGTGGCGATGTTGATGGCGGTGGTGGTCTTGCCCACACCACCCTTCTGGTTGGCGATCGCGATGGTCAGCATGGCGTTTTCCGTCCTTCCCGCGCGCGGTTTCGGGTTGAATCCGCACAGATGTCGCGTGTCAGGCCTTCACAATGATTCCCGCGTCGGGATCGGTCAAGGAATGTTTCACGTGAAACATTGCCCGAATCGAAGGCTTGAGCGTCTCCAACTCCTGCGCCGCGGAGCGCCCCTTGGGCAACACATAGGCGGTCTGCCTTGTGGAGAAGGGTGCGGACAAAGCGAGGAGTTTTGCGAGCGGGGCAAATGCGCGGGCCGAAATGGCGCGGGCGGGGAACGGCGCAACGCGCTCGAGCCGCTGTCCTTCGACGCGGCATTTCTTCAGATCGAGCGCGGCGATGACCGATTCGAGGAATTCCACCCGCCGCGCCCGCGATTCGACCAGCACCACGGGCATGTTCAGGCACAGCGCCGCGATCACCAGGCCGGGAAAGCCCGGCCCCGAACCGAGATCGAGCCACGGCCCCGGAGCGTTCGGCCCCAATGTTTCACGTGAAACACTTTCGAGCAGCTGCGCCGAATCCGCGATATGGCGCTGCCAGATATGCGGCTCGGTCGCCTTGGCGATGAGATTCTGGCGCTGGTTCTCCTCCAGCACCAATGCCGCAAAGGCCTCGAGCCGCGCCATGCCCGCCGCATCGGTCAGGCCCGCGACATAGGCGCGCGCTTCTTCCTCGGTGACGATCATGC
>CAZQOO010000056.1:2595-6336 GCA_964594845.1 uncultured Porphyrobacter sp. | reverse complement strand
GCATCGGTCAGGCCCGCGACATAGGCGCGCGCTTCTTCCTCGGTGACGATCATGCCGCGAACCGCCGGCGGGCGTGGACCAGCAGGGCCGATAGCGCCGCAGGCGTCACGCCCGGCACCCGCCCTGCAGCGGCCAGCGTCCCGGGCGCGGCCTTTGTCAGACGTTCAACCATCTCGTTGGAGAGGCCGGGGACCTCGCCATAGGGGAAGTCAGCCGCCAGCGGCAGCGCCTCGCTCGCGCGCAGATCGCGCAATTCGGCATCCTGCCGGGCGAGATAGGGGGCATAGGCCGCATCCTCGGCCATTTCCTCGGCAAGCTGCGGATCGAGCGCAGTGACCTCGGCCAGCCAGGGCGCGAGCGCGTCAGTGGTAACCCCGTCATAGCGCAACCACTCGGCCAGCGGCTTCTCGCCATGATCGCGTCGCACCGGCAGGCCGAGATCGGCCAACTCCCGCGCGTGGACCTTCTCCGAATGTTTCACGTGAAACATTTGCCGCAGCTCTTCACGGCGCTCCCACCAGCGGCGACGCTCCTCGCCGATGCAACCCGCTGCGATACCGAGACCCGTCAGACGCGTGGCAGCATTGTTCGCCCGCAGACGCAGGCGATATTCGGCGCGGGCGGTGAGCATCCGGTAGGGTTCGGACACCCCCTGAAGCGTCAAATCATCAACCATCACAGCAATATAGCTGTTGGCCCGATCAAGCTGCGGTGCCTGCTTGCCGAGCGCCGCCGCAGCCGCCTCCAACCCGGCGACCAAACCCTGCGCGGCGGCTTCCTCGTAGCCCGTCGTGCCGTTGATCTGGCCCGCGCAATAGAGGCCGGGAATGGCACGCACCTGCAGATCCGGCGTGAGCGCGCGCGGATCGATGTGATCATATTCGACGGCATAGCCCGGCTGCACGATCGCGACCCTTTCGCATCCGGGCATGGTGCGGACCACCGTCTCCTGCACATCCACAGGCAGTGATGTGCTGATGCCGTTGGGATAGACGAGGTGGGTGTCGAGCCCTTCGGGTTCGAGGAACACCTGATGCCCCTCGCGGTCACCGAAGCGGTGGATCTTGTCCTCGATCGAAGGGCAATAGCGCGGCCCGGCCGCAGCAATCGCGCCCGAGAACAGCGGCGAGCGGTGGAGATTGGCGCGGATCGCATCGTGGCCCGCCTGCGTGGTGCGGGTGATGGCGCAGAACACCTGCGGATTGACCCGGGCGGCAGTGAGGGGGGACATGGTCCAGCTCTCTCCGTCCGAGGGCTGCTCTTCCAGCACCGCCCAGTCGATGGTGCGCCCGTCAAGCCGCGGCGGCGTGCCGGTCTTGAGCCGCGCCATCGGCAGGTCGGCCCCGCGCAGCTGCGCGGCCAGGCGCTTCGCAGCGTTCTCCCCGATACGCCCACCCTCGAAACGCTCCTCGCCGCGGAACAGCACGCCGCCAAGGAAGGTGCCCGTGCACAGGATCACGCGGCCCGCGTCAAGGATGGTGCCGTCGGCGAGTTCGAGCCCCGCAACCGCCCCGCCCTTCAGAACCAGCGCTGCCGCCTCGCCCTGCACCAGCGTCAGGTTCGCCTGCGCGCGGACCATCGCCTGCACCGCTGCCTTGAAGCGCACACGATCGGCCTGCACGCGCGGGCCCCAGACGGCGCTGCCCTTGGAGCGGTTGAGCATCCGGTAGTGGATCGCTCCGGCATCCGCCGCGCGGCCGATCACCCCGTCGAGCGCATCGACCTCTCGCACCAGGTGGCCCTTGCCAAGCCCGCCGATAGCCGGGTTGCAGCTCATCGCGCCGATGGCCGCGAGATCGAAGCTGACGAGCGCCGTGCGCGCACCCATCCGAGCCGCCGCGCAGGCAGCCTCCACCCCGGCGTGACCGCCGCCGATGACGAGAACATCGAAGGATTGCATGGGCGCGCAGATAGGGCGCGGGGGGCAGACAGTCAAAGCGGATTTGGCCGGCCGGCGTCTGGCCAATGTTTCACGTGAAACATTACTTCCCGATGCAGAAGCGTCCGAACAGGGTGTCGAGCATATCCTCAGTGGTTGCACGGCCGATCAGGCGGTCGAAGGCGAGACGTGCGCGGCGCAGTTCCTCGGCAACGAGAAGCGGGTCCGAGAGGCGGCGCGCCGAATCCAGCGCCCCGGCTGCTTCCGAGAGGCGCGCGTGCTGGCGGGCATTGAGCGCCGCTTCGCCCGGCTTCGGCAAGGCATCGCGAGCAGTCCCGACCAGCGCCAGCTTGAGCGCCGCCACGCCCTCCCCTGTCGTTGCGGACAGCGTGAAGCGTGCCGCAACCTTGGGTGCAAACCCGGGCCGGTCAGACTGGGCGGCAATTTCCCAAGCGCCCTCCGGCCCCTCGCCCTCAGGCCCCAGCCACAGCACCAGATCCGCACGGGCAAGTTCCGCCTCGGCACGGGCGATGCCGATCGCCTCGATTTCATCGGCCTGTGCGGCTTCGCGCAAGCCGGCGGTGTCCACGAAGGAGAACGGCACCCCGTCAATCGCCACAGCACGCTCGATCACATCCCGGGTGGTTCCCGCAATCGGGGACGTGATCGCCGCCTCACTTTCGATCAGGGCGTTGAACAAGGTCGACTTGCCCGCATTGGGCGGCCCGGCCAGCACAACACGGAAACCCTCACCCAACCGCTCTGACCGCGGGCGGGCGAGCCATGCGCGCAGCTCGCCTGCCAGCGCGCCAATGTTCCACGTGAAACATTCAGGCAGATCGGCGGAATCCTCCTCGTCAGAGAAATCGAGCACGCCTTCGACTTCCGCCGAAAGCCCCAGCACCTTCTCGCGCCAGCCTTCGACCTGCCGCGACAAGGCACCCCCGGCATTGGCGAGCGCTGCGGCGCGTTGCAGTTCGGTTTCGGCGGCGAGGAGATCGCCCAACCCCTCGGCCTCGGCCAGATCGATCCGGCCATTGGCAAAGGCGCGGCGGGTGAATTCGCCCGGCTCGGCGCGGCGGGTGTCCGGAAGGGCAGCCAGTGCCGCCTCCACCGCAGCAATCACCGCGCGACCGCCGTGGCAGTGGAACTCCGCGAGATCCTCGCCGGTCGCGGTGTTCGGGCCCGGAAACCACAGCACCAACGCCTCGTCGAGGAGCGCACCGGAGGCATCGCGCAGCTTCGCCAGCGACGCGCGGCGCGGCTCGGGCACCCGCCCCGCCAGCGCCGCCAGCGCCGCACCCGCGCGCGGCCCCGAGACCCGGATCAAGCCCACACCCGCAGGCGGCGCGCCGCTCGAAAGCGCGAAGATGGTCGGTGAATCGCTCATGCAGGGATTAGTCGGAAGCCTTTGGCCCCTTCCCGCCGGAAGCGGCCTTCATCCCGCCTTCGACAAAGCTCTGGAACAGCTTGAGCCCCACCTGCCCCATCGGCGCCAGCGCCTGGGCATATTCCGCCATCTGCGCGGGGTTGGAGACGCCCTGCATCGCCTTGGTGATATTGTCGACATAGACGGAGTTCGCCGCCGACACGTCCGGCAGGCCGAGGAAACTGCGGGCCTCTTCGGGGGTGCAGTCGACTTCGATGGTGATCTTCATGGGACTTGGCTCTCCTCTCCCGCTCGCGCCTCTCTCATTTGGGCTTGGCAGCCAAGCAAGGCAAGAGATAGGACACCGACCTGCAACCGCGAACCAGCCGGAGAGAGACGCCATGAGCCTCAACGAAACCATCCCCACCCTTGAAGGCCCAAATGACAAGGACGGGGCCAGCTTCGGTGCCTATGTCGCGCGGCCAGCAGGCAC
>CAZQOO010000056.1:0-2495 GCA_964594845.1 uncultured Porphyrobacter sp. | reverse complement strand
GCGATGCACACCGCGCTCGACGATCACCCGCGCGTGACACTGCACGATTACGAGGGCCTCGATCACGGCTTTGCGACCGAGACAGGCCTGCGCCGTCATGAGGAAGCCGCCACCCTCGCCGACAGCCGCACAGCCACCTTCTTCGCGGAACATCTCGCATGAGCGCGGAGAACCTCGCCCGCTGGCACGCCTATATGGACAGCGAAGGCGATGCGGCCGCGCTCTCCGCCATCATCGCGGATGATTGCGTGTTCCACTCCCCCGTGGTTCACACGCCTCAGGCGGGCAAACCGATCGTCATGGCCTACCTGATCGCCGCCGCCCACGTGCTCGGGAACGACAGCTTCCACTATGTCCGCGAGCTGGTGGACGGGGACGAGATGATGCTCGAATTCGTCACCGAGATCGACGGGATCGCAATCAACGGGGTCGACATCATCCGCTGGAATTCCGAGGGGAAAATCAGTGATTTCAAGGTGATGGTTCGCCCGTTGAAGGCGATCAACAAGGTCTGGGAAATGATGGGCGCGCAGCTCGCCAAGGCGAAGGGCTGAGCCGCTACTCCACCGCAGGCGGCGCGAGGTAGTAATCGGCGCGCCCCTGCGGATTGACCGGCACGATCAGAAAAGCAAGCGGGGCGAGCAGCATTCCGAACGCTGCGGAACCGAACGACACCAGCGCGGGCACGACCAGCGCCGCACAAATCCCGACAGACGCCCCCCACAGGCGGAAAATCGCCCGGCGCGGCCCGGTCACTACCGTATCGGGGGCAATGGCGGCGGACTGGCGCAGGATATCAGACGCAGCCGGCCAGTCGGCCTCGGAAACCCACAGGCGATAACCACCCAGCGCGAGCGAATTATATTCGGTGGAACCCTGCGCATCGGCACCGATATGCACCGGAATGCCGTAGCCTTCGAGCATCCCGGCCACCACCACCGCCTCGACGCGTGACACGGCAATCGCGATAGTGACCTGATCCATGAAATTGGACGCTAAGTCATGATAACCGCGCTGGCAATCGCTCCCGCCTGACGCCTAGACCAGATGCAGCCGCTGGAGGTTGGCCTGTGCACGTTCGCAGCCGAAGAAGGCTGCGACCGCGTCTTCGACCACTCTGGGCACATGGCCGGACGCTTCGGCTGCGATCGCATCGAGCGCCATCCCGGCACCGCCTTCATCGAAGCAGCGCATCCGCCACTTCCCGAAGATCGGCGCCGTGATCGACCGCTCGTCAATCACCGTCACGCCGCGGTGCCGGACATCGCGACGGATTTTCGCGAAGGTGGCCATCAGCTTCCAGGTTTCGCCTTCGATCACCTGAAGGAAGCGCTGGTCGGCAAACAGCAGAAAGCCGCTGAGGCCCCGCTCCTCGTTGGCGACCCGTGCGTGGTAGACCAGGCGGAACAGCTCGGCCCTGTCCATGTCCGGCGAGGCGAGGCTCTGATAGATGATCCGGCGCATCCCTTGCTCCACAGTGCGTGCGGAGGCCGGATAGCTCCGAAGGGGCTAGTGCTCCGTAGCCATCGGCTAGGGAGTTTCCCTAGGGAGCCTAGTTCAGCACCGCGAAGTTGACGATCATCTTGCGGACTTCGGGATCGAGGCCCTCGGGCAGGTCGCGTTCCAGCATCTCGCGCCGGGCATCGATGCTTTCCGCGATCAGGACGCGCTTCATCGCCCAATCGGGACAGGTGCGCGCGGCGATTCCACGGCGGTCGAGCACCGAGACACCCGAATGGCGCGAATCCGCGGTGATCCTGTCCATCAGGCCCGCAACCTCGGCTTCCTCGCCCTCAAGCAGCTGGAGGAAGTTGCGACCGTTGAACAGCAAAAGACCGGTGATCCCGCGCGCCGGATTGTTGCGCGCACTGGTGGCGAGAATCGCGTCGACTTCCTCGCGCGGCAGGGTCGGCGCGGTGCTGATGTAGAGATACTGGCTAAGCACGTCGTCCCGTCCCTTAACGCCTGTCCTTGCGGGCCGACCCCATGGCCCGGTTGCATGCTAACCTACTGGTTCATCGTGTTGAAGAAGTCTTCGTTGGTCTTCGAATCCTTCATCTTGTCGAGCAGGAACTCCATCGCATCTACGGTGCCCATCTGCATCAGGATGCGGCGCAGCACCCACATCTTGGAGAGGTTATCCTTCTGCACCAGCAGCTCTTCCTTGCGGGTGCCGGACTTGCCGACATCGAGTGCCGGGAAGATGCGCTTGTCGGCCACCTTGCGGTCGAGCACGATTTCGCTGTTGCCGGTGCCCTTGAACTCTTCGAAAATCACTTCGTCCATGCGGCTGCCGGTGTCGATCAGCGCGGTGGCGATGATCGAGAGGCTGCCGCCTTCCTCGATGTTGCGCGCTGCACCGAAGAAGCGCTTGGGCCGCTGGAGCGCATTGGCGTCCACACCGCCGGTCAGCACCTTGCCCGAGGACGGCACCACGGTGTTGTAGGCCCGGCCCAGACGGGTGATCGAATCGAGCAGGATCACCACGTCATGCT
>CAZQOO010000055.1:0-15040 GCA_964594845.1 uncultured Porphyrobacter sp. | reverse complement strand
GCGAATCCTCCATCGGCATGATCGCCGCCTTGACCGCATCCATCGCGCTCCCGCCCTCGGCCAGCACCTTGGCCCCGGCATCGAGCGCCTTCTGGAGCGCTGCTTCGTATTCGGCGCGGCGTTCGGGCGTCATTTGCGCCGGATCGAGCGTGCCCGCCCCGCCGTGGATCGCGATCGACCATTTCGGCGCTTCCTCGGCAAGGGCAGCTTGGGACAGGAGGGCGAGCGCGACTGCGGCAATGAGTTTCTTCATGGGTCAAGGTGTAACGCGGGCCTGCGCCTTTCGCCAGCTTAACAGCACGCACCCGAGCGGCTAGGGACGAGGAAATGATCTACCGTCCCGCCACGCTATCCGATGCCCCCGCGCTTGCCGCGCTGGGCGCGCAAACCTTCATCGCCGCCTTCGGCCACCTCTACAAGCCGGAAGACCTCGCCGCCTTCCTCGAACAGGTGCACTCCCCCGGGCCCGTGGCCGAAGAGATCGCAGGGAGCGAATGCACCCATCGCCTTGTCGAGAATGAAGGCCAGCTCGTGGCCTATTGCAAGCTGCGCTATCCGAGCCACTACACCGCGCTGAGCGATGCGACCAACCCGATCGAACTCGGCCAGCTCTATGCCCTTCCCGACCATACCGGCCACGGCATCGGCGCGAAGCTGATGGACTGGGCGCTGGAACAGGCGCGCGCTGGCGGGCATGATGCGATTCTGCTCAGCGTCTATTCCGAGAACTACGGCGCGCAGCGGTTCTACCAGCGCTACGGCTTTGCCAAGATCGCAGACATCACCTTCCAGGTGGGCGAGCAGCTCGACGCGGAATTCCTGTACGAAGTGAAACTGTAAACGGGGGAGAGAGACCATGAGCGCATTCGGCTGGAGCAGCACCACCGACGAGGTGCTGGCAGAGCGCGATCTGACAGGGCTGACGGTGTTCATCACCGGCGCCAATTCGGGTCTCGGGCAGGAGACCGCCCGCGCCATGGCCGCCAAAGGCGCGCATGTGGTGATGGCAGGGCGGGATCAGGCCAAGCTCGACGCGGCGGTGGCGGCAATCCGCGAGAGCCTGCCGGATGCGAGCCTCGAAACCATCATCTGCGATCTCGGCAACCTTGCGCAACTTCGCGCCTGCGGGGCCGAAGCCCGCGCGCGGCTCGCCAGGATCGACATCCTCATCAACAATGCCGGGGTGATGGCCTGCCCGCTGATGCGCACCGCCGACGGGTTCGAGATGCAGCTCGGCACCAACCACTTCGGCCATTTCGCGCTCACCGCCGAACTGCTGCCCCTGATCGAGGCGGGGACCGCAAAGCGCATCGTCAACCTCTCCAGCCGCGGGCACCACTTCGCGCCGGTCAATCTGGAAGACCCGCATTTCGAGGCGCGCGATTATGACCCATGGGAAAGCTACGGCCATTCCAAGACCGCCAACATCCTGTTCACCGTCGGGCTCGAAGCGCGGCTTGGGGCGCGGGGCATCCATGCCTATGCGGTGCATCCGGGCGGCATCCAGACCAATCTCGGCCGCCACATGACCGAGGAAATGATCGCCGCGCTGATGGCCCGCGTCACCAGCTCCGACAGCGGCTTTCAATGGAAAACCGTCCCGCAGGGCGCGGCGACCAGCTGCTGGGCCGCGACCGCTCCGGAAATCGAAGGAAAGGGCGGGGTCTATTGCGAGGACTGCCACGTCGCCGCGGTGGACGATGTATCCTCCACCGGCGGGGTGCGCTCCTATGCGCTTGATCCGGCCACTGCCGATGCCTTGTGGGCGCTGAGCGAGGAACTGACGGGCGCGCGCTACGCCTAGCCGGCGAGGAAATCCGCGAGCAATCCGAACACGTCCTTCGCCTCGCGCGTCGGAGTGATCGCCATGAACACGTGCGGCGCGGCCTCGTATTCGTAGAGTTTCGCGTCCACCCCGGCG
Organism: uncultured Porphyrobacter sp.; assembly: GCA_964594845.1. Lineage (GTDB taxonomy): Bacteria > Pseudomonadota > Alphaproteobacteria > Sphingomonadales > Sphingomonadaceae > Erythrobacter. Next base: position 13,119 of record CAZQOO010000055.1, on the reverse strand, counting down.
GCGCGCAGTCTGGCAGCGAAGGTCCGCGAATCGACGATGAACAGGTCGTGCCGCCCGGTCCAGATGCGGGTCGGGGGCAGGGCGCTGAGTTCCTCGGCCGGGGTGTAGAGCGGGCTGACCTCGGCGCTGGCCGGATCGCGGGTGCCCGCCACCAGTTCTCCGCAGGCGCGCAGGGTGCCGATCTTGAGCATCACGTCATGCGGCTCGACCGCGGCGATGGCGGGATCGGCGAGCGTCAGATCGAGCCACGGGGCGAACAGCGCGAGCTTGCCCGGCAGCGGCCCGCACGCACGCACCAGCCGCAGCGCCAGCGCCAGCGCCATGTGCCCGCCCGCGCTGTCGCCGTTCAGAACGATCTTCGCCGGATCATGATGTTCGGCCAGCGTCGCCCAGGCGGCATCGGCGACTGCGTCCTGTTCTGCATGGGTTGCCTCGGGCACCACCGGATAGAGCGGCACGGTGACGCTGATGCCGCAATGCTTCACCATCGCCCCCACCAGCGGCCAATGCACCTTGAACATCGGCTGGACGAAGCCTCCGCCGTGGAAATAGAGCATGTGCCATTCGGCCGGACCGCTCTTGGGGTGGATGGTGACCACCGGATGACCTGCCGCCTCCCACTCGCCAACCAGAAAGTCGCGATGGAAGGCCACCGGCATCGGCGCGTCGGCGGGGGTCTTGCGATCCGCCATGGCTGCGTGAAATCCGGCCGCATCATGCGGGAACACCGGAGGCCGTCTGGCGATGAGCCACTTGACGGCGCGCATGATGAAGCTCGGCGCGGGGCTGCGCAGCTCGGCAGTGTTGTCGGTCAGCATGATCTCTCCCTCTTGCCCGCCAGACTGGAGCGCGGCGCGGCCAAGTCAAGGCTTTCGCGGGCCTTGGCGGCGCGGGCAATGTTCGGGCAGAGTGTAACCGCGCGGACCGACGGCACGTAACGCCATCACATCTGCCGGCGCCTCCACGCTGCAAGAGGACTGTTCAAGACCCTGAATGCTTGCCGACGAGGCCACCTTTGCCAGGCTGATGGCCGCGATGCAGCAGGGCGACCGGGCGGCGGCGACGGTGCTGCTGACCGAGGCGGGGCTGTGGCTGGAACGCTATTTCCGCCGCCGCGTGCCGCCGGAACAGGTCGATGATCTGGTGCAGGAGGTGCTGATCGCGCTCCACACCAAGCGCGCCACATGGGATCCGGCGCGCCCGTTCCTGCCGTGGCTGGCGGCGATCGCGCGCTATCGCTGGGTCGATCACCTGCGGCGCGTCTACCGCGAGGCGGGCGAGGCGCTGGAGGACGATGCCGGCGCGCAGGACAGCGGGGAGGACGGCGTGCTCGCCCGCCTCAGCCTCGACCGGCTGTTCGCGCGGCTCCCCTCGGGACAGGCGCAGGCGATCGAGCTGGTCAAGATCGAAGGGCTCTCGATCGAGGAAGCCTCGCAGCGCAGCGGGCAGAGCGAGAGCCTCGTCAAAGTGAACATCCACCGCGGCCTCAAGAAGCTCGCCGCGCTGGTCGAGAAAGCGGAAACGACATGAACGAACCGACCTCCCGCGCCGATCTGATCGCCGCACTGGCCGAGAATTGCTCCCCCGTGCGCCGGGTGCGAGGCCGGGAAGGCGCGGCGGTGATCGTCGCTGCGACCGCCGCCGCCGCGACCGGCGCGAGCGCGATGTTCGGATTCTGGAGCGGCATGTTCGCCGGCGAGGCCTCGCCGTTCTTCTGGGTCACCAACGGATTGCTGCTGCTGATGGGCGCGGCGAGCACGGCAGCGCTGGTGGCGGGCGCCTTGCCGCAGGTCGGCCCGCGCCCGAATGCGCCTGTGTGGGTCTTCGCGCTGCTCGGGGTGCTGCCGCTGGCGGCGGCGATCCAGCTGGTGCGCGGCCCGCACGAGCACCTAGCCGATCCCGATGCGCTGCACTGCCTGTCCTCGGCGCTGGCGGCGGGGCTGGTGGTGGCCATCGCCGCCGTGCTGTTCCTGCGCCGCGCTGCACCCGTGGCGCTGGCCCGGCAGGCGTGGCTGACCGGACTGGCGTCAGGCGCGCTCGGCGCGCTCGCCTTCGGCCTCACCTGCCCGCTCGACGGGATCGTGCATCTCGGGCTGTGGCACGTGCTGCCGGTGCCGATTGCGGCGATTGCCGCGCGGGTGATCGTCCCGCCGCTGATCCGCTGGTGACCGGCCCCCTCTCAGGCCTTGAGGAACTGCACCGCAGGCTGCCGCGCGCCCTGTTCCTTCAGCCGCCGCGTCTCGACATCGTAGATACCCACGCACAGGGCAAAGGCGAGAATGATCATCGCGAATTCGCCTTCGTCCTCGATGAAGGCGAGCAGGTTGAGCACGCCTGCGCCGTGATGGCCCCACGAAGTGACCAGATCGACCGCGATGCCGAACACCGCCGCCCCGGCGATTGCCGCCGCGATCAGCGCGCCGTGCGTTGCCGCGCGCCTGTCGGCCCGACGCAGCGCAACCGCCATGCCGGCAGCCCACATCACCCCGACCAGCACGAACACCAGCGTCTCGGCAAGGTGGTGCGGCTCGACCGGCAGGGCGGCAATCACCGGCAGCATCGCGCCGAGCGCATAGCCGACCTGCTCGTGCACCTCGCCCCAGTTGTCGATCGTCAGCCATGCGAACAGGACCGCGCTGGTGAGATAGACCAGCGCCCGCCCCCGCAGCCATACCACGAACAGCAGCGCCGCCGCGCTCGCAGTCAGCGCATATTCGAGAAATTCGGCGAAGGAGCCGTCCTGCGACATGAAGAACTGCACCGGCAGCGCGGCACCCGTGGCATCGCCGTAATGCGCCGCCACGTCGAGACCGACGAGCACGCAGGCATAGGGAATGATGCACATCAGCACGAGGCGCAGTGCGGGCGAGCGCAGCAGCTCGCCAAAGGTTTCGCGGATGTCGGCAGGCCTGATCATCGAATTAGCGTCCTCAGTGCGCCGCTCCCCCTGCGGCAGAGTCGTCTTTATGACTCCAATCTGTAACAATTACCCTGCGCACCGGGCGCAGCGAACCGGCGATTGCGGGACTGCCCCAATCTGCGACATCTTGCATATATCAGGTTAAGTCTTTCGCCCTGCGGGTCATTGCTCCGACCCGCCCGCGCGGCTATATGCGTTTCCCATGTCCAGCATCCGTCCCTGGCGCACGATCGAGCGCCGCAAATGCCGTCAGATCATGGTCGGCAATGTCCCCGTCGGCGGTGATGCCCCCATCACCGTGCAGACCATGACCAACACGCCCACAGAGGACGTCAAGGCGACGATCGACCAGATCCGCCGCTGCGAGGAAGTGGGCGCGGACATCATCCGCGTGTCCTGCCCGACCGAGGAATCGACCGCCAACTTCAAGCAGATCACCCGCGCCGCGCGCATTCCCATCGTCGCCGACATCCACTTCCACTACAAGCGTGCATTGGAAGCGGCGGACGCGGGCGCGGCCTGCCTGCGCATCAACCCGGGCAATATCGGCTCGGCCGACCGCGTCGCCGAAGTGGTGCGCGCGGCCAAGGCCAACGGCTGCGCGATCCGCATCGGGGTGAACGCCGGCAGCCTCGAGAAGGACCTGCTGGAGAAATACGGCGAGCCCTGTCCCGAGGCGCTGATCGAAAGCGCATTGGATCACATCAAGCTGCTGCAGGATCATGATTTCCACGAATACAAGGTGGCGGTGAAGGCCTCCGACGTGTTTCTTGCGGTCGCGGCCTATCACGGCCTTGCCGAAACGGTCGATTGTCCGCTGCACCTCGGCATCACCGAAGCCGGCGGGCTGATCGGCGGGACGGTCAAGTCCTCGATCGGCATCGGCTCGCTGCTGTGGGCAGGCATCGGCGACACGATCCGCGTCAGCCTCTCGGCCGAGCCGGAGCAGGAGATCAAGGTCGGCTTCGAGATGCTCAAGGCATTGGGCCTGCGCACCCGCGGCGTGCGCGTGGTCTCGTGCCCCTCGTGCTCGCGCCAGGGCTTCGACGTGATCCGCACGGTCGAAACGCTCGAAAAGCGGCTCGAACACATCAAGACGCCGATGAGCCTCTCGGTGCTCGGCTGTGTCGTCAACGGCCCGGGCGAAGCGCGCGAGACCGATATCGGCCTCACCGGCGGCGGCAATGGCAAGCACATGGTCTACCTGTCGGGCATGAAGGCCCACGCCATCGACGACGAGGCGATGCTCGAACACATCGTCAAGCTGGTCGAGGAAAAGGCTGCTGCGATCGAGCGGGGCGAGGCGACCGCCTTCGATCCCCACGCAACGCCCGCCGAAGCCGCCGAGTGATCCGCGCGCGGCTTGCCGCAAGTCTGGCGCTGGCGCTCGCCGCCTGCGCGACGACTGCTCCCGTGGTAAAGTCCCACGGGCCGCAGGCGATGCTTTACAACGCCGCAGCCGATGCCAGCGGCGAGGTCGACGCTGCCCTCGCCCGCGCGTCGGGCAATGGCAAGCGCGTGCTGCTGGTGCTGGGCGCCAACTGGTGTCACGACAGCACCGCGCTCGCCGGCTGGCTCGAAACCCCGCGCTTTGCCGCGCTGGTGGCGGACAGGTACGAGCTCGTCTTCGTCAATGTCGGAATGCCGCAGACCGGCGACGGGCACAATCTCGACGTGCCGCGCCGCTTCGGCCTTGCCGAGCTGCCCGGCACGCCTGCGCTGCTGGTGCTGACGGCCGAGGGCAAGGCAGTGAACCTCGACACGGCGGCAAGCTGGCGCAACGCCGCCAGCCGCTCGGAAGAGGCGATCTACGCCGAACTCGCCGCGCTGGCAGGACAGTAATGCGATGATCGAAGCCCTGCTGCTCGCCTTTGCGCTGGCGATGGACGCTTTTGCGGTCGCGCTCACGCAAGGCGCGAAGTTCCGCCCCGGCTTGCGCGGCGGGCTTGCGATTGCGATCACCTTCGGGGTGTTCCAGGCGCTGATGCCGCTCGCTGGCTGGGTGATCGGCGCGGTGGCGCTGATCTATATCGAAGCTGTCGATCACTGGATCGCCTTCGGGCTGCTGACCTTCCTCGGTGTGCGGATGCTCGGCGGCCATGTCGGCGAGGAGGAAGCCTCCCACGCGCTGACCGGCCGCGCGCTGCTGCTAGCCGGGGTGGCGACCAGCATCGACGCGCTGGCGGCGGGGATCACCCTGCCGACGCTCGAAGTGGCGCCGCTGGTGGCCGTGGCGTTGATCGGCCTCGTCACCGCCGCCATGAGCGGTGCGGGGGTGGCGCTGGGACGGGTCGCAGGCGACAGGTGGGGCGAATGGGCCGAGCGCGCGGGCGGCGTGATCCTGATCGCGCTGGGCTGCAAGATCCTTGGCCAGCATACCGGCTGGCTGTAAGGCCATGCTCCACGTCGTCCACCACGCCGACTACATGGCACCCCGCCCCGAACGCGGCAGCTTCCGCTTCGACAAATACTACCTCGTGATGGAGGAACTGCGCCGCAGCGGCGCGGCCATCACCGAGCACGCGCCCGATCCGATGCCGCGGGAATGGCTCGAAGCGGTGCATTGTCCCGATTACGTCGACCAAGTGTTCCGCGCCGAAGTCCCGCGCGACAAGGAGCGCCGGATCGGCTTTCCCGTCACGCCTGCGATCACCTCGCGCGTGTGCCACACCAATGGCGGGACATGGCTCGCCGCCCGGCTGGCAATGCGCCACGGCTATGCCGCCAACTCCGCTGCGGGGAGCCACCATGCGCTGCACGATACCGGCGCGGGTTACTGCGTGTTCAACGACCTCGCCGTTGCCGCCAACCGCCTGATCGCCGAACGCCACGCCGGCCGCGTGCTGATCGTCGACCTCGACGTGCATCAGGGCGACGGCACCGCCAGCCTCACCGCCGGGCGCGAGGACATCTTCACCCTCTCGCTCCATGCCGAGAAGAACTTTCCGGTCAGGAAAGCGCGCTCCAGCCGCGATGTCGGCCTGCCGGACGGGGTCGATGACGATGGCTACATGGCGGCCCTCACCCGCCACCTGCCGGAGGTTCTGGCCGATTTCGCCCCCGACGTCGTGCTCTATCAGGCGGGGGTCGATCCGCATGCCGAGGACAAGCTCGGTCGGCTGGCGCTGACCGATGCGGGACTGGCGCTGCGTGACCGCTTCGTTGTCGCCTCGTGCAGGGGTCGTGGGCTGCCCGTCGCCAGCGCATTGGGGGGCGGTTACGGCGATGATCCGCGCGTTGTCGCCGCGCGCCACGCTGCCTCGATGCTGGCGATGGCGGACGAGAATGGGCGCTGGCCTGCGCCGCAATCGTGCTAAGGCGCGGACAGGCAGACAGAAAAGCGAGCGCGCGATGGCTTCCCACGAAACGGATTACCTGATCATCGGCGCGGGCGCGGTGGGCCTCGCCTTTGCCGACACGCTGCTCGACGAAGACCCGGATTGCCACATCACCTTCGTCGACAGGCACGCCAAGCCCGGCGGGCACTGGAACGATGCCTATTCCTTCGTCGCGCTGCACCAGCCCTCGGCCTTTTACGGCGTGAATTCAATGGCTTTTCCGGGCGAGCAGATCGACACCCACGGCCCCAATCAGGGGCTCTATGCGCTGGCCAGCGGGACGGAGGTTTCGGCCTATTTCGAAAAGGTGATGAACCTGCGTCTGCTGCCTTCGGGCCGCGTCGCCTATCACCGGCTGAGCGAGTTCAAGGGCCACGATGCCGACGGCACGGCGCGGATCGCGGGGGTGCTGTCGGGCGCGGAGCAAGCCATTACCGTGCGCCGCAAGCTGGTCGATGCGACCTTCTACCAGACCTCGGTGCCCAGCACCCACAAGCGCGCCTTCTCGGCCGCCGAGGGCGTGCGCGTGGTCGCGCCGGGGGAGTTGCCCGATCTGTGGAAGGCGCCGCAGACCATCCCGCGCGATTTCGTCATCCTCGGCGGCGGCAAGACCGCGATGGATGCCGGCGAGTGGCTGCTCGAAGCCGGGATCGCGCCGGAGCGCATTCACTGGGTGCGCCCGCGCGACAGCTGGCTGACCAACCGCAAGTTCGTTCAGCCGGGCGAGGACTTCCTCGGTGCGACGATCGCCAACCAGATGGCGCATCTGGAAGCCTGCGCCGCCGCCAGCGACGGTGACGCGCTGTTCGAGCACCTTGAGCGCGGCGGCTACGTGTTGCGCATCGACCCAGAGGTAAAGCCGGAAATGTTCCACTTCGCGGTGATCTCCGAAGGCGAGATCGCGCTGCTGCGGCAGATCACTCAGGTGATCCGCAAGGGCCGGGTGACGCACATCGATCACGGCGCGCTCCATTTCGGCGGCCAGAGCCACGCCGTGCCCGAAGGCGCGCTGTTCATCGACTGCACCGCCCGCGCCGTGCCCTTCACCGCCGAGGCCAATGCCGGCCCGCAGTTCCGCGGCGACACCATCGTGCTGCAACCCGTCCACGTGCCGCTGGTGACCTTCAGCGCGGCGCTCACCGCCTTCCTCGAAGTGCATTATGCCGACGATGCGACCCGCAACCAGCTCGCCCGTACCGCGCCGCTGACCGACACGCCGGCGACCTTCCCCTATGCCTTCATGATGAACCTGATGAACCGCGGCACCTGGTCGCAGACCCCCGAAATCGCGGCGTGGCTGGCGAAATCGCGGCTCGATCCGACGGGGCCGACGGTGGCGCGGATGATGGCGGCGGGCGACCCGCGCCTCGCGGTGCTGGGGGGCTTTCGCGCAGCGGTGATGCAGGCCATGCCGCATGTGATCCGGCTCGGTTTGGAAGCCAAGGCGCTTCACGAAGAGGGCCTTCCTCCCACGAATTGACGCATAACTGCGACGAGCCGTGCGGGTGGGCCATTTGCGTTATTGGGAACGCAAGGCTTGCACGTTACGTTACGGCATAATGAAACGTCGCGAGCTTTTGAAAGGCACTCTGGCCGTCGGTGCGGCATTGGCACTGCCGACGCGCGCCTTCGCGTCGGTCGCGGCCATGCCAGCCTCGGGCACCCCGCGCGACCGCATCCTGTTCGGCATCGCCCAGCGCGAGCTGGCGCGGGCAGGCAATGCGATCTGGAAGCACGACATCGTCGGCATCGCCGATTTCGGCCTGCATTCGGCCAAGCCGCGCTTCCACTTCGTCAATCTCGAACGCGGCGAGGTCAATTCCTATCACGTCAGCCACGGGCAGGGCTCCGACCCGCAGCATGACGGCTGGCTCAAGCAGTTCTCCAACACCGAAGGCTCCAACGCCACCAGCCGCGGCGCCTATGTGACGTGGGAATGGTACAAGGGCCGCTACGGCACCTCGGTGCGCCTCGGCGGGCTCGACGAGACCAACAATGCCGCGCTGCGCCGCTACATCGTGATGCACCGCGCCGACTATGCCGAACCCGCGCATCTCGAACGCTACGGCCGCCTTGGCCGCTCCAACGGCTGCTTCGCGATGGGCGAGGAACAGTTCCGCATCGCGCTGATGCATCTGTCAGGCGGGCGTCTGCTCTATGCCGACAGCCTGGGACTGGAGGAAGACGGCAGCGTCCAGCCTGTGCCCGAACTGGCCCGTTACGAACGCAAGTCGCTGCAATTCGGCCCGGGCGCAGCCGCCAGCGCATTCTGAGGCCCTGGCCCGACCCTAGCTGTCCTGCAGATCGTCCTCGATCACGATCACTTCATCGTCGATCGCATTGCTGCGGTTGCGCACCCGCGGCTTGTCGAGGCTGGCGAGCACGGGCGCGTCGCGGCCGTAGATGTCGTTGAAGGTCGCCATCTCGCCGTTGATGTCCGACGCCATGGTGAAATAGGTGATGTAGGCCGGAAACTGCCGCTGCAGCATCACCTTGGTATATTTGCCCGAATTCGAGATCGCCAGCGCCTCTTCCTTGGTTGCGCCCTTGCCGAGGATCGCCATGGTGATCGCCAGCTCCAGCGCCCGCTCGGTGCGGATGCAGCCGTGCGAGAGCGCGCGGCTGTCATTGGCGAACAGGTGGCGCGAAGGCGTATCGTGGAAGAAGATCGCATGCTCGTTGGGCATTTCGAGCTTCATCTGGCCCAGCGAATTGCCCGGCCCGGGCTGCTGCACCACGCTGATGTAGCCGTTCGCGCCCTTGGTCGCGACATAGCCGTTGCGCCGCGCCCAGGCCGGATTGCCGAGCGCGCGCGCGCCAAGCCCTTCGCCCTTCACGATCGACTGCGGCACTGTCCAGGTCGGGTTGAACACCACGCCTTCGACCATCTCGGCCAGCTGCGGGGTGGCGGTGCGCCCCGGCTTGCCGACGATCGTGCGATAGGTGCTGATGATCTTGTCCTTGACCGTCAGGCGCAGCTGGAATTCGGGGACGTTGGTGATGAGATATTGCGGCCCCAGATCGCGGGCCAGCCAGCGCCAGCGGTCCATGTTGGCGCGGATCAGCTTGCGCTTGGCGGTGGCGCTCGCCGGAGTCTTGGCGAGTTCGGCGCGTAGCCGCGCATAGTCGGGATGGGTGGGGTGAAGCTGCGCCAGCGTCCCGGCAATATCGCCGGTTTTGAGCGCCTCGGTCAGCAGATTGCCGGTGCGGAAGATCTCGCGGTCGGGATCGACCACGAACCACTGCGTGCGGGCGTCCATCGGGGTGCGCCCGTCGCGCAGGTCCTCGACCAGCCAGGCAAAGCTCTGCGAGGCGAGCTGATCGAGCTCGTCCGACGGGCCGGCAGCCAGCGCCACCTTGAGCGGCTGGAGATCATAGTCCTTGGGGTCGAGCCCTTCCGCACCGATCCCCTCGATCACCGCAACCAGCTTGGTCGCATTGGCGATGGTCCAGGGCTGCACCTGCGGATCGGGCTTTTCCATCCCGCCCTGCACCACCGGTTCGGATACGGTCTGCGGGAAGGCGGCCTCGAAGGCACCGTTCTTGTTGGCAGGAGCAGGCGCAGGCAGCTGCGCGGGCTGGGGGCCGCCCTGCTGCTGGCCGCCGGGTATCACATCCCCCCGCGCGCTCTGCGATTGCGCCTGCGTCTGGGCAATGGCCGTGCCCGCCAGCAGCGCTGCCGCGGCGATCCCGCATGCCAGTTTGCCCGTGAACCTTGTCATAAAATCGCTTTCAACCCCGCCCGGCCGCCCTGCGCGGCCGCACTCCATCGCCCGGCATCATACCCGCGCCGGAGCCCCTCTATCAACCGCCTTCGCTTGCGCCGAGGTGAATAAGGCGCGTTGATGTGCGGTCGCATCGCCGAGGAGCCGAAAACCGGTTCCCACTTTTCGGCGCGATGCTCTATTCGCGCGCTTGCTATGTCCCGACGCTCCCATCCGCTCCTGCCTTTTGCCGCCGCGCTGGCGGGTGTAGGCTTCCTGTCGCTGATGGACGCCTTCATGAAGGAGGCCGCGCTGATGATCGGGGCCTATACCGCCACCGTCCTGCGCGCCTTCATCGGCGCCGCGCTGATCGCGCCGATCTGGCTGTCGCGCGGGCCGGCGATGCCGACGCGCGCCGTGTGGAAGCTGCATATCGAGCGCGGAATCGTCTCGGCCTTCATGGCGTTGACCTTCTTCTTCTCGCTGACGGTGCTGCCGCTGGCCGAAGCCATCGCGCTGAGCTTCATCGCCCCGCTGATCGCGCTCTACCTCGCCAGCGTGCTGCTCGGCGAGACCATCAGCCGCGCGGCCATCGGTGCCAGCGTGCTCGGCTTTGCGGGGACGCTGGTGATCGTCGGCGGGCGGATCGGCGAGGGCGCGTTCGACGAAAGGGCGGCGCTGGGGGTGGCCTCGCTGTTCGTCTCGGCGCTGCTCTATGCCTACAACTTCATCGTGATCCGCAGGCAGGCGCAAGTTGCCGGGCCGCTGGAAATCGCGACCTTCCATAGCGGGATCGGCGGGCTGGTGTTGCTCACCCTCGCCCCGTTCCTGTGGGAGACGCCGGTCAGCGATGCGTCGCTTGCGCTGCTGGCGGCAGGCGCGCTGACGGTTGCCGGATCGCTGTCGATCGCCTGGGCCTATGCCCGCGCCGAGGCGAACGTGCTGGTGCCGACCGAGTATTCGGGCTTCGTCTGGGCGGCGCTGTTCGGCTGGCTATTCTTCCGCGAGAACGTCACCCTGCCGACGCTGGCGGGCACCGCGCTGATCGTCACCGGCTGCTGGCTGGCCGCACGGGGCGATCCTGAGGGCAAAAAGGCCGCGGTCTAAGACGATTGACCGAGGGGAACCCCCCTTGACCTCGCGCGCGCGGGAGCGCAGGAGCGCGGGCGAAATCCGCGCCTTTCTGGATCGGGGTGCGGGCAACCAGAAAGGATGGAACCCTCCCATGACCGACATCGGCAAGGATTCGCTCGGCACCCGCCAGACCCTCAATGTGGGCGGCAAGGAATATGCCTATTATTCGCTCGCCAAGGCCGCCGAGCAGCTGGGCGACATTTCGCGCCTGCCGATCTCGATGAAGGTGCTGCTCGAAAACCTGCTGCGCTTCGAGGATGACGGGTTCACCGTGGGACGCGAGCACATCCAGGCGATCGTCGACTGGCAGAACAACCCCGTCACCGGCGAGGAAATCCAGTACCGTCCCGCGCGCGTGCTGCTGCAGGATTTCACCGGCGTGCCCTGCGTGGTCGACCTTGCCGCGATGCGCGACGCGATCAAGAAGCTCGGTGGCGACACCGCCAAGATCAACCCGCTGGTGCCGGTCAACCTCGTCATCGACCACTCGGTGATGGTCGACGAATTCGGCCACCCCAAGGCGATGGAAGCCAACATGGCGCTCGAATACGAGCGCAATGCCGAGCGCTACGACTTCCTCAAGTGGGGCTCCAAGAGCTTCCAGAACTTCTCCGCCGTGCCCCCGGGCACCGGCATCTGCCACCAGGTGAACCTCGAACACATCGCCCGCGCGGTGTGGTCGTCCGAAGGGCCGGACGGCGTGACGGTCGCCTATCCCGACACTTGCGTGGGCACCGACAGCCACACCACCATGATCAACGGCCTCGGCGTGCTGGGCTGGGGCGTGGGCGGGATCGAGGCGGAAGCCGCGATGCTCGGCCAGCCGGTCTCGATGCTGATCCCCGAAGTGGTCGGCTTCCATCTCGAAGGCCGGATGGCCGAAGGCGTGACCGCGACCGACCTCGTGCTGACCTGCGTGCAAATGCTGCGCGAAGTCGGCGTGGTGGGCCGCTTCGTCGAATTCTACGGTCCGGGCGTCGCCAACCTCACGCTGGCCGACCGCGCGACCATCGCCAACATGGCCCCGGAATACGGCGCGACCTGCGGCTTCTTCGGGATCGACGACAAGACCATCGAATACCTGCGCCTCACCGGACGCAGCGAGGAAACCATCGCGCTGGTCGAAGCCTATGCCAAGGCGCAGGGCATGTGGTTCGATCCGGCCAACGTGCCAGTGTTCACCAAGACGCTGAGCCTCGACATGGCCGCCGTCGTCCCCAGCCTCGCCGGCCCCAAGCGCCCGCAGGACAAGGTGGTGCTCGACCAGGTGGAAGAGCTGTTCAACCGCGTTATCACCAAGGCCTAGGGCACGGCTGCGCCCGCGCGCGTGGCAGTGGAAGGCAAGGATCACGACATCGGCGACGGTGACGTGGTGATCGCCGCGATCACCTCCTGCACCAACACCTCCAACCCCGACGTGCTGATCGCCGCAGGGCTCGTCGCCAAGAAGGCCAACGAGCGCGGGCTGAAGCCCAAGCCGTGGGTCAAGACCTCGCTTGCCCCCGGATCGCAGGTGGTGACCGACTACCTCGTGAAGTCGGGCCTGCAGGAGCATCTCGACGCGGTCGGCTTCGACCTTGTCGGCTACGGCTGCACCACCTGCATCGGCAATTCCGGCCCGCTCGCCGCGCCGATTTCGGCTGCGATCAACGGCAACGACATCGTCGCTGCCTCGGTCCTCTCGGGCAACCGCAACTTCGAAGGCCGCGTCTCGCCCGACGTGCGCGCCAACTTCCTCGCCTCGCCGCCGCTGGTGGTGGCCTATGCGCTCAAGGGAACCGTCACCGAGGACATCACCACCACCCCGATCGGGCAGGACCAGAACGGCAATGACGTGATGCTCGCCGACCTGTGGCCCTCGAACGCCGGGATCGCCGAACACCGCGCCGCCAATATCGACCGCTCGATGTTCGTCAGCCGCTACGCCAACGTCTATGACGGTGACGAGCACTGGCAGGCGATCACCGTCGAGCCCTCGGACACCTACCAGTGGCGCGCCGGTTCGACCTATGTCGCCAACCCG
>CAZQOO010000054.1:0-15040 GCA_964594845.1 uncultured Porphyrobacter sp. | reverse complement strand
GATGTCTTCAACGTGCTGCTGCAAGTGCTCGACGACGGGCGCCTGACCGACGGCCAGGGCCGGGTGGTGGATTTCAGCAACACGCTGATCATTCTCACCTCGAACCTCGGCAGCCAGTATCTCGCCAACCTGCCTGACGGGGCGGAGGTCGCCACGGTCGAGAAGGACGTGATGGACGTGGTGCGCGGCCATTTCCGGCCCGAGTTCCTCAACCGCCTCGACGAGATCATCCTGTTCCACCGGCTGGGCCAGGAGCACATGGCGCCGATCGTCCAGATCCAGGTCGGGCGGGTGCAGAAGCTGCTGGCGGATCGCAAGATCAAGCTCGATCTGACCGATGCCGCGCTGCGTTGGCTCGGGCGGGTGGGTTACGATCCGGTCTATGGCGCAAGGCCGTTGAAGCGCGCGGTGCAGCGTTATCTGCAGGACCCGCTCGCCGAGATGCTGCTCGAAGGCAAGCTGCCCGACGGCAGCACGCTGGTGATCGACGAGGGCGACGGGCAGTTGGAGATGGCGATTCGGTGAGATCCGCTGCCATTCGTTCCGCGCAAGATTATGACAAGTGCCGGTCTCATTCGGCAAGCAGGGCGGTTTGTTGCGTGCAAGCCGCCCTTTCTTTTAATATTCGTAAAGTCGCAAATTAACAATGTTTCGGGGTGATCCCGGGGGCGGCCCTGAATGTGGGATTAACGCAACACCTGCCGGAAAAGTGCGGGGGCGCGGCGGCGCTCTTTGACATCAAACTTTCGCTATTGCACAAATCGGTCACTGCGGGGACTGACTTGGACAACCATTGAACTGATCGCCTGTCACATGGGGCAATTATGTGACGGGCGAGAGTGGTTGTCGTGCTGTCTCCGGTTAGGGCAACTGGAGTGATCATGAAGAAATTTCAGAGCAATTCGCTGAAGGCGCTGGCCTTCTCCGCATCGGCAATCGCCTTCGTGGTGGCTGGGCCCGTCTGGGCGCAGGATGCCGAAGAGCAGCCTGAGGAGCAGGCCGAAGAGGAGAAGGTCGAAGTCACGACTGACGCGTCCGGGCGTGCCAGCGGGCCGCAGCAGGGCAACATCACCGTGACCGGCTCGCGCATCGTGCGCGACACCTACAGCTCGATCTCGCCGCTTCAGGTGCTCACCACCGAGAACCAGCAGGCTGTCGGCGCGTTCGATCCGGCCCAGATCCTGCAGCGTTCGGCTGCTGCCGCGGGGACGCAGATCGACGCGACCTTTAACGGCTTCGTGCTCGACAACGGCCCGGGTTCGCAGACCGTCAACCTGCGCGGCCTCGATGCCAGCCGCACGCTGCTGCTGGTCAACGGCCGCCGCCTCGCTCCGTCGGGCGTGGAAGGTGCGCCGACCAGCCCGTCGATCAACCTCATTCCGGGCACTCTCGTCGACCGCTTCGACATCCTGACCGACGGCGCGTCGTCGGTGTACGGCTCGGACGCGGTTGCGGGCGTGGTCAACGTCATCCTGCGCAAGGACTTCGACGGTCTCGAGCTTCAGGCTGTGGGCGACGTCAACCCGCAGGGCGAGGGCGAGGACTACACGATCTCCGCCGCCTGGGGTAAGAACTTCGACCGCGGCGTGTTCGGCATCGGCGCCGAATACCAGGTGCGCGAGGAGTGGAAGCTGCGTGACCGCGACTTCCTGCGCGGCTGTCTCACCAACCTCGAAGAGGACGCCGACGGCAACATCTACCGCCTCGGCATCTCCGACAACGCGGTCGTGCGCTCGCGCACCAACAACACCATCGGCGTTTCGGAAAGCGAATGCGTCGTCACCGGGATCGGTGGCCGCGTGTTCCAGCCCTATGCCCGCTTCGGCTCGGTCTACTTCCCGGCCAACGGCAATATCGCCAACTTCCCGATCGATCCGCGCACGGGTCGTCCGTTCAACTGGGCGGAAAACACCAATGCGTTCGGCCGTGAACTCGACATCAACGGTGACGGCATCCGCGACGTCGACTTCCAGAACGTCAACACCAACGCCAGCCCCGAAGAACTCGATCGCACGATCGTTTCGGGCCAGGAACTGATCAACGTCTTCGCTTACGGGGAATACACCTTCCCGGGCGAGGCGAACATCACGCCCTTCTTCGAGGCGGCCTACACCCGCGCGGAGATCAAGAACTCCGGCGCAGGCCTGCCGCAGATCTTCCCGTCGGTTCCGGCGCAGAACATCTTCAACCCCTGCAACTTCGTGACCAACGCCAGCGGCGTCGACTGCCGCTCGGTCGACAACGCGCTGAACGGGCTTACCAACGGTCGTCCGCCGGCACTGTCGGTTGGCTTCACGCTGCCGATCATCCCGATCGTGTCGATCCTCGGAGACCGCAACAACTTCGAAGTGACGCAGGAACAGTACCGCGGCGTCCTCGGTGTGCGTGGCGACCTGCCCTTCATCGGTTCGAGCTGGACCTTCGAAGTTGCGGGGACCTACTCGCGTTCGGAAGGCCGCTCGTCGCGTCTCGGCATCCGTGAAGACCGTCTGGCGCTGGCGCTGGGTCTCGACCCGACCGCCGATTTCGACGGTGACGGCGTGTTCGACAATGATGGCGACGGCATTGCCGACGACTACAACGACGGCATCGACGTGTTCGCTGGCGACCCGCTGTACATCGGCGAGTGCAACGTGGCCGGCCTTGCCAACCCCAATGCGGCCGCCCCGGGCCTGACCCAGGGCTGCGTGCCGGTGAACCTGTTCGCGCCGAGCGTGATGACCGGCGCGGTCGGCAACTTCGCCACGCAGGCCGAGCGGGATTACCTGTTCGACAACCGCAGCTTCGAGACGACCTACGAGCAGATCATGCTCTCGGCCTATGTCACGGGTGACCTGTTCGAACTTCCGGCCGGCCCTGTCGGGGTCTCGTTCGGTGGTGAATGGCGCGAAGACTCGATCGACTCGCAGCCGAGCTTCATCGCTTCGAACGGTCTGCTGTTCGGCTTCTTCGCCGACGGCGGCGCCTCGGGTTCCAAGTGGATCCGCGAACTCTTCGGTGAAATCGACGTGCCGCTGATGGCGGGCGAGACGCTGGTAGAAGAGCTGACCGTCAACATCTCGGGCCGTCTGACCGACGAAGAGTTCTACGGCACCAACGGCACCTTCTCGCTCAAGGGCGGCTGGCGTCCGGTGGCACCGCTGCTGCTCAAGTTCAGCTACGGCACCTCGTTCCGTGCGCCGAACCTGCGCGAGAACTTCCTGCGCGGCCAGTCGGGCTTCACGACCCTGTTCGATCCCTGCGCGGTGCCCGATGCCGCCTTCGACAACGGGGCCTACGATCCCACGCTCGACCAGCGCGAGACTTTCATTCTCGACAACTGCCGCCGTGAAGGCCGCGATCCGACGCGGGTTGGTATCGACTCCGAAAACCTCAATACCATCACGACCGTGAGCGGCGAGATCACCCAGGGTGGTTCGCTCGACATCGAGGCGGAAACCTCGCGTTCGATCACGGCCGGCTTCGCGTTCGAGGAAGATTGGGCGAGCAGCTTCCGCTTCGCGTTCAACTTCAATTACTACGACATCAAGATCAAGGGCGCGATCATCGAGCCGTCGGGGCAGTTCATCATCAATGACTGCTACCTGCGCGAAGATTCGGCTCGCAGCGAATTCTGCGACCGTATCGAAATCGATCCCACCGATCGTGCGCTGATCAGCGGGGTGCAGGCCGGCTTCCTCAACCGTGACCAGGAATCGGTGCGCGGGATCGATCTCAACTCGACCTTCGGCTACGAGCTGAATGTGGGTGGCGAGAGCATCGATCTGTCGCTCAACCTGCAGGCCAACCACCTGATCGAGCGTTCGAACGTCCAGCGGACCGGGGTCGACACCTTCGTGACGACCAACTTCACCGACCGGTTCAACTTCCCGAACTGGACCGGCCTTGCGACCTTCGGTGCGCGCTGGGACGACTTCCTGTTCACCTACCAGGTGCGCTATGTCGACGCGATCGGCAACTCGGACTCGGATGGCGTGGGCTGGCGTGATCGCATCGGCTTCGGGGATGCCTTCAACGGCGGTCCGGACGGCGAATTCTCGCCGACCTGTCTCGGCAACGGCTCGCCCAACGGTGTGGTCGCTGGCGACGGCATCTTCTGCCGTCCGGTCGGCACGGCGCCCGAATATTTCGAGCACACCACCTCGGTGCGCTGGGATAACGGCGACCTGCGCCTGATCCTCGGGGTCCGCAACATCTTCGACGAAGCGCCGCCGCAGGTGTCGAGCCGTGCGGGCATCCTGCAGATCTCCAACACCCCGATCGGCGGTGTTTACGATCTGAACGGGCGGGAGTTCTTCGGTCAGGTGCTTTACCGCTTCTGATCGACGAATGACCTGAACTGAAAAACAAAAGCGGCCTCTCGCGACTTGTCGGGAGGCCGCTTTTTTGTTCTAATCAGATGGCCATGGCCCGCGAGGGCAGCCGTGATGTGCACAATCCCGATGTCTGACACTCACCCTAGAAGAGGCGTCCGCATGAAGTTCCTCAAAGCCCCCCTCATGGCCGCGATGGCCGGCGTATCCGTTATCGGCCTTACCCTGGGCGCGCCCGCCGATACCCAGGCGCAGAGCGCGGTTCCGGTCGATGTCTGGGCGCTGCGCGAAGTCGTCAACGCGGTTCAGGTGTCGCCCGATGGCAAGCACGTGCTGGTGCACAAGATCGAAAGCAAGGAGGGCGAATACCTGCTGGAGATCTACAAGACCGATGATCTCTCCAAGCCGTTCCGCCGGCTCAACGCCGATCCGATGGAAATCATCAGCGCACAGTGGGTCAGCAATGATTTCATCTTCGGCAGCGCGTGGCAGGCCAACCGCTCCAGCGTGAAGGGGCCGGAGCAGGATGTGCGCGACTACCTCGCCTATTCCTACAGTCTCGAGGCCAACAAGTTCACCCGGGTCGACGGCAATTTCGGCATCGTGAACACGCTGCCCAAGGATCCCGATCATGTGCTGATCAGCACCGGCACGGCGGTGTCCGATCCGACCGGGGTCGATCCGGCGGCAGCTTTCCGCCCCCGGTCCTATTACAAGTTCAACCTCAAGACCGGTTCGCGCGAGCTGGTGCTGCGCACCGGCGGCAAGATCCGTTCCGTTTCGGCCTGGGACAACGACGGCAACCCGCGCTTCGCCGTTTCGCCCGACTTCGATGCGGGCAAGTACATCTACTATTACCGCAAGCCCGGCGATGGCGACTGGACCAAATTCCAGGAGCTCGACATCGAGGATCCCAAGAACATCTACCGCGTGCTGAGCGGGTTCCACGGGATCGTCGGCTTCGATCCGGCCAATGCCAATATCGGTTACCTGATCGACAATCCCAACGGCGAGGACAAGGCGGGGCTCTACGAGTTCGATTTCACCACCGGCCAGATCGGCAAGAAGCTGTTCCAGGCCGAGGATGCCGACGTGATGGCCATCCAGCTGCACTCGATCCCCGGCAACGACAAGCTGGTCGCCGCGCGCTATCCCGGCGAAAAGATGGAGCACCACTGGTTCGACGAGGAGGAAAAGGCCCTCCACGAAGCACTGGTGCAACAGATTCCGCACGCCTGGCAGGTGCGCATCGGCAGCCGCTCGCTCGATGGCAAGACCATGGTGGTCACCAACCGCGGGCCGCGTGATCCCGGCTCGTTCTGGCTTGTGCGTGACGGCAAGCTCGCCAAGCTCGGCAGCACCAATCCGCTGGTCAATCCCGAGCAGCTGTCGGATGTGAGATATATCCGCTACAAGGCGCGCGACGGGATGATCATCCCGGGCTACGTCACCATTCCCAAGGGCAAGCCGCCGTTCCCGCTGGTTGTCCAGCACAATGGCGGTCCGGCGGTGAACGGCATGGTGAGCTATGACGAGATGGGCCAGATGCTCGCCTCGGCCGGCTACATGGTGTTCCACCCCGAAATCCGCATCTCCACCGGCTGGGGCCAGAAGCATTTCGATGCCGGCTACAAGCAGCACGGGCTGGCGATGCAGGACGACAAGGATGATGGGGTGAAGTACCTGATCGAGCAGGGCCTTGCCGATCCCAATCGGGTCGCCTTCTTCGGCTGGTCCTATGGCGGCTATGCGGCGCTGGTTTCACTCAGCCGCGAGGAGCAGCTCTACCAGTGCGCGATCGCGGTGGCGGCGGTGGCCGATGCCGAGAAGCAGTATCTCGGCCGTCGCGATCCGACCCTCAAGACGCTCGACGACTGGAACCGCCACCGTGGCGGCACCACGGTCAACCCGATCAACGAAGTGTCGAAGGTGAATATCCCGCTGCTGATGGTGCATGGCGATGTCGACCGGCGCGTGATGTACTACCACCTCAAGGACTACCAGAAGGCCTTCGAGGCGGCTGGCAAGACCGGCGAGTTCATCACGATGAAGGGGGCGGACCACTTCGGCAACACGCTGATGTTCAGCCACCAGCAGCAGCTCTACACCAAGATGCTCGATTACCTCGCCAACGACTGCGGCCCTGGCGGGCTGTAGTCTGCCGCACGGGCGGCTCATGCAAGAAGGGCCCGGTCGGATGACCGGGCCCTTTTTTCTTGGCTGTGTGCAGCGCGAGACCGGGTGAGGGCAACGCGCGAGCAGGCGCGGATTACTGCCCGTTCATGCCCACCTGCTGGCTTTCGACAATGTCGCGCGCGCCGCGATTGCCCGTGCGCGCGGCGGCTTCCCACTCGCGGTTGGTCATGCAGGTCTTCTTGCGCTTGGCCAGCGAGCCGATCACCTTGTCGCTGCGGCAGCGGACATAATCGGGGTGGTTCTTGTCGGTGATTTCGGCGGCCGACGCGACCTTGACTGATGCCTCGGACGTCGCGGTGGTCGCCTGCTCTGCGGGAGCCGACTGCGGAGCGGCGGGGGCCGTCTGGAGCATGAGCAGCGCGGGCGCTGCGGCGGCAAGGGCGAAGATCATCGTGGTTCTCCTTGGAAGGATGCTCGCCCGAACATACAGCCACAGGCGGAAAAAAAAAGGGCGGGTCTTGCGACCCGCCCTCTTCTTGTTCGTTTCCGAGCTTCGGATCAGAAGCGGAACTGAACCGCCGCAGCGTAGCGACGACCCAGGGCGTCGTAGGTCGACGGGAACACGTTGCCGCTGTTGAAGGCGGTCGTGCCGATCGTCGAACCGACAACGGTCGGCTGGTTGTCGAACAGGTTCTGCACGGTCACCGTCAGCGTCAGGTTGTCCATCGCGAAGAACTGCGCCGTGAGGTCGAAGTAGCTCTCCGAGGGGATCTTCGTGAAGTCGACGTCACCGAACAGAGCGGTGTTGCCCACGAAGGCCGGGCCCTGCGAGGCGATGTCCAGCGGCTCCTGCTCGGTGCCGCTCAGGTAACGCCAGCGCAGCGAAACCAGGGCATCGTCAGCGAAGCTGAACGAACCGCGGGTGTCGAACACGAACTCCGGCTGGATCGAGCCGCAGTTGACCGAGTAGAACCCGACGCAGTCGCGGAACGGCGAGGTGGCCGAACCGGCGATCGCCTGGAAGCGGTTCTGGTTGGTCCAGGTGCCGTTCACCGACAGATCGAAGCCGATCGAGCTGGTCAGCTCGGTGCCCCAGTTCAGCGAGACGTCCACACCGTCGGTCTTGATGCGGCCGAGGTTGGTCAGGTTCAGCAGCAGACCGCGCAGCTCGTTCGGCGCACCGTCGAGGCCACCCGTGGTCGGGTTACGCTCGATCAGCTGGCAGAAGGTGTTGCTGTTGAAGTCCAGATTGCCGCTGTTGTAGCAACCATCGATGATGTCGCCGATACCGGCGGAACCGATCGCACCGTCGAGCTGGATGTTGAAATAGTCGACCGAGAGCGACAGGCTCGGGATCGCCGAAGGCGTAGCCACGAAGCCGACCGTCCAGGTCTTGGCGATTTCGAAGTCCAGATCGATGTTGCCGCCCGTGGTGACGTTGATCTGGCCGGCAGCAGGCTGCAGGATCAGACCGATCGTCGACTGCGGGGCACCCTGCGCGACGCAGAGCGCGGCGAGCTGGGCGTTGCCGACCGGCGCAGCGCCGGCACACGGGTCGTTGGCGAGGTTGTCCAGCCCGGTGGTCGCCGGGAAGAACAGTTCACCGATGTTCGGCGCACGCGCCGCCCGCGAGTAGTTGCCGCGGATGCGCAGGCCCTGCACGGGCTCCCACGAACCGCCTGCCTTCCAGGTGAACTCCGAACCGACGATGTTGATGTCGGAATAGCGGGCACCCAGTTCGAGGGTCAGGCTTTCAGCGAAGCTCACGCCTTCGAGCAGCGGAATCACGAGTTCACCGAACAGGTCGATGTTCTCGTAGGAACCGGTGAAGTTCGGATCGGCACCGCCGCCGCCGACCACCGCACCCGGGGTCTGCGAGGCTTCGTCCGAAACCTGGCCGGTTTCATAGCGACGGTAATCCGCACCGATCGCGAAGGCCACCGGGGTGGACGAGATCGCGAAGGGCAGGTCGCCCGAGATCAGGCCGCTGACCGTGCCGATTTCCGAGTTGTCGATGACCTGCTGGGTGAGATCGAACGAGAACCCGATCGCTTCCGGCGTACCGAGGTTGCCTTCGGTGCCGAACAGGTTGATCGGAGCGCAGCCGCGCGAGGTGTCGATGCACTGCACGCCGCCGGCGCCATCGGGGATCGCCAGCACCGCCTGCTGGAGGCGGTCGAGACGGGCGAAGCCGCCCTGACGCAGGATACGCTCGGATTCACCGTAGGTCGCCGCGACTTCCCAGTTGATGTCGTCGGTGATCCCGCCGCGCGCACCAACCACCATGTTGAACAGGGTGGTGGTGAAGTCGGAGAAGCGGACGCCGGCTTCGGTCGAACGACGACGCACCTGCGCGCCGAACTGACGGTAGTCGGGGTTCGGCGAACCGTCCGCCAGGGTCGGACCGAACGGCGTGTTGCGCGAAGCAGCATACTGCGCCGGCGTCAGGCCGAGGCCGGTGCCGAAACGCTGGGCGATCGCTTCCGGGATGAACGGGTTGTTGAGGTTGATCTGGTAGGTGTTGAAGAACGAACCGCCCGGCGCGATGATGGTCGACACGGTCTGCTTCGAGAACACGCCCTGAGCGAAGACTTCAAGCGCGTCCGACACTTCGTAGTTCGCCGAACCGTACATGTTGTAGCGTTCGAACGGGGTCTGGAAGATGTTGAACGGGTTGAAGTTGAACGGACGGTCGAACGGCCCGACATCGAGACCGTCGGCGGTGATCTGACGGCCGGGGATGCCCGGGCCGATGATCACGGCCGGAACCGCAGCCGACGAACCGCCAGCGGCGCCGGTGAAGGAGTCGACGTTGAATTCCGAGAACGAACGGTCGCCCTGGAGCACTTCATCGACGTTCTGGTAGCCGAGGCTCAGCACGGCGTTGCCGCGACCGTCGGCGAAGTTGGCGCCCATGGTCACGTCGACGCGGTGGGTCAGACCGTCACCACGCTCGGTGATCTGCGAGCTCGCATCGAGCTGCACGCCTTCGAAATCCTTCTTGGTGATGAAGTTCACCACGCCCGAGATCGCGTCCGCACCGTAGGTGGTGGTGGCGCCGCCGGTCAGGATTTCGGTCCGCTCGATCACGGCGAGCGGGATGTTGTTGAGGTCGACGCGGCCGGTTTCGTCCGCGGGGACGAAGCGGCGGCCGTCGAGCAGCACGAGGTTACGCTGCGAGCCGATGCCGCGCAGGTTGACGAAGGCCGCACCGCCGTTGCCGTTGTTCACCGCCGAACCGATGCTCGGCACCGCGGCGGGCAGTTCACGCAGGAACTGTTCGGCGTTGTTGGTCTGACGCAGCTTGAGTTCGGTCTCGCTGACCACGCCGACCGGGCTCGAAAGCTTGAGGTTGGGGTTTTCGATGCGCGAACCGGTGACGATGATCGCCTGAGCTTCGGTGGGCTCTTCGGTCGCGGTCTCGGCTTCGGCGTCCTGCGCGAACGCAGGCGTCGCCGAAAGGGCAAGGCCGAGCGCGATCGTGCCGACGCCCAGCCTGAGATTGGTCGAGATCTTCATATTGGTTAGGTTCCCTCTGCTTATGGACGGCCCGTCAAGGCCGCCCCAAGATGTCCCCGACAGCCGGGGCCGTGTTTCTGGCCCCCGGAACCGGTCAGGTATCAGGTGCGAAATTGCACCCCTTGCAGGGTGATATCGCACGCGGCCAAAACCGTTGACCCATGGCATCCAAGAAGCCAAGCTTTTCCGGTGGGCTGCAGGCCGTTCGCAGCGCGATTGTAACTTCGATGCAACACTAGGCGCCCCTGTCTGCGCTGCCATCTGGTGCAGGGATGCAACGGTTCCAGCCGGGGCCTTGCAGGATGCCGCGGCGCGGCATCGTTCACGGCTTGCCGGGCGCGCTGGTGACGACGTCGAAGGCCACCGTCAGGCGTTCGGCCGCGTCCTGTCCGCTGGCCCCGAAAGGCGTGGTGCCGTGATAGAGCGTCGAGGGGAACAGCGCGAGATGAGCTGGCTTGGGGCAGATCGCCGCGAGCGGTTCGAGGTCGAGCCGCAGGTCGCGCGGTGGCCGACCGACTTCGAGCCAGCCGCGCTTCGCCCCGGCATCGGCCGCTTCCTGCGGGACCACGAGGTAGAGCGCCGAGGAGACGATACCCTGAGGATGGATATGCGCGGCATGATAATCGCCGGTGCCCGCACCGCCGCCGGTCAGTCGCACCGACCACGAGCCGAGCAGCCGCCACGCGGCCTCGCGGTGGCGCAGCAGCGGGTGGGTGTCGTCGCGCGCAGGAAGGCCGGCGCGGTAGCTCTCCAGCGTCGCGCTGATGGCCTGATGCAGCTCGGCCAGGACCGGCTCGGTGCGGTGGAACAGGATGCCGCGCGTCTGGGTGCCGCCGCGCAAGGACTGGCCGAGCGGCATGGACGAGACCGCGTGCACGCGGCGCAGGGCGGCAATGGCCTCCTCGGTCAACCCGTCGCGTGCCGCCAACGGGCAGAACTGGACGAGGCCGGGCTGATCGTGGAGCCACGCGGCGCGCGGGTCGCCGGCCAGCCGCCAGGCAATGCCGCGCAGGGCCCAGGCTGCGATGCTCCACGGGTCTTCGGCCAGCACCCGGCCCAGCAGGCGCTCGGCCGCTTCGGGATCGCGGCAGCGGAGGCGATGGCGGGCTTCGTGGAGGTAGCGCAGCGGGCGTTCGTCGGTCAGGCTGGCGAAGATCGCCCCGGCCCGGGCGTCATCGCCGGCCGATCCCGCGTGGATCGCTTCGAGCAGCGCGAAGTGCCGCTCGTGCGGAAAGCGGCGGCGGGCCTCGGCGGCGACCTCGACGGCTTCGGCGCTGCGATCGAGCCCTGCAAGGGTTTCGATGTGGGCGGCGGGGATGTTCGGATCCTGCGGCGCGCGTACGGCCGCGGTGCGGAACGGCGCGATGACATCGGCCTCTCCCGCGGCGAGCCGGAGACCGGCGAGGAACGTGAGGCCCTCCAGATATCCGGGCGCCTGCTGCGCGATCTGTTCCGCAATCAGCCGCGCGCCAGCGACATCGCCCGCGATTTCGAGCGCCTGCGCCTTGCCGAGCCACAGATCGGCGTCGCCCGGCATTGCCGCCAGCGCCCGGTCGAAGCGCGCGAGGGCATCGGCCTCGCCGCGTTCGAGCGCGATGCGGGCGCGGCCATGCAGAGCGCGGGCGCGGGTGGGCTCGATCGCGAGCGCCGCGTCATACCAGCGCGCCGCCTCGCCGGGATGGCCCAGCGCGCGTTCGGACAGCGCGCGCACGCTGGCATAGCGCGCATCGCGGCGCGTGGCGGCTTCATGCGGAGCGAGCACCGCCACTGCCCGGGCGTGCTCGCCGAGCTGCTGGAGCGCGATGGCGAGATTCACGGCATATTCGGCCACTTGCGGCGCGGCGGCGCAGGCGGCCGCGAAATGCGCCTCGCCTGCCAGGGCATCGCCGGCCTTCATGGCCAGATCGCCTGCGGCATCGGCTAGCGGGGCATCGTCAGGGAAGGCGCGCCGCGCCGTCTCGGCCAGCGCCCGCGCGCCGACAGCATCCCCCGAATGCACCGCCATGCGGATCCGCAGCAGCGCGCCGGCGGCATTGGCAGGAGAGCGCTCGGTGTTCATCGGCCGCGCGGCACGAGGCCGGTTGCCGCAAAGATCCAGCGATCACAGGCCGGGCCGGGTGCGAACATGGTCTTCATCAAAAGCTCCCCGCCGGGGCCTGCCACCGCGCCTCCGGCAAGGCAAGCGGCGGTCAAGCGGCGGGCACCATCATTTTGCCTGCTTGATTTGCTCTTGCGGCTTCAATAGGCGGGTGGCCGAAGGCAAGTGGCGATACGCAACTGATTGTTGTCGCGCGCGCCTGGTCCGACAACGTCCGACAACGGATTGCATGGAGAGAGACATGAGCACTGCCTATATCGTCGAAGCCGTCCGCACCGCCGGGGGGCGTCGCGGGGGCCGGTTGGCCGGGGTGCACCCGGTCGATCTGCTGGCCAAGTCGCTGGACGCGGTGGTCGAGCGTTCGGGCATCGATCCCAAGGCGATCGACGACGTCATCACCGGCTGCGTCACGCAGGCGGGCGAGCAGGCGATGCAGGTCGGGCGCATGGGCGTGCTGGCCACCAGGCACCTGCCCCAGTCCACCCCCGCCGTCACCATCGACCGCCAGTGCGGATCGAGCCAGCAGGCGATCCAGTTCGCCGCGCAGGCCGTGATGAGCGGCGTACAGGATGTGGTGATCGCCAGCGGCGTGGAAAGCATGAGCCGCGTGCCGATGGGCTCGAACGCCACCTTCCACATGAAGGAAGGCCTCGGCCACTACATGTCGCCCGAGCTGCAGGCGAAGTATCCCGGCATCCAGTTCAGCCAGTTCATGGGCGCCGAGATGATCGTCAAGAAGCACGGCTTCACCAAGGAGGATCTCGACCGCTTCGCGCTCGCCAGCCACGAGCGCGCGATTGCCGCGACTAAGGCGGGCGCCTTCGAGCGCGAGATCGTGCCGGTGGAAGTCGAGACCCCCGAAGGCACCCAGCTGCACACCGTCGATGAAGGCATCCGCTTCGATGCGACGCTGGAAGGCATCGCGGGCGTCAAGCTGCTCTCGCCCGATGGCGCGATCACGGCGGCCTCCGCAAGCCAGATCTGCGACGGTTCCTCGGCGGTGCTGGTGGTCAGCGAAGCCGCATTGAAGGCGCACGGCCTCACCCCGCTCGCCCGCATCCACAACCTCACCGTCACGGCCGGCGATCCGGTGATCATGCTCGAAGAGCCGCTGTTCGCCACCGACCGCGCGCTCCAGCGGGCCGGCATGACCATCGCCGATATCGACCTCTACGAAGTCAACGAGGCCTTCGCCTCGGTGCCGCTGGCCTGGCTCAAGCACACCGGGGCTGATCCGGAGAAGCTCAACGTCAACGGCGGCGCGATCGCATTGGGCCACCCGCTCGGCGCCTCGGGCACCAAGCTGATGGCGACCCTCGTCCACGCCCTGCGCGCGCGCGGCAAGAAGTATGGCCTGCAGACGATGTGCGAAGGCGGCGGCGTCGCCAACGTGACCATCATCGAGGCGCTTTGATGTTCACCGTCACCCCAGCGAAAGCTGGTGCCTAGGGCCGCAACGGCCCACCCTATCCGCTTGAGACCCCGGCTTTCGCCGGGATGACGAAACGATTGAGAGGACTAACCAATGGAAGTTTCTGCCAATACTCCCGCCGTCGTCACCGGCGGTGCCTCGGGCCTCGGCGCGGCGACCGCGCGTGCGCTGGCCGCCAAGGGCGCCAAGGTCGCGATCTTCGACATGAACGAGGAAAAGGGTGAAGCCCTCGCTGCCGAAATCGGCGGCATCTTCTGCAAGGTCAACGTCACCAGCGATGAAGATGTCGATGCCGGTTTCGCCAAGGCGCGCGCCGCCCACGGGCAGGAGCGCATCCTCGTCAACTGCGCAGGCATCGGCAACGCGATCAAGACCGCCAGCCGCTCCAAGGAAGACGGCTCGATCAAGCACTTCCCGATCAGCGCCTTCGACTTCGTGGTGCAGGTCAACCTGATCGGCACCTTCCGCTGCATCGCCAAGTCGGCGGCCGGCATGATGACCCTCGATCCGATCGACGAGTTCGGCGAGCGCGGCGCGATCGTCAACACCGCGAGCGTGGCCGGTGAAGACGGCCAGATCGGTCAGGCGGCCTATTCGGCCTCGAAGGCCGGCGTGATCGGCATGACCCTGCCGATCGCCCGCGACCTGATGAACGAGGGCATTCGCGTCAACACCATCCTGCCGGGCATCTTCGACACCCCGCTGCTCGCTGCAGCCCCGCAGAACGTGCGCGACGCGCTGGCCGCATCCGTGCCGTTCCCCAAGCGCCTCGGGATGCCGGTGGAATATGCCAAGCTCGCCATGACCATGATCGAGACCGGCTATTTCAACGGCGAGGACGTGCGTCTCGACGGCGGTATCCGGATGGCACCGCGCTAGATCGACGTCGCAATCAGCGAAATGCCGCCCTCCGCGCTGCCCGGCGCGGGGGGCGGTTGCGTTTCCGGCTCCCGGCGCGTCCGCCGGACCGGCGGTTTCCTACATCGCGGCGCATCTCTAGGCTGCCTCGCATGTCCCGCGCCGCGCCTTGCCTTCTGCCGTTCCCCTGTCAAAATCGCGCGCCTGCCCGAGGCTTGTTTTCGTCTTCTGGACAGTGTCTCATGTGTCTCCAACAGGCCCGAAGATGAACGGCGAGGAGAGGAACCCATGAGCGCATACACCCAGATCATCGTCGGCAAGGCCGATGGCATCGCCACGATCACGCTGAACCGTCCGGACAAGATGAACGCCTATACCCGCACCATGGGGCAGGAGATCATGGCGGCCATGGATGATATCGACGCCGATGATGCGGTGCGCGCGGTGATCTTCACCGGCAGCGGGGAGCGCGCCTTCTGCGCCGGGGCCGATCTCACGCCCGAGGGCGGCGGGCAGGTGTTCTCCGATCCGACCGAGGTGTCCGACCTGTCCGACCCCAAGGTGCGCGACGGCGGGGGCCTGCTGACGCTGCGGCTGTTCGAGAGCAAGAAGCCGCTGATCTCGGCCTGCAACGGCGTGGCGGTGGGCGTGGGCGCGACGATGCAGCTCGCCATGGACATCCGC
>CAZQOO010000053.1:0-15144 GCA_964594845.1 uncultured Porphyrobacter sp. | reverse complement strand
TTCCTGATGATGATCGGCCGCGTGAACCGCATCGTGCGGCCGCGGCTCAAGCTGCACTAGAAGTCGATCTTCAACCGCACTTCGCCGCCCTGTGCGTTCCAGCCGCCGACACTCGGATTGGTGGCGTTGGCTTCGGCGGCGGCGGTATCGGAAAGCTTGATCCGCGCCCGGGGAATGGCGCTGGCGAAGCCATCTTCAGCTGGGCCGATCACCGGGCCGAGGCGCTGCGAGATTACGTTGGTGTGGCACACCACGATTTCGGGATTGAACGGATCGGGTTCATCCCGCTGGCACACCGGCGGCGCCGTGGGCGGGACGAGCGCAAGCAGGTCGATCACCACGCTGCCGTCGGCCTTCTCGACGATAATCGGCGCGGCGGTGCTGCTGCCTTCCACCGCCGGGCCTGCCGGGACAGGCGCTTCGGGTGGTGGCTCATCAATCATTCGGCACGCTCCTGCCTCGCGGTCAATCGAAGCTGAACCCTTGCGCCATCGCCTCGGCGATCACTTCGGGGCCGGTAAGTTTCGGGCTGTCCTGCACGATGTCGTACCAGTCGGGCTTCTCGTCGATGAAGATCTGCCGCTCGATCCCGAAATCGGACGGCAGGTCGAACAGGCCGGCAAGAAAGCTGCGGCTCCCGGTCGGCAGGAAGCGATACCACAGGTTGCTGCCGCAAGTGCCGCAGAAAGCACGCTCGGCCCATTGGCTTGAACGATAGACGGTTACAGCTTTCTCGCCCGTCACTGTGACGGCGTCACCCTTCACGCCGGCGTAGAACGCCCCGCCCCAGCGCTGACACATCGCGCAGTGGCAGATATCGACCTCGGCCAGCATTGCCTCAACCGTGATTGTGACCGCGCCGCACAGGCAGCGCCCTTTCACCGGTTCGGCAAGGCGCCGCGGTTCGGTCACAGCGGGACGCCCGGCTCCTGCTTGGCGGTGCGGATGGTGAGCGAGGTCTTTACGCTTTCCACATTGGGCGCCGGCGTCAGCTTGCCGGTCAGGAATTCCTGAAAGCTCTGCAGATCCTTGCTGACGATCTTCAGGATGAAGTCGATCTCGCCGTTGAGCATGTGGCATTCGCGCACTTCGGGCAGCGCGCGCATGTGCTCCTCGAATTCGCGCAAGGACGATTCGGCCTGGCTCTTGAGGCTCACCATGGCGAAGACAGTGATCGCAAAGCCGAGCTTCGACGGGTCGAGATCGGCATGATAGCCGCGGATCACGCCGTCTTCCTCAAGGCCCCGGACGCGGCGCAGGCAGGGCGGCGCGGTCAGCCCGACGCGCTGCGCCAGTTCGACATTGGTCACCCGGCCTTCCGCCTGCAGTTCCGCCAGCAGCCGGCGGTCGATGTCATCCAGATTGGCCACTCGGCTAAAGCTCCCTGTCGGCCCGCACGTTCACCCGACGGAAACGCCGCGCGCCCTATGATCCCAGAAGTAAGAAGAGGCGTGCCGGATGGCCCGCTTCGCTAATATTATTAGCTCTGCCAGCAATTGTCCCGCTTTGCAACGCACCTTGCGCGTCAGACTGTGACAATTGCGCCGGGCTGTTAGAAGATGGCCGGCGCGTGGCGCCAGGCACTGGCGGGCGGCGACGAAATGCGCCACGGATCAGGGCCACAGATCGGGAGTGCCTGCTTGTTCTTCGATGACCGCCTTGCCACCGTGCTGCGCCAGCGCGCCACCGGCGAGGCGGGATTGCGCACGCAGTACAGGCAGTTGCTCGATCTGCTCGGCAAGGACCGCGTCCACCGTACAGGGCCGCAGCACCAGAGCCTCGTTGCCGCCGCGTGGCTGCGGATGGACGCACTGGCCGAAGCGATCCCCGCTGCCGAGCGGGCCGGGATGATCCGCGAGGCCGGCTGGCGCTTCCGCAGCGCCGATCTCGCCGCACATCTCGCCGACCAGGAACCCGAAGTCGCCATCGCCGCCCTTTCGCGCGCCGATCTGACGGTCGAGGACTGGACCGCGCTGATCCCGCGCCTGCCAGTGCGCGCGCGCGGCTTCCTGCGCCTACGCCGCGATCTGCCGGTCGATGTCGAGGCGCTGCTGGCGCGGCTGGGGGTGCATGATCGCGGCTTGCCCCCGCCGGACAGCGCGGAGACCTCCGATGGCGAGGTGGTGCCGGACACGGCTGCCTCCGCTCCGCCCTTGCAGGCCGGGCCGCCGACGCCGCGCCCCGCCCGCCCCGCTCCGCGCCGCCGCGATTCTGCTCCGCCGACGCTCTCGCCGTCCAGCGCAATGCCCGACCGGGAGGAAACCGGTCGCAGCGAGATTTCGGCCCTGGTCGAACGGATCGCCCAGTTCCGCCGCGAACGCAGCGAGAAACCAGGTGAGACCGATCTGTCCCCGCGCCTGCCGCTCGGCGAGCTGCCCGAGCCACCGGAACGCCCGATCGCGGGGTTCGCCTTCGCCGCTGATGCCGCGGGACGAATAGAATGGGCCTCGCCCGAGGTCGCGGCGATGGTGATCGGCACACGGCTGGTCTCCCCGCGCGGAGCCGAAGTCGCGGCCGGCGATAGCATCGGGCGTGCCCTTGCCCGCCGCCAGCCCATCACGGCAGCACCTTTCGTGCTGTCCGGCGCGCCCGCGATTGCCGGGGAATGGACGCTCGATGCCCAGCCCGGCTTCAGCCTCGAAGGCCATTTCACCGGCTATGTCGGACGCTTCCGCCGCGCGCTCGCCGATCCAGCCATTCCCGCAGCGCCCGAAGCGCGCGAGGCTGACCGCATCCGCCAGTTGCTGCACGAGCTGCGCACCCCGGTCACCGCCGTGCAGGGCTATGCCGAGGTGATCCAGCAGCAATTGTTCGGCCCTGCCCCGCACGAATACCGCGCGCTCGCTGCCGCGATTGCCGCCGATGCCGCACATATCCTCGCCGGTTTCGAGGAGCTCGACCGGCTGGCCCGGCTCGAAACCGGCGCGCTGGCGATCGAACCGGGCGAGGCCGATCTCGCCGCGCTGGTGCAGCGCATTCTCGGTCAGATTGCGCCGGTGCTCGATACCCGAAACGCAGGAATTGCGCTCGACACGGCACCCCGTGCCAGCCTGCTGGTGCCCTGCGACAGCGAAGATGCAGAGGCGCTGCTGTGGCGCCTGCTGGCAAGCATTGGGGCGGCCTGCAGCGAGGGCGAAAGGCTCAGGGCACATCTTGCGCCGGTAATCGGAAAGGGTCAGGCGCTGGCGCGGCTGGTCTGCCCTCTTCCTGCCGAACTCGCCACCGAGGAAGATGTCTTCGCTGCCACGGTCCGGCCGGCCAGCGGCACGATCAACGCCGGCCTGTTCGGCGCAGGTTTCGCGTTCCGCCTTGCGCGCGCCGAAGCTCGCGCCGCCGGCGGCACGCTGGTGCGCGAGAACGATGCGCTCGTGCTGACCCTGCCGCTCTTGACCGGGTCCGACGCGCTGCCTAGCCCTGCCGCCGGCAGCAGGGCGGCACGCGCACGCTAGGACAGTCGGGGGAACAGGCACATGGCGATGGAATCGATGCTGGTACCTCCGCCGGCCAGTGCCGCCGCGCGGCTGGCGCCCGGTTTTGGCCAGCGCGTGCTGCTGACCGTCGATACCGAGGAGGAGTTCGACTGGGGCGCGCCCTTCCGCCGCGACGGCTTCGGCCTCAGCCATGTCGAGGCGATCCCGCGCTTCCAGAGCTTCTGCGAGGGGATCGGTGCGCACCCGGTCTATCTGGTCGACTGGCCGATCGTGAGCGATGCGCGCGCGGTCGAGATCATCGGTGATGCCGTAAAGCGCGGCACCGCCGAGGTCGGGGTTCAGCTCCACCCATGGGTCAATCCGCCGTTCGAAGAGGAGGTCACCCGCTACAATTCCTTCGCCGGCAATCTGCCGCCCGCGCTCGAAGCGGCCAAGTTCATGGGGCTGCGCGATGCGATCGAAACCGCCTTCGGCAGCGCCCCGCTGATCTATCGCGCCGGGCGTTACGGGCTCGGGCCGCACACCGCCGATCTGCTCAAGGCGGCGGGCATCCGCATCGACACATCGGTGCGCGCGCTGTTCGACTACAGCGGCGAAGGCGGGCCGGATTATTCGCACCACCCGCTTACGCCCTACTGGGTCGATGCCGAGCGGCAGCTGCTCGAATTGCCGGTCACCAGCGTGCACTGGGGGCTGCTGCGCAATCTCGGGGTGCCGCTGCAAAGGCTCGGCGCGCGCATCCCGCACGCGCTCGGGGCACTGTCGCGGCTGGCCCTGCTGGAACGCATCGCGCTGACGCCCGAAGGCGTCTCGGCCGAGGAGGCAATCCGGGGGATCGACATTGCGCTCGACAGCGGATTGCCGGTGCTGGTGCTGTCGTTCCACAGCCCGACGCTCGCTCCCGGCCTCACCCCCTATGCCACCGACGAGGCCGCGGTCGAGACGCTCTACCAATGGCTGGGCGACATCTATGCCGACCTTGCCCGGCGCGGGGTGCGCAGTTGCACCGTCGACGAGATCATTGCCGCCAGCGCCGGTTAGAGCGCTTTGCGCGCTTGTCTCGTTCCCTGCGCCGGAGTAGGGGCTGGCAGTCGCCCTGTCTTCCGGTTCCCAGTGCTATGGGCCTGTAGCTCAGCGGTTAGAGCTGGCCGCTCATAACGGCTAGGTCGCGGGTTCGAATCCTGCCGGGCCCACCGGGCCGGGGGCGAGCGGGCGTCGGGGAGTAGCGCAGTCTGGTAGCGCATCTGCTTTGGGAGCAGAGGGTCGCAGGTTCGAATCCTGTCTCCCCGACCACAATTCCGGCCCGCATCCCCACTGGATTTACTTTTGCATGATCGCCGGTGCAGCCGGAACCGGAGTGCCGGTGAGGATCGCGGTGTCCTCGTTTGCCAGAATGCCCACCACCTGCGTCCACACCGCGACGTTCTGGCGCAGCTGGACGATATCGATCTTGTCGAGCGTGTCGTCGGGGGTGTGGTGCAGGTCGAAATAGCGGGTGCCGTCCTGCTGCAGATCGACCAGCGCGCCCTTCTGGTCGCGTACGATGTTGAGGTCCGCCCCGCCGGTGGCGACATCGGTGCCGGCCGACACGCCGAAGCGGGCGACGGCGGCGGCGATGCGCTTGTGCAGCGCGGGATTGCTCTCACGGAAATTCGAATCGAAGCGCCAGATCCGGTCCGCTCCGAAATCGCTTTCGAGGCCGACCGCGATCGGCTCATTGATATGCGCGGTGCTATAGGCCTTGCTCCCCCACAACCCTGTTTCCTCGGCCCCGGCCAACAAGACGCGGATGGTGCGCAGCGGCTGATGCTGACCGGCATTGAGCGCAGCGGCAATGATGATGCCGCAGCCAGCGCCGTCATCAAATGCGCCGGGCGCGTTCCACCAGCTGTCGATATGGCAGGCCAGCAGCACCGGCGGGAGCGAGGGATTGCGCCCGGCAATCTCGCCCACCACGTTGCCGCTTTCCGTCTGGCCGATCTGGCGCGGGTTCATCTCCAGCTTCAGCATCACCGGGCGGCCCATGGCGCGCGCGAACATACGTTCGAGGTTTTCGGCATCGGGCAGGCTCAGCGCGCCTGCCGGGATCGCGGCGACGCCCTCTGGGAAAGAGGTGCCGCCGGTGTGCGGGTTGCGGTGGTGATCGGTGCCGACCGACTTGATCACCACTCCGACCGCGCCCTTGCTCGCGGCCAGACCGGGGCCGACCCAGCGGACAGGCCCGGCAAAGCCGTAATGCGACCCGTCCTGCGCGGGCCGCATCTGGTGGCTGATATAGGCGATCCTGCCCTTGAGGCTACCGGCCGGCGCGGCGCGCAGATCATCGACCGTGCGGAAGAACACCACCTCGGCCTCGATCCCGCCTGCCGGGGTCGCGGCGGAATTGCCGAGCGGCAGCACCACCAGATCCTGCGCGAAGGGTGCAGTCACCCGCGCGCGGGCGATGTCGCCCGGCACCCATGTGGCCATCATGAAGGGCTCGATGGCGACGTTCTTGAACCCCGCCATTCTCAACCATGCAGCCGCCCATTCGCGGGCCCGCGCCTCGGCCTCGGTCCCGGCCTGTCGCGGGCCTACCTCGGTGGTCAGCCCCTCGACAAAGCCAAACGCATTTTCATCCTTTGCCAGAGCCTCGTCAGCGCGCTGCTCCAGCGTAAGCGGCGGCGGTGTTGCGGCGGCGGGTACAGCAAGCGAAAGGGCAAGCAGCACGGCAAGGGTCTTGGTCATGAGGTCTCCTTTGGCCTGCCTCAATATGCCGGGATATCTGCCAGCGCTACTCCCGCTTGAGCGCGAAGCGATCATTGA
This sequence comes from uncultured Porphyrobacter sp., assembly GCA_964594845.1. Lineage (GTDB taxonomy): Bacteria > Pseudomonadota > Alphaproteobacteria > Sphingomonadales > Sphingomonadaceae > Erythrobacter. Next base: position 8,908 of record CAZQOO010000053.1, on the reverse strand, counting down.
CGATGGCCTCGTCGCCGTTCGAGATCACTGTGAACGGTGCCCAGGCCGAGGGATGCGACCAGTGCGCTTGCCACCCTGCGAGCGTCCCTCCGCGCTCTGCCCGCCCCTGACGCAAGGCGATCATCGCGCGCTGCAGCGCACGGCTGGGGCCGATTTCGGGCTGGTCGCGCGCGGCGGCGAGAGTGAGTGTGGTCAGCATCGGGGTGACGTCGTCATAGACCGGCCAATGGCTTGCCAGCACCTGCAACGCGCCTGCGCGCAGGAAGGCTGCGGCGAGGCCCGAGAGGCTGTCGCCCCCGCCCGCGCCTGCGGCCGTGTTGCAGGCAGACAGGATCACCCAGTCGGCGCGCAGTCGCAGGGCAAGCACCTCGCTGGCAGTGAGCAAGCCGTCATCGGCGCGCGTGGCGACCTGCGGCGGGGTCAGCACCAGTGCCGATTCGGCCAGCCCGCCCCGGTTCTGGCGCGGCAGCAAGCCGTGCGTGGCCATCAGGACGATCCGCGCATCCTGCAACTCGGCGCTGGTCTTGACCGCGGCCTCGCTCGCCTCGGGCCCGATCAGCGCCTTCGTGCGCGGCGGGGCGAGCGCGGCGACCAGGCTGTCATACTCCGCCCGGGTGCCCGGCAGCGGCTTCAGCCGCCGGATCGCCGCGAGATCGGCCAGCACCCCTTCGCGCATTGGCGCAAAGAGCGAGGCACTGCGCAGCTTGCCTGGACTGTCGCTGCCGGAAAAGGCGGGGCTGGCCACCGCGAACAGCATGTCCTGGTTGGGGTTGCGCAGCGCCTTGAACCGGTTGGGACGAAACGCGTTGAACGACGGCAAGGTGGTGAAGGCATAGCGATCACCCAGCCACGGCGCCTTGCGCATCGCGGTGTAATCGGCCCAGTCCTCGCCATGCTTGGGCCTTGCGGTGACAAGCAGATGCAGCGGCAAGGTGCCCATCGCCCCCTTGGCCACCACAAACACGTCCGCGCCCTTGCCCAGCACCGGCTCGACGGGACGGATCAGCCAGTCGTAGAGCTGCCAAGCCGCCTCGCGATCAAACGGCAGTTGCCCCGCCTCTTCCAGCGGCGAGACCGGGACCGCCTCGAGCGCGCGGATCGCGGCCGCGCTGCACCCGTCATCATTGAGCTGGCAGCGCAGCCGATCAACCAGCGGCTGGATCAGGGCCTCGCCGCCCTTGAGCCGGTGCCATGCGAAATCGCGTCCCTCACGCCGCCCTTGGGCGAACACGTGGATGTCGCCGTCGGCCGGGACGATCAGCAGGAAGTCCTCGCCCCTGCCTCTGGCATAGGACTGGCGCAGCGCGAGATGCCAGGGATTGAGCGCAGCCCAGCGCGGCAGGCCGGTGTCGGGGCCGTCGAGCAATGCGCCGACGGCCTCCTCCAGCGCCGCCAGCCGGGGCGACAGCGAGGCAAGCTCCGCCAACTCCTCGGCCGCTTCCCGATCATTGGTGGCCAAGGCATAGCGGCGCAGCAGCCGGTCCCGTTCGCGGCGCAGGGCATCGAACCGCTCGAGATCGGCGCGCTGCTGTGCCGAATCCGTCTGGCGCAAGGCGTTGGAGAACACCGCGTCATCCTCGGCCCCGTCGACGTTGAGCGACTGGGCCTGTTCGAAGGCAAGCGCGGCCAGTTGGGGTATGTCCGGGGCGAAGGGACGAGCGATGACATCGGGCATCCCGCGCGCTTCCCACAATTCGCGGTAGAGCGTGAGGATGGCGGCGCGCCGGGCCGGGTCAATATCGTCGAAATCGAGCTGACGGTCGTTGGTGAACCAGCTGCCTTTTTCGAGCGGGCCCGCACCCGGCACCGGTTGTCGCGGGAACTGCTCCGCCAGGGGGGTGCCAAGCGCCCGATTGATCGCCGCATTCAGCCCCGGCAGGCCGAGATCGAGCGTACCGATCGACCAGGCCCGCCGCTCACCCGGTGCATAGGCGGCGGCATAGGCGCGATCGAGCGCAGCTCTGGCCCCGGCAGGATCGCCTTGCTGCAAACGGGTGCGCGCGATCTCGCGCCAGGCCAGCACGGCATGGCGGCGCAGGTGGAAGCCGTCGCCCGCACTCAGCCGGGCGAGGATCGCCCAGGCCTCGGCGGCAGCGCTGCGATCATGCTGACCGAGAAAACGCCATACCAACGCCCGGGTCTCCACGATGGTCGCATCAGCCCCTGCCTGATCGCCCTGCGCGCGCACCCAGCCTGCAAGGCTGGCGAGCGCCGCCGCGTTCGCCGGCGCGCCCGAGCCCGCACCTGCATCAGGCGCAGGAAGGGCCAGCGCAATCTGCCGCAAGGCATCGGCGCGCAGCCGTGCCTGCGATGACTGGAACCGGTCGGCATGGCGCGCCAGCAACGCCAGCGTCGCCGCGCCCTGCCCTTGCTCGGCCAGCAGGCCCGCCGTCTCCAGCACCAGCCACGGCAAGGCCGGATCGTCGGTCTGTTCAAGGTGCACCAGATCCAGCAGCAGTCCGCGCGTCAGATCCTCGCTCGCATCCCCCTGCGCCCGTTCAAGCCGGACCCGGCACAGGGCGATCGTCCCGGAGGAACCCTGCGGACGTTCCTCCAGCCGGTCGTCAAGGAAAACCGCCTGCCATTCGAGCCGGCTCGAAAGCTCGGGCATTTCCGTGAGAGCGCTGCGATCCTGGGGCAGGCAATCGCCCAGTCCGGCCGCTGCCATTGCCGGATCGCCCAGCACCACCGGCTGCGCCGCCACCCCTTGCGCAATCGGGGTGCTCGCCTGCGCGGGCCAGGGCAAGGCCAGCATACCAAGCGAGAACAGCAGCAGCCGCATCGCAGGAGTGCTATCGCGCGATCTGGCCCAAGTCTAGCCGCTTGCCCTTCCCCCTCCCCTTCCCTATCTGCGCACCCAAACTCCTACCCCAATTCCAAGATCGTCGAAGGACACATCCGATGGCCGCCCAATACGCCTATGTCATGAAGGGCATGACCAAGACCTTCCCCGGCGCGCAGAAGCCGGTGCTGAACAACATTAACCTGCAATTCTATCAGGGCGCGAAGATCGGCATCGTCGGCCCCAACGGCGCGGGCAAATCGACCCTGATCAAGATCATGGCCGGGATCGACAAGGACTTCACGGGCGAGGCGTGGCCAGGCGAGAACATAACTGTCGGTTACCTTGAACAGGAGCCCGAGCTCGATCCGACCAAGACCGTGCTCGAAAACGTGCGCGAAGGGGCGAAGGAAACCGCCGATCTGGTCGCGCGGTTCAATGAGGTGTCGGCACTGATGTGCGAACCCGACGCGGATTTCGACGCGCTCGGCGCGGAGATGGGCGAGCTGCAGGACAAGATCGACGCGGTCGATGGCTGGACGCTCGACAACCAGCTCGAAGTGGCGATGGAGGCCCTGCGCTGCCCGCCGGGCGACATGGGCGTGGAAAGCCTGTCGGGCGGTGAAAAGCGCCGCGTCGCGCTCACCCGCCTGCTGATCCAGAAGCCCTCGATCCTGCTGCTCGACGAGCCGACCAACCACCTCGACGCGGAGTCGGTGCAGTGGCTCGAAAACCACCTCAAGGACTATGCCGGCGCGGTGCTGATGATCACCCACGACCGCTATTTCCTTGATAACGTGGTGGAATGGATCCTCGAACTCGATCGCGGCTCCTACTACCCCTATGAAGGCAACTATTCGACCTATCTCGAAAAGAAGGCCAAGCGTCTGGAGCAGGAAAGCCGCGAGGAAAGCGGCAAGCAGAAGGCGCTCCAGCGCGAGCTCGAATGGATCCGGCAGACCCCGGCCGCGCGCCAAACCAAGTCCAAGGCGCGTATCCGCAAGTTCGAGGAGCTGCAGAACAGCCAGGACAACCGCCAGGTCGGCAAGGCCCAGATCGTCATCCAGGTCCCCGAGCGCCTCGGCGGCAAGGTGATCGAGGCCAAGAACATCTCCAAGGCCTATGGCGACAAGCTGCTGTTCGAAAACCTCTCCTTCATGCTGCCCCCGGGCGGCATCGTCGGCGTGATCGGGCCGAACGGCGCGGGCAAGTCGACGCTGTTCAAGATCCTCACCGGCAAGGAACAGCCCGACAGCGGCACGATCGAGATCGGCTCGACCGTGCGCCTCGGCTATGTCGACCAGAGCCGCGACCATCTCGATCCGACCAAGAACGTGTGGGAGGAAATCTCCGACGGGCTCGATTACATGAAGGTCAACGGGCAGGACATGAGCACCCGTGCCTATGTCGGCGCGTTCAATTTCAAGGGCGCGGACCAGCAGAAGAACGTCGGCAAGCTCTCGGGCGGCGAGCGCAACCGCGTGCACATGGCCAAGATGTTGAAGCAGGGCGGCAACGTGCTGCTGCTGGACGAGCCGACCAACGATCTCGACGTCGAAACCCTTGCCGCGCTCGAAGACGCGATCGAGAACTTCGCGGGCTGCGCGGTGGTGATCAGCCACGACCGCTTCTTCCTCGATCGCCTCGCCACCCACATCCTCGCCTTCGAAGGCAACAGCCATGTCGAATGGTTCGAAGGCAACTTCGAGGCTTACGAGGAAGACAAGCGACGGCGCCTCGGCGATGCCGCCGACCGCCCGACGCGGTTGGCTTACAAGAAACTTACGCGCTAAGCGTCGGGAACGGCGGGCGTTTTCCACCACGTCCGCCGGTTCTTTACCGTCTCTTAAGCAGAGCTGCGTCACTCTCCTCAGCGATAACAGGGTCGCATGGGGATAACAGGGGCGTGACAACCGGACTTGCAGTGCCGCTCGAGGCGGCGTTAGCGGCGTGTTTGGCAGCACTGCTGATCGGCATCATTGCTGGTCAGGAACGCCGCAGCCGCAGCCCGAAGGCCGCATCCGATCCGCTTGCCGGCCTGTTCGCGCCAACCACGCTTGAAACAGCCATCGATGGCGCGAACCGGCGCTTCAACAGCCGCGTCGCAGCGCAGGCCGTGCTGCGCGGGCGGATCGACCAGATCGCAAGCCTGCGCACCGGCTGGGACGCACAGACCCGCGAGCAGGTGCTGGGCCATATCGCCGCCGTGATGCAGGCCGGGGTCCGGCGCGACGACAGCTTTGCCCGGATCGAGGGCGACGGGTTCACGATCGTCATGCCGGGTGCCGACGAGCGCGCGGCCATAGGCGTGGCGGACCGCCTGCGCCACGCTCTGGCCCAGATCAGATTGCCGCAATTCGGCGGCGAAAATCCCTTCACGGCCAGCTTCGGCGTGGCTGCAGGGCGGACCGATGACAGCCGCGACAACCTTGTTGCGCGGGCCCGCGCGGCGCTGGAAGCGGCACAGAAGGCTGGCAGCGATCATGTCGTGGCAGCCAGCGAAATCGAGGAAGTGGTGTTTCTGCCCGCCCCCGAACGTTCGGTGGACGCCGCTTGACCCTGCTCTCAGGGCGCGACCCAGCGCCCTTCCCATGCCCCGTTTCCGCAGGTGAACTGCGCGCGGATATGGCCGGTATGGGCCAGGTAGAGCCAGTCGAGCGTTGCGATGGTGATCAGCACCACGGCGAAGTTCTCGCGCGCGGGGACAAGCTGCAGGTCGTCCGGCTCGACACCCTCGAATTCCGCCGGCAGGCCTGAGGTGGCGACCGGCGAGGCCGCGCCCGGCCCGTCACCCAGATAGCAGCGCCGTGCGAAATTGGTGCTCGCCGCCCAGGCCGCATCCGCCACCGGCCCGCTCGCCTCCACGCGGCCGGTGCCGCGCACCCGCATCTGGATCTTCGCGCCCTTGTCGTAGAAGACCACCGCAACGCGGGGATCGGCGGCGATCGCCTGCGCCTTGGGAGCGCGGGTATCGGTGTGCAGGCGCAGCGTCAGGCTTGCCGGATCGAAGGCACGCAGCACCATCACCCGTGCATCGACATCGGCGGTGACGATCACCGGCGTGTGCATGGGCGACTTGCGATCGCGCGCGGCGCGGATCAGGCGATTGGCGCAATCGGCGCGGATCTCGTCAAGCGTTTCGAACATGGCTGCCGCCTTTGGCCGCTCTCCGCCCCGCGTCAAGTCGCCGCACTTTTTGTTCACATTGATAGCATTTTTTCTGAACATCGGCAGAGTGGTTCATCCCTGCGACAGTCTGCGCGGCCTAATGCCGAATCATCAACACGCCGCTTGTGGTGGGCGGGCGACACTGGAGGCATCCATGACCAAGACCCTGACTGCCAGGGGCGGTGCGCTTTCGGCTCTCGCCCTCGTCCTTGCCCTCGCCGCACCGCTGGCCCCCGCCGAGGCGCAGAGCCGCGGTGAACCGCGCGCCGAGCGGGTGCCGATGCGCGTCGAGCGGGCTCAGCCCCGTGCCGAGCGCCCTGCGCCGCCCCCGCGCGCCGACCGCCCGATGCGCGTGGATCGTCCCGCTCGTGTCGACCGCCCCGCCCGTGCCGACCGCGCGCCGCAGGGTGATCGCTTCGGCGCCGATATCATGCGCCGCGCCCAGCGCGCGGGCGAGCCCGATACCCGCCAGCCCGCAATGGTCCGCGGCGAGCCTCCCGTGCGCTCCGCCGCCGAGGCCGAGCGCCGCAGCGATTGGCGTCCCGACAGGGTCGACCGGGGCAGCGAGCGCCGCGCCGGACGTGTTGAACGCAGGGGAGAGCGCCGTGCCGACGGGCTCGAATGGCGGGGCCGTGACCGCACCGCCGAAACTGTCGAACGCCGCGCCGAGCGCCGTGCTGACGTGATTGAGCGCCGCGGGGACCGCCGGGCCGACCGCATCGAGGATCGCGGGGACCGCCGCCCTGGCGGCTTCGGCGAGCGCGTCGACCGCCGGCTGACCCAGGTCGAAAACCGCGACTGGCGCGGTGACCGCGATCGCCGGGACGGGCGCGACTGGCGCGACGGGCGCCGCGATGGCGACTGGCGCGATGGTCGGCGGGACTTCCGCCGCGACCGTCGCAGCTGGCGACGCGACGACTGGCGCTGGAACTATGGCGGATGGGCCGGATGGGACAACCGCGACTTCCGCCGCTGGGACCGTCGCTGGCGCGGCAACCGCGATTATGACTGGTCGTTCTACCGCAACGCCAACCGCTTCCACTTCCGTCCCGGCCCCTACTATGCTCCGTTCCGCAGCCACCGTTACCGCCGGCTGAATATCGGCTTCTTTCTCGACAGCCTGTTCTTCCAGCCGCGCTTTTTCATCAACGATCCGTGGGGCTACCGACTGCCGCCCGTCTACGGGCCCTATCGCTGGGTGCGCTATTATGACGATGTGGTGCTGGTGGATGTCTACACCGGCGAAGTGGTGGACGTGATCTACGACTTTTTCTGGTGATTGCCGGCGGGCGTGCGGTGCGGGATTGCACCGCGCGCCCCGCTTGCTAACAGGCAGGGCATGACTGCCGCCGATACCGTTCCGGACCAGCAGGCCCTCGCCCGTGTCGGCGCACTGGTGCGCGAGCGGCTGGCCGCCGACCCCGGGGTCTACCGCATCGAGAACGATCACTGCGAGCTGTTTGCGGTGGGCGATTTCCTTACCCCTGCCGAATGCACCAGGCTGTGCGCCATGATCGACGAGGTCGCGCGGCCTTCCTCGCTGCACGAGCTCGACTACGCCAGCGGCTTTCGCACCTCCTATTCCGGTGACCTCGATCCCGAGGAGAGCTTCGTCAAGGCGATCTCCCGGCGGATCGACGATCTGCTCGGCCTCGATCCGGCGATCGGCGAGGCGGTGCAGGGCCAGCGCTATCTTCCCGGCCAGCAGTTCCAGCCGCACAACGACTGGTTCTACACCTCCGAGAGATACTGGACACTCGAAGAGGCGCGCGGCGGGCAGCGCAGCTGGACCGCGATGGCCTATCTCAACGACGTCGAAGAAGGCGGCGCAACCCATTTCACCGAAATCGGCATCCAGATCGAACCCAAGCCCGGCGTGCTCCTGCTGTGGAACAATGCCCTGCCCGACGGCCGCCCCAACGAAGGCACGATGCACGCCGGGATGCCGGTGCTGAAGGGCGCGAAATACGTCATCACCAAGTGGTATCGCACGCGTCAGTGGCGGTAGGAAAGCCGAACTTGCGGCGCGCTACTTGCCCGCCCCGTCCCGCTCGTCCTCCTGCGCCAGCGCACGCACATCCCGTGCCAGCCGCTCGATCCGGTGCGAGAGCCGCAGGATTTCGAGCTGGGTGCGCAGGTTGACCTCGTAATCGTGTCGCGCGGTGATGCGATCCTTCATCGCCTGCCGGTTCTGGCTCATCAGGATGATCGGGGCCTGCACCGCCGCCAGCATCGACAGCATCAGGTTCAGGAAGATGAAGGGATATGCATCGAACGGCCCCAGCCCCAACGCCTGCAGCACCCCGCCATTGAGCAGGGTCCACACCAGCAGCACCACGCCGAAGCCGACGATGAAGCCCCAGCTGCCCCCCACCGCGGCGACCTGATCGGCGAGCCGTTCGCGCCACGTCTCGTGCGCCTGCGCCAGTTCATCGGCATCGCGCCCGGTGAAGGTGCCCGACGCCACCCGCTTGAGCACCCGCTGCTCGGCCGGATCGAGCTCGTCGAAGTCGCGGCCAAGCAGGTCGCGCGCAAGCTTGTGAGGGTCGGCGTCGCGGGTCATGTCATGCCTCAGGCCTTCGCCAGCGCTTCGGCGATCAGCTGCCGGGTCGGCGCGATCCCGTAGAGCGCGATGAAGCTGCCCATGCGCGGGCCCTGCTCGCTGCCGAGCAGGGTCTCGTAGAGCGCCTTGAACCAGTCGCGCAGCGACGCAAAGCCGAATTCCTCCTGCTTGCCGATCTCGTAGACGATGGTCTGCAGGTCCTCCGCGCCCATGTCCGCCGGGGCCTCGGCCAACGCCGCATCGAGCGCCCACAGCGCCGCCACCTCGCCATCCACCGGCGCACGCTTGTCCAGTGTCGAGGCGACGAAGTCGCGGTTATAGGCCAGCGCCTTCATCACCAGCACATCAAGCGCCGGGTGGGCGGCGGGATCGGCATTTGCGACATAATTGCCGAG
>CAZQOO010000052.1:8498-15268 GCA_964594845.1 uncultured Porphyrobacter sp. | reverse complement strand
AGGCCTTTGTCAAATCGGCCAGCATGATGGAGGAGCTGTTCGCCGATCTGCCCGAGGGGCTGGCGAATTCGCTCGTCATCGCCCAGCGCTGCGCCCTCGCGCCGCCCTATCGCAAGCCGATCCTGCCCAGCCTTGCCGGCGACCTTGCGGGCGAGGCGCGGATGCTGGCGGAGGATTCGCGCGCCGGGCTCGAGGCGCGGCTTGCCGCCTATCCCGATCTCACCGAGGAGGAACGCCGCGTCTATTTCGATCGGCTCGAATTCGAGATCGACGTGATCGTGAAGATGGGCTTTCCCGGCTACTTCCTGATCGTTGCCGACTTCATCAAGTGGGCCAAGGATCAGGGCATTCCGGTGGGCCCGGGGCGCGGTTCGGGCGCGGGTTCGGCGGTCGCATGGGCGCTGACCATCACCGATCTCGATCCGATCCGGCTGGGGCTGCTGTTCGAGCGCTTCCTCAACCCCGAACGTGTGTCGATGCCCGACTTCGACATCGACTTCTGCGAAACCCGCCGCGGCGAGGTGATCCGCTACGTGCAAGCGAAATACGGCAGCGATCACGTCGCGCAGATCATCACCTTCGGCAAGCTGAAGGCGCGCGCAGTGCTGCGCGATTGCGGGCGCATCCTGCAGATGAGCTACGGGCAGGTCGATCGCCTCTGCAAGATGGTGCCCAACCACCCGACCGATCCCTGGACCCTGCCGCGCGCGCTCAATGGTGCGGCGGACTTCAAGCGCGAATACGACAACGACAACGAAGTGAAGCGCCTCGTCGATCTGGCGATGCAGCTTGAAGGCCTGCCGCGCAATTCCTCGACCCACGCGGCGGGCGTGGTGATCGGCGACCGCCCGCTCGCCGAGCTGGTGCCGCTCTATCGCGATCCGCGTTCGGACATGCCGGTGACGCAGTTCGACATGAAGCATGTCGAAAGCTCCGGCCTCGTGAAGTTCGACTTCCTCGGGTTGAAGACGCTTTCGGTGCTGCGGAAGGCGGTCGATCTGCTCGCGCGGCGCGGGATAGCCATCGATCTGGGCGCGCTCGCGCTCGATGATCCGGCGGTCTATGATCTGATGAAGGCGGGTAACACGGTCGGCGTGTTCCAGCTGGAATCGGAAGGGATGCGGCGCACACTGAAGGCGGTGAAGCCGACGAACTTTGGCGACATCATCGCGCTCGTCTCGCTCTACCGCCCCGGCCCGATGGACAACATCCCGCTGTTCGGCCAGCGCAAGGCGGGGCTGGTGCCGATCGAATATCCCCACCCCAAGCTCGAAGGCATCCTGGCCGAGACCTACGGGATCTTCGTCTATCAGGAACAGGTGATGCAGGCTGCGCAGGTGCTCGCGGGTTACTCGCTGGGCGATGCCGACCTCCTGCGCCGCGCGATGGGCAAGAAGGTGCAGGCCGAGATGGACGCGCAGCGCGGCCGCTTTGTCGAAGGCTGCAAGGCCGTCTCCGACATCGACGCCAAGCGCGCCAACGAGCTGTTCGACTTGATCGACAAGTTTGCCGGCTACGGCTTCAACAAGTCGCACGCTGCCGCCTATGCGCTGCTCGCTTACCAGACCGGGTGGATGAAGGCGCATTACCCGGAGGAATTCTACGCCGCCTCGATGTGCTTCGACATGCACCAGTCGGACAAGCTCAGCGTCTTCGTTGACGATGCGCGGCGCTATCCCAACGGCATGGGCGGGGTCGAGGTGCTGCCCCCCTGCATCAACGCCTCGGAAAGCCGCTTCAGCGTCGAGCAGACCGATCACGGCTATGCCGTGCGCTATGCCCTCGCCGGGATCCGCAATGTCGGCGAGAAGGCGATGGAGGCGATCGTCGCCGAGCGCGAGGCGGGCGGGGCCTTCACCAGCCTCAAGGATTTCTTCGAGCGCCTGCCGCAGGGCACGATGAACCGCCGCCAGCTCGAAGGGCTGATCTGTGCGGGCGCGCTCGACAGTCTCGAACCCGATCGCGCGCTGCTCCATGCCAATGCCGAGCTGCTGCTGGCGGTGGCCGATGCGGCAATGCGCGAGCGGTCGAGCGGGCAGGCCGGGTTGTTCGGCGGCGATGATGCGGCGAGCGATGATCTGCGCCTTGCCGCCGCCGAGCCGTGGAGCAAGCCCGAGCGCATGGCGAAGGAGCGCGAGAATTTCGGATTCTACTTCTCCGCCCACCCGGTGCAGCAATATCGCGAGCTTGCCTCGGCCAATGGCGCGCGCACCTACCAGAGCCTGATGGAAGGCGGGGCGCCGGCGGGCGGGCGCGGGACGGCGGTGATGGCGGTGCTGGTCGAAGGCATGACCAAGGCGCGCACCCGCAAGGGCGGCACTTTCGTGCGCGCCGATTTTTCCGATGCCTCGGGCCAGTTCTCGGCTGCCTGCTTCGAAGAAGCGCTGGTGCCGCAGTTTGAGCGCTGGGCCGAGGATGGCGAATGCCTGCTGCTGACGGTCGAGCTCGACGCGCCCAATCCCGACGAACCGCCGCGCCTCACCGTGCGCAGCGCCCGCCCGTTGACCGCGGTGAGCGGGGCGACGCCGATGCAGCTGAAGGCCGATGTTGCGAGCCTCGACGCGCTGCTCGAACTCAAGATCGCGCTCGATGTCGAGGATGATTGCGATTTTGTCGGCAATGGCGAGGTGTTGGTGCGGCTGCTGCTGGAAAGCGGCGGGCATGCGCAGATGCGGCTCGGACGCAGCTTCCTGCTGTCGGGCGAGATGGCCGAGCGACTGGCCGAGGTGCCGGGCATCAGCAATGTCGAGCTTGTGCCGGTCAAGAGCAAGGCAGCCCTGCGCCTCGTGGCCTGAGCCGCGCAAAAAAGGGGGCGGACAGCGCCGCCCCCCAGTTGCAGGTATCTTCTGGAAGCTGAGGGCTACATCCCCGAACCGGGGCCGTAGGTGACCTCCACTCGGCGGTTCTGCGCCTCGCGCACGCCATCGGCGGTGGGGACGCGCGGCTGGCTCTCGCCGAAGGCCTCGGCCATGATCCGCGCATCGGGAATGCCGCGCCCGGTTATGTAGCTGCGGACCGATGCGTTGCGGCGCTCGGCCAGACCCATGTTGTAGCGCGCGCTGCCCGAGGTGTCGGTGTGGCCCGCCAGCATCACCCGCGCCATGCCGCAATTGCCATAGGCGGTGATCGCCGCATCGAGAATGGTCGCAGCCTCGGCGGTGAGATCGGAATTGTCGAAATCGAAGAACACGATGAACGGCCCGGTGCTGCACGCCGGCTTCGGAATCGCCGGCGGCGGCGGCGGCGGCGGCGGCGGGGGTGGGGGAGGCGGCGGAGGCGGCGGCGGCGGGGGGGGCGGCGGAGCCTCCTTTCCGCCGAAATTGTAGACCAGGCTCGCCAGCACCGAATGGGCGGTGTAGCCCGCTTCGATCGGCACGCCGTTGGCCGCTTCGAGCTCGAACCCGTCGGCCACGAAATAGCGGTATTTCACCCCGAGATCGACATGATCGCTGACCGACACCCGCACACCGCCGAGCAGCTGCCAGGCGAAATCGGTGGCGCTGTCGTCGATCACCGTGCCGACGCCCGCGACCTCGACCGGCAGATCGAGGCTGGCAAAGCCCACCCCGCCACCGGCGAAGAACTGCACCCCGCCATCCTTGCCGACTTCGACAAGGCCGTTGATCATCCCGCTCCAGATCGACAGGTCTTCCTCGTTCTGGACCACGGTGCCTGCGGGAACGGTGAGGCCGCCCGGCAGGATAGCGGAATCGATCACGGTCAGCCCGTCATAGCCGCTGCGCTTGTAGCCGCCCTCGGCTTCGAGCCGGAAAGCGCCGAAGTCGTAACCGATCACGACATCGGCATCGATCCCGCTGTTGGTGTCGGCAAAGGCGCCGTTGGTCTGCGGGTCGGTGTTGGCGATATCGACATCGACCTGGTCTTCCAGGCTGACGCCGCCGTTGACCCCGATGTAGAACTGCCCGTCGCGGGCCTGTGCGGGCAGTGCGATGCACGTCGCTGCGCCTGCCAGAAGAACTGCCGTAAACCTCATCTCCGCCCTCCGGGTGGTTGATAATGCGACGTTCTCTAGGCGCGCTGCATGGCAAGGATGTGACAGAGCGCGCCATGTTGCGCACCGTGTCTTGCGCGAAGGCGCCCGGGGATGTTTCGAATGCTGCGCAAGGGCGATTGCCAAGCGCCCGGGGCGAAGGCATGGAAGCGCGCTGGATACATCATCACCCGCGCGCGAATGCGTAGCGGGTCGGTTTCGAGGAGAGAGAAGCAATGGCCGCAAGCAGGCTCGGGGCAATGCAGGACTGGACCATGCGGGTGACCGCGGTGATCGATCACGCCGCGCGCGAGGCACCAACGCGCGAGATCGTCAGCCGCTGGGCCGATGGCAGCGAGACCCGCACCGACTGGGCCGGTATCCGGACCGATGCGCTGAAGATGGCTCAGGCGCTGGTCGCGCTCGGACTGAAGCCCGGCGACAAGGTCGCGAGCCTGGCGATGAACCATTCGCGCCACCTCGTCAGCTGGTATGGCGTTGCCGGCATGGGCGGCGTGCTGCACACGGTGAACCCGCGCCTGTTCGACGACCAGCTCGAATACATCGTCAATCACGCCGAGGACCGCGTGCTGTGCTACGATGCGGCCTTCCAGCCGATCATCGACCGCATGAAGGACCGCTGGCCCACGGTCGAGCACTACATCTGCTACGACAGCGGCGCGAACGCTCCGGCCTTCGAGGACTGGATCGGCGCGCAGGACGGCGATTTCGAGTGGGTGACGGGGCCGGAAACCGACCCCTGCATGATCTGCTACACCTCCGGCACCACCGGCAATCCCAAGGGCGTGCAATACGAGCACCGCTCGACCGTGCTCCACGCATTGGCCGGGCTGCAACCGGCGGCGTTCAACTTCTCGAGTTCCTCGGTGATGCTGCCGGTGGTGCCGATGTTCCACGCGGCAAGCTGGGGCCTGCCCTATGCGGGCGCGATGGCGGGGATCAAGTTCGTGTTTTCGGCGGTGAACGATTCGGCGGTGCTCCATGATCTGATGCTGCGCGAGGGCGTGACCGATTCGGCGGGCGTGCCGACGGTGTGGCTGGCGCATTTCCAGTATTGCGATTCAAACGGCCTTGATCTTCCGCCCCTGAAGGCCGCCACCATCGGCGGTTCGGCCGCGCCAAAATTCATGATCGAGCGGCTCATGCGCAACGGCACCCGCGTCCAGCACGCCTGGGGGATGACCGAGACCAGCCCGATCGGCACCGTCGGCGGGCCGACCTGGGACTGGGACCAGCTCACGCTCGAACAAAGGATCGAGAAGACCGCGATGCAGGGCCGCCCGATCTTCGGGGTGCAGCTGCGCACCGTCGATCTGGACGACATGACCACCGAGCTGCCGCGCGACGGCAAGACCTCCGGCGCGCTCCAGGTCCGCGGACCGTGGGTGATCCGCCGCTACTTCAAGGCCGAAACCGATGCGACCAACAATGAAGGCTGGTTCGACACCGGCGATGTCGGCATCCTCCACCCCGACGGCACCTTGCAACTGACCGACCGCACCAAGGACGTGATCAAGTCGGGCGGCGAGTGGATCAGCTCGGTCGAGCTCGAAAACGCCGCCTGCGGGCATCCCGCGGTGGCCGAGGCCGCCTGCATCGGCATCTATCACCCCAAGTGGGACGAGCGCCCGGTGCTGTTCGTGGTGAAAAAGGCGGGGGCCGAGGTGACCGGCGAGGACATCATCGAGCACCTCAAGCCGCTGATCGCCAAGTGGTGGCTGCCCGATGCGGTCGAATTCGTCGACGACATCCCGCACACCGCCACGGGCAAGATCTCCAAGAAGGACCTGCGCGACCGCTTTGCGGATTACAAGCTTGGCTGATGTGACGATCCGGCCTGCGCGTGTATCGGACGCGCAGGTCATCGCCGCGATCTACGCCTGGCACGTCGCCAACGGCACCGCGACCTTCGACACTGCCGCTCCCGATGCGGCGGCATGGGCGGAGAAGATCGCCGACTTCACCGCGCGCGAACTCCCCTTCCTCGCCGCCGAGCGCGGGGACGGGGTCGTCGCCTATGCCTACGCCGCCCGCTTCCGCGACCGCGCGGCCTATGCCCATACCTGCGAGGACAGCATCTATATCGCTCACGACGCACGCGGTGGCGGGGTGGGCAGTGCGCTGCTGCCCGCGCTGATCGCGGCGGCGCGGGCGAGCGGGTTTCAGCAGATGATCGCGGTGATCGGCGGGGGCTAGCCCGCCTCGGTCGCGCTCCACGGCAAGTGCGGCTTTGTCCATGCGGGCCGGATGCGCAATGTCGGATACAAATTCGGTCGCTTGCTCGATACGGTCTATATGCAACGCGACCTCAGGGAGGAGGACACCCCATGACCTGCGAAACCTATATCGATCCCTCGCCGGCAAATTTTCAGGCCTTCAAGGACCTGCCGCGCGACACGCCGATCAACATGCTCAACCTGTTGCTCTATCGGGATGTGGCGGAGTATCCCGAGGGCCATGAGCACGCCGGCAAGGGCTGGAGCGGGCGGCGGGCCTATGAGGAATACGGGGTGACGAGCGGCCCGATCTTCCGCAAGCTCGGCGGGCAGATCATCTGGCGCGGCAAGTTCGAGACCGTGGTGACCGGGCCAGAGGGCGAGCGCTGGCACGACGCCTTCATCGCGCAATATCCCAATGCGGGTGCCTTCTTCGCGATGATCAAGGACCCGGAGTACCAACTGGCGGTGGTCAACCGCACCGCCGCGCTGGTCGACAGCCGGCTGGTGCGCTTCGCGCCGGGCGAGGCGGGGGAGGGGTT
>CAZQOO010000052.1:0-8398 GCA_964594845.1 uncultured Porphyrobacter sp. | reverse complement strand
ACGCCTTGGGGGTTCATGCGGCTGTGGAAGTTCGGATCATTGTCGCGCCCGCCGCGCATCTCTCTGACAATGCTCATTACCTTGCCCGCACGCTCGGGGTAGTGGACCGCCAGCCATTCGCGGAACAGCGGGGCGACTTCGTGGGGCAGGCGCAGGGGGATCCAGCCGACGCTTTTCACACCAAGTTCGCCAACCCGGGCGATGATGCCTTCCATGAATTCGTCCGTGATCGCCGGGATGACCGGCGATAGCGAGCAATGCACCGGCACCCCCAGTTCCACCAGCTTTCCGAGCGCAGCCAATCGCTTGGCCGGCGAAGCGCAGCGCGGTTCGAGCTTGCCCGAGAGCACCCGATCGAGGCTCGTTACCGAGATCGAGACCGCGACCAGCTTTTCCCGCGCCATCTCTGCCAGCAGGTCGGCATCGGCCAGCACCCGGTCGGACTTGGTGGTGATGGTGACGGGGTGACGCGCTTCCAGGCACACTTCGAGCAGCTGGCGGGTGATCCGCCAGGTGCGCTCGATCGGTTGATAGGGATCGGTGTTGGTGCCCATCGCGATGGGCCGCGGCTGGTAGCCCCTCTTGGCCAGCGTCGCCCGCAGCAATCTTGCCGCATCGGGCTTTGCGAACAGCTTCGTCTCGAAATCGAGGCCCGGCGAGAGGTCGTGATAGGCGTGGGTGGGACGCGCAAAGCAGTAGACGCAGCCATGCTCGCAGCCGCGATAGGCATTCACCGAGCGGTCGAACGGCACATCGGGCGACCGGTTGAAGGTGAGGATCGACTTGGGCCGCTCCTCGGTCACCGTGGTGCGCAGCTTGACCGGTGGGCCATCGAGCGACTCGACATAGTCGCGCCAGTCCCCCTCGACCTCGCGCACAGGCAGGTTGAAGCGGGTCGATGTCGCCCCCGACTGGGCGCCGCGTCCGTGGATTCGTTCCGGCATATGCGGAACATATAAAGAACGGAAGGCCCAATGTCACCCGGGCGCGGCGCATCTGCGGCTTCTATTCGCCCTCTTCGGGGTAGAGGTATCCGAAGAAGTCGACCACCGAGGCGAACCACAGGCCGATCTGCCGCCTGTAGTTCTCGCGGGTGATCCCGCCATCCGCGATGATGTACATCCGCACCGAGATCGTGCCTTCGTTGTCGACATAGGCGCGGCCGAAATTCTCGTTGTAATTGTACTTGTTGATCGCCTCCATCAGCTGCCCGGGCGTGGTGCCCGGGTCGGCTTCGAAGGTGGCGAGCATCGAGGAGCCGAGGCACCGCGTCCTGGTGGCCTCGTCCTCGCAGGCGAGGAGCAGGGCATCGGCGGTTACGCCGCCCTCGAAGGTGAAGTCGATCCGCTCGGAACCGGCGGCGGAGGTGATGGTCGCCCCGGCTTCGGTCAACGCCCGTTCGAAATCGGCGCGGCTGAAGTGCGAGAGCGTCTGCGCACTCTGCGCCTGGGCCGCCGTGCTTCCCAGAGCCAGTGCCGCAGCCGCCGCCAGTATCGTCGATCGCATTGTCGTCTCCCCATCCTGCGGGGCCTTGCTAGCACAAATCGGGCGACTGGCCAGCGCGCTTGTGGCGCTCTCAGACTTCCCTGAGGCGCGGCATCAGTTCGACGAAATTGCAGGGGCGGTTGCGGCTGTCGAGCTGTTCGGCGAGGATCCCGTCCCACCCGTCCTTCACCGCGCCGTTGGAGCCGGGGAGGCAGAAGATATAGGTCCCCCGCGCCACCACGGCCATCGCGCGCGACTGCACCGTGCTGGTGCCGATGGTCTTGAAGCTGAGCCAGCGGAACAGCTCGCCGAAGCCGGGAATCTCGCGCGCGCCGTCCAACATCGCCAGCGCTTCGGGGGTGACGTCGCGGCCCGTGAGGCCGGTGCCGCCCGTGCTCACCACCGCGTCGATCGCAGGGTCGTCGATCCATGCGTCGAACTGGGCGGCGAGCGCCCTGGCGTCGTCCCTGACGATCATGCGCGCGGCGAGATTGTGGCCAGCACCCGTGACCCTGTCAGCCAGAATGTCGCCCGAGGTGTCGTTCTCGGCCGTGCGCGTGTCCGACACGGTCAGTACCGCGATGTTGATCGGCTTGAAGGTGCGGGTTTCGTCGATCGCCATTACGGTTCCAGCCTTGCAGAGCGCAGCGATTGCGGACGCGGGAATTCCGGCCAGCGACCCTGCGCCAACGCGCGGCGGCTGGGCGAGGGCACGCCGGCGGCGCGTTCATACATCCAGTAATTGCGCATCACGATTGCGACATAGCCGCGGGTTTCCCAATAGGGGATCGATTCCATCCACAGCAGCGGATCGTTCTGGTCGTTGATCTCATAGTTCCAGCGCCCGACCGGGGTGAGGCCGGAGTTGTAGGCCGCCATGATCTTGGGCAGCATCCCGCCGGTGGCAGGATGGTCGCGCAGCATTTCGAGGTGGCGCTGACCATAGGCGAGATTGACCTGCGGATCGTTGAGGTCCTCGTAGCTCGCGCCGAGGCTGAGACGGCCCGCATGGTCGCGCGCGGTGCCGGGCATGATCTGCATCAGCCCGCGGGCATTGGCAGGGCTCACCGCATTGGCGCGGAAGTTCGATTCCTGCAGTGCATGGGCAAAGGCGAGGCTGGGATCGACCTGCCACCCGCCGACCGGCTGCCAATAGGCCACCGGAAAGCGCAAGGCGGGATCGCTGCGGGTGCCGTAGGGCGCGTTGCTGGCCATGAACAGCTGGGTGGAGGGCAGGCCCATCTCGCGCGCCAGCCGGGCGAGCGCGTCGTACTGGCTGGCCGGGCCGATCCGGGCCTCGTGACGCAGGACTTCGTCGGCCAGTCCCGCACGCCCGATCTCGGCCAGCGCCATCGCCACGCGGACATTGCTGCGCCGCGCGAGCTGCTCCCAGTCATTGCGGTCGAAGCGTGCCGGCGGGGCGTGCGCGGGCAGTTCGATCCCGAGCTGGTCGGCGGCGAGCATTCCGTAAAGTGTCTCGTGCATCTGAGCGGCAGCGGAAAGGTGCTGCTGGGCCTGCCCCGGCTCGCGGCAGCGCACCAGCGAACGGTGCGCCCAGTAATGGCCGGCTGCGGCAAGTTCGGGGTTGGCGGCGCGCGCCGCGGTGCGGGCAAAGGCCTCGCCCGCAAGCGAGCAATGGCCGAGCCGCCAGGCGGCCAGCCCCTCGACCCATGCGCCCTCGGCCACCCATTCGCCGCTGCCCTCGGCGACGGTGCGCGCCAGTTCGAGCGCGGCTGCATCGTTGTTCTCGATATAGTGGCTCCACGCCACGCGCTGGCGCCATTCGGCGCGGGCATCGCTCGACAGCTGCCAGTCGGCCTCGGCCAGCAGGGCTTGCGCCTCGGCCGGGTTGTCGCCCTTGATCGCTTCGAGGATCGCCGTGGCGGTGGCCGCCGGCATGGTCCCGTCATTGACCGTGCGCGGCAGGATGCGCTTGGGGGCGGAGGGCTGGCGCGCAAAGCCCTGCGCGCCGGGCAGCGGCGGCAGGTATTCGACCCCGCGCTTGGCCCCCATGCGGGCGATCTGTTCAGCCTGCGGCAGATCGGTCCCTGCGGCGAACCATGCGGCGATCTGCTCGGCCGAAACCTTGGGGCTGTTGGCGTGGGTGTAGTATTCGGCGCGCGCGATCTGGGTCAGCACGCCATCGGGCCGCTCGGCGAGCAGGCTTTCGACTTCGCCCCACTGCTCGGCATCGATCATCGCGAAAAGCTGGCGATAGAAAGTGCGCTCCTCGCCCGAGAGCACCGCGGAGAGCGCGCTGTCACGCTGCGCCTCGTCATCCCAGCGCGCCACGAGATCGCCCGACTGCGCGCCCGCCGCAACCGGCAGGCTTGCCGCCGCCAGCGCGAGCACCGCGATTGCCGGACGAAGCCCGCGCTTCAGGTTGAGGCCGACCATTCCATCCATCTCCGCCAGAACCGCGCCTTGAGCGCGGGCGAGTGCAACATTGCCTCGAGCGTTTCGCTCGTCATGACCGGAACCTTGCGGCCGGCATGGTTGAATTCGCGTAAACCATCCGCACTGCCTGCGCCCAGCATGGCGCCAAGCGCTGTCCCCAGCACGAGCACCTTCTGCGGCGCGGCGAGCGCGATGTGATGCGCTGTCACGGCGTTCATTCCGCTGGCGGCCAGCATCGGCAGATCGGCCATCGGCGTGTGGCAGGGCAGGGCGGCGGCGAGATAGACTGCGCTCTCCTCCAGCCCCATCGCGGCGAGGATATTGGCCAGCAGCCGCCCCTGCGGCCCATCGAGCAGGTGCTCGCGGTCGCCCTCCTCGGGCTGCGGCACCAGCACCAGCAGGGCTGCGCCTGCTGCTCCGCGCGGCGCAATCCGGGGATAGGTCCGAGCCGATGCCAAGCCCGGAGCGGTCATCCACCAGTCGCGGAAAGCGGCAAGATCGCCCGGCGGCGATTCGCCCAGCAGGTCGGCACGCGGGGTTGCCGAAGCTGCGGCGGGCGGTGGGGCGCTATCGCGCAGAGTTGCTGGTACGGGCTTGCCGGAAGCTCCCGCCGCTGGCGTGCGCCGGGCCGCCGCGAGCCGGACGCCTTCGGACGGAGCGGGCGCCAACGGCGCCTCGGCCAACCACGCCGTAGCGTCATCGTGGAAATCGTGGGTAACCCCGGCCGCCTGCCAGAAGGCCAGCGCGGCTTCGAGTTCGCGGGCAAGGGAGGTTTCGGAACGGGTCATCGGGGTGGGTGCTATCCAATGCGGGTCTTGACTGTCAGAGCCCCGCTTAGCAAGTGAACCGGCAAATCAATTCGCCGGAATGTGCGCCGCGCGCGCCCAAAGCATCAAGGATCGGGAAAGCCCATGAGCGAACGTGAATCCATGCCCTGCGATGTCGTGATTGTCGGCGGCGGGGTGGCGGGCCTTGCAGCGGCGATCCGGCTCAAGCAGATCAATGCCGAACTCGAAGTGATCGTGCTCGAAAAGGGCTCGGAAATCGGCGCGCACATCCTTTCGGGCGCGGTGGTCGATCCGCGTTCGCTCGACGAGCTGCTGCCCGAATGGCGCACGATGGGCTGCCCGATGGCGGAAACCCCGGTGACCGACAATTGGCACTGGGTGCTCTCCAAGACCGGCAAGACCTCCATGCCACACGCGATCATGCCGCCGCTGATGAGCAATCACGGCTGCTACACCGGATCGCTCGGCAATCTCGCGCGCTGGCTGGCCGAGCAGGCCGAGGGGCTCGGCGTGATGGTGTTCCCGGGTTTCCCCGCCGCCGAAGTGATGTTCGACGAGAGCGGCGCGGTCGCGGGCGTGATCACGCAGGACATGGGCGTTGCCGCCGATGGCTCCCACAAGGGCGATTACCAGCCCGGCATGGAAATCCACGCCAAGTACACCCTGTTTGCCGAAGGCGCGCGCGGTCATCTGACCAAGCAGATGAAGGCGAAGTACGACCTTGAGGCCAATTGCCAGCCACAGGTCTATGGCCTCGGCATAATGTAACTGTGGGACATCGACCCCGAAAAGCACAAGCCGGGCCGCGTGATCCACACCCAGGGCTGGCCGCTGACCGAAAGCGACAGCTGGGGCGGGGGCTTCCTCTACCATCAGGCGAACGGTCAGGTGGCCTTGGGCTTCGTGACGGCGCTCGATTACAAGAACCCCTGGGTCTCGCCCTATCAGGAATTCCAGCGCTGGAAGCAGCACCCGGCGATCCGCGAATATCTCGAGGGCGGCAAGCGCGTGTCCTATGGTGCGCGCGCGATCAACGAGGGCGGCTGGCAGTCGGTGCCCAAGCTCGCCTTCCCGGGCGGCGCGCTGATCGGCTGCGCGGCGGGCTTTGTGAACGTGCCGCGCATCAAGGGCAGCCACACCGCGATGAAAAGCGGGATGCTGGCGGCGGAGAGCATCGCGGCGGCCATCGCGGCGGGTCACGAGAAGACCGAACTGGCCGATTACGACGCGGCGGTGCGCTCGAGCTGGATCGCGACCGAACTCAAGCTGGTCCAGAACGCCCAGCCGGCGGTCGCCAAGTATGGCGGCGATATCGGCACCGCGCTCGCGGGTATCGACATGTGGATGCGCACGCTCAAGATCGGTCTGCCCATCAGCATGAAGCACAAGCCGGACTACACCTACACCGGCCGCGCCGATCTCTACCCGAAGATCGACTACCCCAAGCCCGATGGCGTGATCACCTTCGACCGTCTCACCAATGTCGCCTACAGCTACACCAACCATGCCGAGGACCAGCCGGTCCACCTGCAGGTGCGCGACCTCGCGCTTCAGGCGGATAGCGAGCTGGCGGTGTTCGGCGGGCCGTCCGCGCGTTACTGCCCGGCGGGGGTCTACGAATGGCTCACCGACGCGAGCGGCGAGCCCAAGTTCCAGATCAACGCGCAGAACTGCGTCCACTGCAAGACCTGCGATATCAAGGACCCCAACCAGAACATCAACTGGGTGACGCCGGAAGGCGGCGGCGGGCCGAACTATCCGAATATGTGATCTCGCTGGGTGAGCGGTATCTCTAGGATCGGCGCACTGGATGTTGCGGGACTGATTTCCGATCACATTGGCTCTTATGTCGATATGGACTTCATTCAGTTCGTCGCCGTCGAAGGCGACCTCATTGATCTGTGGTATATGAATAGCGGCGGGAAAGGGCCTTCCTTTCACATTCAGCTTCAGAAGGTCGAGGAGCGGTGGGAGGTCGAACTGAAAGAGCTGCCGCCGGGAACGGAGCAGAACATTGAGGTGCCCTGATCCCATGGCTTTCCTGTGACCATCACCGAAACCGCCTATGCCAAGATCAACCTCGCGCTGCACGTCCGCAGGCGGCGGGAGGACGGGTATCACGAGCTTGAGACCCTGTTCGCCTTCGTCGATGCGGGCGATGTGTTGACCGCCGCGCCTGCCGCGCAGGACAGCCTCCATGTGGTGGGCGAATTCTCCGGTTTGCTCTCGTCACTCCCCTCCCTTGGGGGAGGGGTTGGGGGTGGGGCCTCTGCCCTATCGACCGTGGAGCCCCCACCCCCGGCCCCACCCCAGGGGGGGGGGAGTGTCTTCGACAACCTCGTTGCTCGCGCCCTCAATGCCCTGCTGCGCCCGCAAGGTCTTGCGGTGACGCTGGAGAAGAACCTCCCCGTCGCGGCTGGTCTCGGCGGAGGGTCGGCGGATGCGGGGGCGGTGTTCCGGCTGGTCGAGGCGCTCCACGGCTTGCCGGATGACTGGCAGTCGCGTGCCGCGAAACTCGGCGCGGACGTGCCCGCCTGCGTCCTCAGCCGCACCCATATCGGCCTCGGCACCGGCACCGAGCAGCGCGAAGTCGAGGACGACCTCGCCGGCACCCCCGTGCTGCTGGTCAACCCGCGTGTGCCGCTCTCCACCGGCCCGGTGTTCAAGGCGTGGGACGGCGCGGATCGCGGGCCGCTCCCCGAAGGTCCGGCGTCCAAGATCGCGAGGGAGGGGCGCAACGATCTCGAAGCCCCGGCCATCAGCCTCTGCCCGGTGATCGCCGAGGTGCTGGACGCGCTTCAGGCCACCAAACCATGGCTGGCCCGAATGTCCGGATCGGGCGCGACCTGCTTTGCGCTCTACGACACGCCCGAGGCCCGCGATGCGGCGGCGGCGGCGATGCCGCAGGAATGGTGGACCATGGCGGGGCGGCTGCGGTGAGCGAGGCCTTCCGCCAACTCGGCACGCCTTTACCCGGTGGGATTGTCTGCACCGCCGACCATGCCTCGAACCACGTGCCAGCCGACATCTCCCTTGGCATCCCCGCGCACTTGCTGCACGAGCACATCGCGGTCGATATCGGCACCGAGGCCATCGCCGAAATCCTCTCCCGCGACCACGCCATCCCCACATCGCCGCCGTCAGCCGCCTCGTGTGCGATCTCAACCGCGAGGAGACCGCCCCCGGCCTCGTCCCGCCGGAAAGCGACGGCCATCCGATCCCCGGCAATTTCGGCGCGGATCGCGAGGCACGGCTTGCCCGCTTCCATCGCCCCTATCACACCGCGCTGGAGCAGTGGCTGGCAGCGGCAGAGCCTGCCCTGATCCTCTCGCTCCACTCCTTCACCCCGCGCCTTGCCACCTCCGAGGCGGCACGTCCGTGGCAGGTGGGGGTGCTTTACAATCAGGATGATCGCGCCGCCCGCATCGCCATTCCCTTGCTCGCGGCCGAGGGGCTGAATGTCGGCGACAACCTCCCCTATTCGGGGCGCGATCTCAATTACACCATGAACCACCACGCCGAAGCCGAGGGTCGCCCCTATCTTGGTATCGAACTGCGGCAAGATCTGACGCAGACCCCCGAAGACCACGCCCGTTGGGCCGCGCTCTTGGCAAAAATTGCGCAAAGGGTTGCGTCCACGCTTCGCTAGAGGCAAGGGCGTTTCACAAAACCCCCTCAGCAGGAAATCTTATGTCGCAAAAGTTTGACAAGTCCAAGCTCCCCAGCCG
>CAZQOO010000051.1:2439-15390 GCA_964594845.1 uncultured Porphyrobacter sp. | reverse complement strand
AGCGGGACGCCGCCTGACAGCCCTGCTACTTTGTCGGCAATGAGCGAATCCGATCACGCAGCGCCCGCCAGCGGGGCGGAAGGGCACTACCGCGCGCTTGAGCGGCTCTATGCCTCCGCGCCGGTCAACGCCAAGTTCGCCAGCACGCTGCACATCCCGGGCGAGGGCCTCTCGCGCATCAGCTTCACTGTCTCGCGGCAGGATTATCACGCGGCCGGGGCGGCGCACGGGACGATCTATTTCAAGATGCTGGACGATGCCGCCTTCTACGCGGCCAACACGCTGGCGACCGACCGCTTCCTGCTCACCACCAGCTTCAACCTGCACTTCACCAAGCCGGTGCGCCACGGCACCGTCATCGCCGAGGGCCGCTGGGTCTCCGGGCGGCGGCGGGTGTTCGTCGCCGAGGCGCGGCTGGTGGACGCGGAGGGCGAGGAGATCGGGCGCGGCACCGGCACCTTCATGCGCTCGCGCATCCCGCTCTCCAGCCTGCCAGGCTACACCGCAGCGTGAGCGAAAGGCTGCCCGCGCAGCTTGAAGCCAGCGCGATCCTGCGCCTTGCCGAATCGCAGGGCGGGTTCGGCGCGGTGCTGGCCAAGGGCGAGCGCGACGCGGGGACGATCCTGCTGGTAACCACCTGTCGCGGTAGCGATGGCCGGCTTTACGAAAGAATGCCTGCGCTCGATGGATCACGTTCTTTTGTTGCGACGAAAAGCGAGAATCCTGAAAATCCTCAAGAATTTTCCGAATATCTGGCGCGACGGCGGCAGCAGGACCCGGATATCTGGCTGATCGAGGTGGATATCGCGGATCCCGAACGCTTCATCGCGCAAATCGCCACGTTAACTTGACCCTGAAAAGCGCGTGGCTATTGGCCCGCCCACTTCCTGAGCGCAGGCTGACGGGGCGGCAATCCGGCCGCTCGATCAGCACGCAGACGGGGAGCGGCCGGCAGGTCTCCTCTCGAACCCCCCACAGTGCCACCACCATCGCACAGGGTTCCACCTGCGTCGGAGCGCGCTCACCGCCCGTTTTGTAAGAGTGCATGAGTCGCAAGACTTTTTCTTTTGTCGCGATTGCCGCGATGACGATGGCAAGCGTGACGATCCCCGGCGTCGATGGCGCCGCGGCTCTGGCCGAAGTGGCCAATAACCAGCTGACCGCGGGCGGCGTGGCCGATACGCCCCCGGCAGCGGAGCTGGTTCCCGAAACCCCCGAATTCATCTCGCAGCCGGTGGTGCAGCCCCTGCCCGCCGAGGACACCGCTCCGGTGCTGACGGAGGCGGGTTCGCTCGCCGAGCTGGTCGGCATGGTCGATAGCGCCGCTCCGATGAGCGACGAGCTGCGCTGCCTTGCCGGCGCGGTCTATTTCGAGGCGCGCGGCGAGGCGCTTGCCGGCCAGCTGGCGGTGGCGCAGGTGATCATCAACCGGACCGAAGACGGCCGCTTCCCGCGCTCCTATTGCGGCGTGGTGACGCAGCCCGGACAGTTCTCCTTCATGCGCGGCAACCGTATGCCCGCGATCCGCACCGGCTCGCCGGCATGGACCCGCGCGGTAGCGATCGCGCAGATCGCGCATCAGGGCCTGTGGGAATCCGAAGCGGGCGAAGCGGTGTTCTTCCACGCCAAGTATGTCCGCCCAGGCTGGAGCCGCACCAAGGCCCGCCTCGCGCAGATCGACACGCATATTTTCTACAGGTGATCCTCGCGGCGGTTGTGGGGGCAAGCCCCCACGCCGCTGCGGGCGCCCGTTCGGGCTTGCGGCCCTTCGGGCCGACCGTTGCCCTATGGCTGATTAGGTCCTGAGCCTCACCCAGACCGGCGTGTGGTCACTCGCCTTTTCGCGGCCGCGATAAGCCTTGTCGACGCCGCAGCTCTCCAGCCGGTCAGCGCATTCGGGCGAGAGCAGGATGTGATCGATGCGAAAGCCGTGATCGCGCTGCCACGCGCCGGCCTGATAGTCCCAGTAGGTCCACACGCCCCCGCGCGGATTGTGGGTGCGGATCGCGTCGCACCATCCGTCCGCCAGCAGCCGGGCATAGGCGGCGCGGCTTTCGGGCTGCATCAGCGCGTCGTCGGCCATCGCCTTGACCGACCAGACGTCGTCATCATGCGGGATGACGTTGAAATCGCCGAGCACCACGGCGGGGACTTCCTCGGCCCAGATCTCGGCCATGCGCGCGCGAATTTGATCCATCCACGCCTGATTGTTGTGTAATTACGGCCCCGGGTGGGGGTTGCCGTTGGGCAGGTAAAGACAGGCAACCCGCACGCCCGAGACATCCGCCTCAAGGTAGCGCGCCTGTTCGCCCTCGCCCTCGTTCGGGCCGTCGATCCCCAGCCCGCGCCGCACTTCGGTGAGGGTGTAACCGGCGCGGGTATCGACAAGGATCGCCACCCCGTTGAAACTTTTCTGCCCGTGCCAGATCGCGCCGTAGCCGATCGCCTCGAAATTGCCCGCCGGGAAGCCTTCGTCCTGCGTCTTGATCTCTTGCAGGCAGGCGACCGCGGGGCGGGTTTCTTCGAGCCATTCGATGAGGCGCGGCAATCGCGCCTTGATGCCGTTGATGTTGAAGGTGGCGATTTTCATGCGCGCCCTGATGCCCGAAAGCCGCGCGCGGGTCTAACCTAAATCCCGAAGCTGGCCCCGCAGCCGCAGCCGGCGGCGGCCTGGGGGTTTTCGACCTTGAAGGCCGCGCCGCCCAGCGATTCGACGAAATCCACCGTGCTGCCCGCAATCAGATCGAGGCTGACGGAATCGACCACCAGCTTCACGCCATCGGTTTCCGAGACGCAATCATCCGGCTCGGGCGCGTCGGCGAGGTCGAACTTGTACTGGAAGCCCGAACAGCCCCCGCCTTCCACCGCAAGCCGCAGGATCGCCGGGCGCGACTGCTTGGCCGCGATGAAGGCCACGCGCCTGGCGGCGGACGGGGTGAGGATCAGGGGCTCGGCGGTCATGCTGCGTAATCTAGGGTGCGCGGGGGCGCGGCTCAAGGGCCTATCCGGCCTGGATGTAGCTGCGCAGCGCCTCGGCCTCGTGCTGCACCTCGTCGATCTTGTGCTTCACGAGATCGCCGATCGAGATGAAGGCGATGAGGTTGCCGTCCTCCACCACCGGAAAATGGCGGAACCGGCGGCGCGTCATCAGCGCCAGCGCCTCGTCGACCGACGTGCCGGGTTCAACCGTGACGGCGGGCGAGGTCATGATTTCCCCGACCGGCAGATCGAGGCACTCCGCACCCTTTTCGGCAAGG
Source organism: uncultured Porphyrobacter sp. (assembly GCA_964594845.1). Classification (GTDB taxonomy): domain Bacteria; phylum Pseudomonadota; class Alphaproteobacteria; order Sphingomonadales; family Sphingomonadaceae; genus Erythrobacter. The sequence continues at coordinate 12,133 of CAZQOO010000051.1, read as the reverse complement.
CGGTAGATCACGTCGCGCTCGGACACGATCCCCACCACCCGCCCTTCGCGCAGCACAGGCAGAGCGCCGATGCGCTTGCTCGCGAGGATGGTGACTGCTTGCGAAACCGGGGTCGCCACATCGCAGGCGATGATGTCGGACGCGCCGCGGCTGGCGATGATTCTGGCAATGTTCATGGCCGACTCCCTCTCTCGACCCGCTCGAAGGTGCCATGAAATGCGGCAAAAGGCGAATCCGGCAATTGTGCGGCGATTGCATGGGGCGAACCGGTGCTTGCGTCCTTTGCGCGTTGCCAAGCGCGAAGGCGCGCGGCATGGCTGCGGCATGACGCGCAAGTCCCCGCTCGACGATCCCGTGAACGCGGCCCACGCCTGGGCGCGCTATCGTCAGATCATGAAGCTGCTGCTGGCGGTGACGGTGCTGACCGTGGCGATCGCCATGGGCCTGCTGTTTGCCTATAACGGCATGATTTCCGTGCATTTCTACATCGCCGTCGCGCTCGGCATCAGCCTGACGATGTTGCTCGGCGGCGGCCTGATGGGCCTCGTGTTCCTCAGCAACGGCACCGGCCACGACGAATCAGTCGACAACCAGATGCCCGCCCGCGACGAGTTCTGGAGCCCGCCCGAGGATTAGGCGGGCGGGGTAAGGCGGAAGTCCTCGACCGGCACGCCGCCGACCAGATGTTCCTGGATGATCCGTTCGAGCACCGCAGGGCTGCACGAGTGATACCACACGCCGTCCGGCCACACGACGGCGACCGGGCCGGCAGCGCAGATCTGGAGGCAATCGGCCTTGCTCCGCTGCACGCCTCCGCCCGCCCCGCGATTGCTGGTGTCGGTGCGCTGCGGCCCAACCAGTCCCAGCTCCTTCAGGCGCGACTTGAGGAACGCCCAGCTTTCCTCCCCGGCCTCGCGCGGGCAGCACTTCTGCTTGTCCGATACCGCGCACAGCATGATGTGGCGCGTGATCGCATTGCCCTTGGCGGGATCGCCGTAATGCTTGGCGAGCGAGGTCCGTGCCGAAAGCAGTTCCTGCCGGCTCATTCGGGCTTGTCCTGCTTCAGCCAGCGATCGAGCCACGCGAACACGGTGCCATGCCATTGCAGCGAGTTCTTCGCCCCCAGCACCCAGTGGTTTTCATCCGGGAACACCAGCAGTTGCGAGGGGATGCCGCGTTCCTGCAGCGCGGTGAAGCTTTGCAGGCCCTGCGTGTAGGGCACGCGGAAATCGAGCTCGCCGGTCACCACCAGCATCGGCGTCTGCCACTTGTCGACGTGGTTGGCGGGGTTCCACTTCTCGTAGGTGTCGCGCGCCTGCGTGTAGCTGCCGCCGAAGTCCCAACGCGGGAACCACAGTTCTTCGGTGGCATAATAGAAGCTGCGGGTGTCGAAGATGCCATCGTGCTGGACGAGGCAGTCGAACCGGTCGGGCCAGTTGCCCGCGATCCAGTTGACCATGTAGCCACCATAGCTCGCCCCCATCGCGCAGGCGCGGCTGCCATCGATCTGGCTATCGAGCGCGAGCGCGGCATCGAGGCCCTTCTGGAGGTCTTCGAGCGGCCATCCGCCCCAGTTGCGGTTGATCGCGTCGGTGAAGGCCTGCCCGTAGCCGGTGCTACCATGGAAATCGACCGAGACCACCGCATAGCCCTGCGACGCGGTGACACGCGGGTTCCAGCGGCTCGACCAGCTGTCGTTGAAGCTCCCCTGCGGTCCGCCGTGGATGTAGAGGATCGCGGGGATCGGCCCGGTCTGGTCGGCCAGACGCGTGATCTGGCCCCACACCGTATCGCCATTGGCGCCGGTGAAGCTGAAGCGGCGGGTGACGATATTCGCGAGTCCGCCCATGCGGGTGGTGGCGATATCGGTAAGCGGGCGCGCCTGCCCGCCGGCATCCGACAGGAACAGCTCGGACGGACTTCCGAGCGAATCGCGGGTGAACAGCAGACGCCCGCCGGGCAGGCTGACGAGATTGGCGATATGCGCCTCGTTGCCCGCCATCAGATCGAGCCGCTCGACCGCGCCGGTGGCAGGATCGATGCGGAAGGCGGGGGTATCGAGCACCTCTTGCGCGGTGGCGATCAGGTGCCGGCCATCGGCGCTCCACGCCAGGCTGCCGAAGCTGAGATCGGTGCTCTCGGTCAGATTGCGCACCGCCCCGCTGGCGAGATCGAGCAGGCGGATGGACAGCCGGTCAGCCTCGTAGGTCGGCCGGTCCATCGCCAGCCACGCGAGGTAGCGCCCGTCGGGCGAGGGGGCAGGCGCGGTGTCGGTGGCGGCGTTGTTCGCGGTCAGCAGGCTCGGCGCCGCGCCCGTCAGATCGGAACGGTAGATATCGAGATTGGTCGAGCCGGGTTCCGCCCCGTCAGCCTTCCGCGCGACGAAATAGAGCTGTGTCCCGTCGGGGGAGAAGGCGATGTCCTCACCCCCGCCGAAAGGCATGGTCGGGGTGTCGGCGACAAGGCCGGAGGCGGGGTCGGTGCCGTCCGCCGGCACGCCCTCGCCCTGTGCCATGCCGTTCTCTAGCGGGAAGACGAAAACGCGGTTGGGCCGCCCCGGGGTCGCCCAGCGGTCCCAGTGGCGGTAGAAGCCGCCCGCGCCGTCATAAAGGCGGCCGCTGCCGGGGCCGGGCAGGTGGGCGGCCGGCTGGTCCGCGCAGCCGAAGGTGGGGCAGTCGCGCGGCACTTCGGCCCACAGCGCGATCCGCTTGCCATTGGGGGAAAGCTTGAAGCCGGCGATGTCGACATCGGGAAAGCCCGCCACCAGCTCCGGGGTGCCGGTTTTGCCGTCCTTGCCGAGCGTGATGCGCCACACCCGCCCGCGCGGCTCCACGCCTTCGCCCTGCGGATGCTCGCTGCTCAGCACATAGAGCGCCCCGTCCGGCCCGAAGGCGGGCGAGGAGGCCTTGATCCCGAAATCGAGCGCCACCGGCTGCGCGCCGGGGGTGGCCAGATCGAGCAGGTAATAGCCGGTCTGGCGCGCGAGGGTTTCCGGATCGGTGGTGGTGACGCCATAGACCGCCAGCGTCCCGGCCCCGTTCACCGCCGGCGCGCCGAGGCGCGGGAGCGTGACGAGGTCCTGCGCGGTCATCGGCGGCATGGTGACGCCGGGAATGGCCGTAGTGGTTTCGGCCGCCAGCGGGGTGGCGGCAAGAGCGGCGGCAAGCGCGCCGAGAGCAATGAGGTTTCGCATGGGGAGCGGGATTAGCCTGCCCCGCGCCTGTGCGCCAGATGTTCAGACCAACGGCCTAGGGCCGCTTGCCGACGATCCGCGCGATTTCGGCCTGCACCAGCTTTTCGACCATCGCCGGGAGATTGGCTTCGAGCCATTCGGCCAGCATCGGGCGCAGCAGCTCGCGGGTCAGCCCTTCAAGCGAGGTCTCGCCCTGCCGCACGATCTGCGGGCGGGCAGGCGGTTCGGCCAGCATCGCCAGCGCGGCGAGGTTTTCCTGCATCGCGCTGCGCACGCCATCGGCGATCAGTGGAGCCTCGTCGCTCAGAGCGGCCGCGGGTTCGAGCGGCATTGCCGGAGAATGGGCGGCGCCTTCCGCCTCGGGCGCGAATTCCATCTCGGCCAGATCGAGCACTTCGTCCTCGTCGCGCACCTGATGCCCGCGCGGGGTTTCGGGGGCGGCAGGGAAAGGCGTTGCAGTGACGCTCTCGTCAGCCACCAGCTCGCGCCGGCGACGCGCTTCCAGCGCCACGGCACGGTTGTCGCGCGCGATCACCTTCTTGATCGATTCGAGGATTTCCTCGACCGACGCTTCGCCTTCATGCCCCATGTCTTGCCCTCGTCGTTTCCAGACGTTGTCCCGAATCGGGACTCACTTCTCGCCCGGCAGCAGTTGCGGGCCGATTGTTGCGTCGGGGGCGGGAATGTCAACGGTTCTGGTGGCCTTGGCCTCCGGCTCGGGGTCGCGGTCCCAGTCCCAGATCTTGTCGTGGACCCGCTCGAAATTGACCGCCGGATCGTAGAGCACACCGCCGGTATCGAGGTTGAGATCGCGGGCCTCGGCGCGGCCCATGAGTGCCAGCAGGGTGAAGCCGGCGACATAGGCGTTGCGCCGCGCGGTCACCAGCTGGGCGCGGGCCTGCAGCAGTTCCTGCTCGGCATTGAGCACATCGAGAATCTGGCGGTTGCCGATCGAATTTTCCGCCCGCACGCCCTCAAGGCTCAATTCGGCGGCTTCCACCGCGGCCTGCGCGCTCTTGATCACGGCGCCCGCTGCCTGCCAGTTGGAGTAGGTCGAGCGGGTTTCGGCGATGATCTGGCGTTCGGAGGCGATCACGTCTTCCAGCGCGGCGCTTTCGCGCGCGCCGGCCTGCCGCTGGCGTGCGGCCGGCTCGCCGCCCTGGAACAGCGGGATGGTGACGCGCACGCCCGCATTGGCGGTCTTTTCGCTCTGCGCGAAGTTGGCAGCGATCGGTCCGCCAAGCGTGCCGAAGAAGTCGCTGTAGTCGCCGTTCACGAACACGCCGACCGTGGGCAGGCGGCCCGAACCGGCAACCTTGGTGTCGAAGCCCGCTGCCTCGGCGCGCTCTTTGGCAGCGATCAGGTTGGGGTTGTTCTCCAGCGCGGCAACGATGGCCTCGCCAACGGTCTCGGGCAGGCCCGGGAGCGGCGGCGGGGCTTCAAGCGTGCCCGGCGCGCGGCCGACCAGGCGGATATAGGTTTCCCGTGCGGCGATCAGGTTGGCCTGTGCGGCCTGCAGATCGCCCTCCGCCACCGCGAGACGCGAGCGCGACTGGGCGACATCGGTGATGGTCAGATCGCCGATCTGGAACCGGTCGCTGGTGGCTTCGAGATTGGTCTTGAGCACCGCGACATTGTTGGTTGCCAGCGCCGCCAGCGCCTCGGTGCGCAGCACGTCCATATAGGCGGCGACCACCTGGCTGAAGATCGTGCTTTCGGTGTTGCGCAGATCGGCCTGCCCGGCCTCGACCCGGTTGCGCGCTGCGCGCACCCCGTTGCGGATCGCGCCGCCCGAATAGACCGGCACCAGCAACTGGGCGTTGACGCCGAGGTTGCGCTCGGGCGCGGTGAAGGCGTTGGCAGACTGCTGGATGAATTCGATATGCGTCGCGGTGACGGTGGCCGAGGGCAGGCCCTGCGCACGCTGGATCGTCACGCCTTCATCCGTGGCGCGCTGATTGGCGCGCGCGGCTTCGAGCGTGGGGTTGGTGTTGTAGGCTTCGACCAGCGCCTCGCGCAGGTTGTCCGCGCCGGCAGGCACGGCCAGCGCAAAGGCCAGCAGGCTCGCCGATCCGGCCAGCCACGAGAGGGCGGGCTTGCGGTTCACGCGAAGGTCCAGCCCTTGGGCATGTCGAAGGCGTGGAGCACCGGAATGCCGAGATCCTCGACCGGCTGGAGCGCGACCTTGCCGGCCACCTTGCAGCCCGAGGCAAGCCGCGTGACCTGCCGCAGCACAAGGCCGGAAACGATCCGTCCGCCTTCGGCCAGCCGGGCAGCGAGGCCCTCGGGCAGCTGCTCGATCGCGCCGTCGACGACGATCAGGGTGTAATCGCCCGCACCGCTTGCCGTTGCGGCTTCGGCGGCCGGAACGGCTTCAAGGCTGGCGACCAGAGGGCGCAGCAGCGCCGCGAGGTAGCCGGTGCCGCCTTCGGCCACGAGCACGCGGTCATCGCGCTCCGGCTGGGCTTCGAGCAACAGCTTGCCATAAAACAGCGGGGCAGCCAGGTGGCCAGCATCACCGAGCGAAACCGCACGGTCGATATAGGCGACAGCGGCCTTGTCCGCGGGGAGGAAATCCTCGCGCGGGACAGCCAGCATCCGCGCCAGCACATATTCCTCGTTCACGCCGCTGGTGCGCAGCTGGCTGTCGATCATCGCACGGCGGGCGACGCTTGTGTCGGTCTGGTGATCACGGGTCATGGTAAGTTCGGTCATGCTTGCTCCGAAAGCTGTATTAGAAGCACAATACAGCTCGTCAATCCTTCCTTAGACGCGCAGCCCGCGTGTTCCAAGGTCTTTGCGCCGTTTCGAGGCTGCCGCCGGGGCCGCATCATTTCGGGCTTTGACCTTGCCTGCCGCCGGTGCTTAGGGAAGCGCGCAATCAAGCGGGATTGTATTCGACTTACGCAGGGATGGGTTCGATGAGTGACATGACCAATAACGGGCAGGATGTGCGGATCGAGACCGATTCGCTCGGCGAAGTGGCGGTTCCGGCGCATGTCCACTGGGGCGCGCAGACGCAGCGTTCGATTGTCAATTTCCCGATCGGCGGCGAGCGCATGCCGCCGGCGCTGGTGCGCGCGCTCGGTATCCAGAAGCTGGCGGCGGCGAAGGCCAACATGAAACTCGGTGTGCTGGATGCGGGGCTCGGCGAGGCGATCGTCCAGGCCGCGCGCGAAGTGATCGACGGCACGCTGGCCGACCAGTTCCCGCTGGTGGTGTGGCAGACCGGTTCGGGCACCCAGTCGAACATGAACGCCAACGAAGTGATCGCCAGCCGCGCCAACGAGATTCTCACCGGCAACAAGGGCGGCAAGAGCCCGGTCCACCCCAATGATCACTGCAATATGGGGCAGTCGTCGAACGACACCTTCCCCACCGCGATGCACATTGCCGCCGCGCACGAGGCGATCAGCCACCTGATCCCGGCGCTGAAGAAGCTGCACGGCGCGCTCGATGCCAAGGCGCAGGAGTTTGCCGGGATCGTCAAGATCGGGCGCACCCATCTGCAGGACGCGACTCCGATGACGCTCGGGCAGGAGTTCTCGGGCTATGCCAAGCAGATCGAATACGGCATCGCCCGGGTCGAGGCGACGCTGCCGCGCGTGCTCGAACTGGCGCAGGGCGGCACCGCCGTCGGCACCGGGATCAACGCCAAGGTCGGTTTCGATGTCGCCTTCGCCGCCGAGGTCGCCGCCGAGACCGGCCACGCCTTCGTCACCGCGCCCAACAAGTTCGAGGCGCTCGCTGCGCATGACGCGATGGTCGAGATTTCGGGCGCGCTGAATGTGCTCGCTGTCAGCCTGATGAAGATTGCCAACGACATCCGCCTGCTCGGCTCCGGCCCGCGCTCGGGCCTTGGCGAACTGAGCCTGCCCGCCAACGAGCCGGGTTCCTCGATCATGCCGGGCAAGGTCAACCCGACCCAGTGCGAGGCAATGACCATGGTCTGCGCGCAGGTGATGGGCAACAACATGGCGGTGAGCGTGGCCGGGTCGCATGGCCACCTTGAGCTCAATGTGTTCAAGCCGGTGATCATCTACAACGTCCTGCAGTCGATCAAGCTGATCGCCGACGCTGCCCATGCCTTCACCGACAATTGCGTGGTCGGGATCGAGGCCAACCAGACCCGCATCACCCAGCTGCTCAACGAAAGCCTGATGCTGGTGACGGCGCTCAATCCGCATATCGGCTACGACAACGCGGCCAAGATCGCCAAGAAGGCCCACGCGGAAGGCAACACGCTGAAGGCGGCTGCGCTGGAGCTGGGCCTGCTGACCGAGGAGCAGTTCGCCCAGTGGGTGGTGCCGACCGACATGATCAAGCCGCGGAATTGATTCCCGGCCGCCGGGTTTCGACCAAGGCCTGACCCTGCCCGACGACAAGCGCCCCGTGCGGTAGCCATCGCGCCGCCGGGGCGTTATCGCTTGGCGGCATAATGACGACGACCCGCATCACCGATCCCGCCCCTGCCGCATCGGGCGTGACCGTGCCCTTCCGCACGGTGCTGTTCTCGATGGTGGTGCTGTGGGCCACCTATTTCATCCTCACCACCGTGCGCAGTCTGGTGATGGATTTCGGCCTGCAGTTCGAGCTTGGCTGGCGCCGGCTGGCGGTGACGGGCGCGGGCGTGGCCTTCACCATGGTGCTGTGGCTGCTGCTGCGGCTGGTCGACAACCGCCCGTTATGGATCAAGATTTCCGCCGGGATCGTGCTGGCCATGCCGGTCGCGCTGGCGATCGGGCAGGTCAATTACCTTGTGTTCAAGGACATGGAGGCGGCACAAGAGCAGGCCTACGCCAAGAAGTACAACCTCAACCTGCGGCGCGACGAGAGCGGCAACCTGCTGGTCGATGTGCCGGTGCGACAGGTCCGTCCGGCAGGGCGCGGCGCGGGTGGGGCGCAGGAAGCCGAGGAGACGGTGGATTCGCAGAGCATCGTGATCGCTCCGGCCGAGACCTATTCGGATTTCTGGCGCAAGCTGCTCGACGTCGCGCTCGGGCGCTACTTCCTGCTGCTCGCCTGGGCCTCGACCTACTTCGCACTGCTGGCCGGGGTGCAGGCGCGGGCGGCCCAGCGCCGCGAGGAGCAGTTCCGCTCTGCCGCCAAGGCCGCCGAATTGCGCTCCCTGCGCTATCAGGTGAACCCGCATTTCCTGTTCAACACACTGAATTCGCTGTCTGCCCTGGTGATGACCGGCAAGGCCGAGCGGGCCGAGAAGATGATCCAGACGATCAGCCGCTTCTACCGCCACAGCCTCGCCAACGAGCCGACCGCCGACGTAGCCTTGCGCGACGAGTTCGATCTCCAGCAGCTCTATCTCGATATCGAGGCGGTGCGCTTTCCCAAGCGGCTGGTGTGCGTGTTCGATCTGCCGGCCGATCTCGAAGACGCGCGGGTGCCGGGCATGATTCTCCAGCCGCTGGTCGAGAATTCGGTCAAATACGCGATTTCCGCCGTCGCCCGCCCGGTGACCATCACCCTCGCCGCCCGCGAGGAGTTCGACCGGCTGGTGATCACCGTAAGCGATGACGGCCCCGGCGTGCCGCAGGGCGCCAACCACGGCTTCGGCATCGGCCTTGCCAATGTCCGTGACCGGCTCGAGGCCCGCTTCGGCCCCGACATCGGCTTCACCTCTGCCCCCGTGCCGGGCGGTTACCGTACCGAAATCCGCATTCCCCTCACCCGAAGCACCACCCGCCATGACTGATTCCCAGACCGAAACCACGCCGCTCAGAACCCTTATTGTCGATGACGAGCCGCTCGCGGTCGAACGTGTGCAGGTGATCTGCGCCGAGATCCCGAGCGTGCGCGTGGTCGGCACCGCCAGCGATGGCGCGGCCGCGCTGCGGCTGGCCGAAAAGCTCGAACCCGATCTGGTGCTGCTCGACATGACCATGCCCGAGCTCGACGGGCTCGGCGTGGCGCGCAAGCTGGCCGAACAGGAACAGGCGCCCGTGGTGATCTTCGTCACAGCGCATGATCACTTCGCGGTCGAGGCCTTCGATTGCGAGGCGGTGGACTACGTGCTCAAGCCGGTCGCCGCCGACCGGCTCGAACGGGCGCTCGAACGGGCGCTCGCCCGTCGCGGGCAGCGCCGTCAGAAGACCAGCCGCTATCTCGATGAATTGTGGGTGCCCCACCGCTCCGAACTGCTGCGCATCGCGGTGAGCGAGGTGCACCAGATCGACGCGGAGCGCGACTACGTGCGTCTGCATGTCGGCGGAGAGGATGCCACGCGCTCCTACCTCCTGCTGCAGACCATCGCCGGGCTGGAAGCGCGGCTCGATCCCGAGGAATTCATCCGTATCCACCGCTCCACCATCCTCAGGCGCGACAATATTCGCGGCCTGCGCCACGACGGGCTCGGGGTGTGGTCGGTGGAGCTCCAGAACGGCGAAGCCCTGCGCATCGGGCGCACCTACCTCGCCCGCGTCAAGGCGATGGCGGGGCGATAGGAAGGGTTCTTGTTTTCGATCGCGCTGACGCGCGATGCAGACC
>CAZQOO010000051.1:0-2339 GCA_964594845.1 uncultured Porphyrobacter sp. | reverse complement strand
GGCCCGAACCCCAGGGACTATGAGGGTTCGGGCCGCATGCGCTGCACTGCGGGGTATGGAGCAGCGCGAAGCTGCGCGGTTCAGCCGCCGCGCTGCCGGTCTCCGTTGAGCAGCGCGACCTGCTGGCGCGCATCGGCGCGGACCTTGGCGAGGCAGGCGCGGGCGCCATAGCTCATGATCCGGGTGCCGGTCTGGATGTCGGTCACCCGGCACACCGTGCGCGCGGCCTTTTCGATCCGCTGGTCGAGCAGCTGCTGCCCTGCCGCGGTGGCGAGGTTTATGTCGGCGAGCCTGACCTCGACCGACATCCTATCGGCTTCGGCGGCAAAAGCCGGAGCGGTGGTACTGACAAGGCCGAGCGCGGCTGCGGCGAGTGCAAAAGTCTTCATGGTCATCCTCCATCGGCAGGTGGCCTGTGATCGGGCGGGGTGCCGATCAGGGGGTTGCCAGGCCCTCTGCCGAATTGAGGAATAGGCCGATTCGGGCCGGCCTTCAGCCGGAGGTCGATCAACCCCGGTCAGGCGCTCGACCGGCGGAGCAGGCTCCGGACGGACGGCGCGAAGCGGGCGACAAATGGCGGTTTCCAATCGACCGGCGCATCGCCATACTGGTGCTGATGGGATGGTCGACGATCGTGATCTTTGTGCTGGGTGTCGTGAATTTCGCGCTCAACCGGGCGGTGTTCGACAGCGGCCACCCCCTGTTCGCACGGCTGCCGCGGGCGAGCCGCATGCTCGGCAACCGCGCGGCGCTGCTGACCGAGTTCGCGATGCTGTTCCTCGCGCTGCTGCTGTCGGTCAACGGCTGGCCGGGCTTCGCCTGGGCCTATCTCGCCTACACCGCCCTCAACGCGCTGGCGGCATGGCTGATCGTCGGTCGCAAGATCTGAGGCTCCGGGCATGACCACCCGCCTGTTCCACATCAGCGACGTGCATTTCGGCGTGGAAGACCGCGCTGCGCTTGATGCCGTGGCCCGTGCCGTGGCCGAGGAACGGCCCGATGCACTGGTGTGTACCGGAGATCTTACCCAGCGCGCCAAGCATTCCGAATATGCCCGCGCGGCAGAGTGGTTCGCATCGCTCGAGGTGCCGGTGGTGCTGGAGCCGGGCAATCACGACATGCCCTATTACAACCCGTGGGAGCGCTTCACCGACCCTTTCCGGCGCTACAACCGGCTGCGTGCGGCGGTGGAAGGAAGTTTTGCCTCGGCTGACGTGGTGCTGGTGCCGCTGCTCACGACGGTGAGCGCGCAGACCCGCTTTCCCTGGTCGGACGGGGTGATCCGTCCCGCCGCGCTGGCCGATACGCTGGCGCGGCTCGCGGCGCTGAAGGGTGATCCGCGCACGATCATCGTTACCGCCCACCATCCGCTGCTGGGCAAGGAGGATGGCGGCGCAAACCCCACGATCGGGGGCGACGCGGCCTTCGCGGCGATTGCGGCCGCCGGAGCGCATGCCGTGATGTCGGGTCATGTCCATGTGCCGTTCGACGAGCTTCGCGAACGGGACGGAAAGGCGATGCGGATGATCGGGGCGGGCACGCTCTCGACCAGGCTGCGCCACGGCGCGCCGGCCTCGTGGCGGGTGATCACCTGCGAGCCCGGCGGGGTGGTTTCCAGCGCGCTGCGGCTCGTCGCTGCGCCAGCGGCAGCGTAACCTGAGGCGCCGCCGCCTTAACCTTTTCCCTAGTACTGCCGTTAAGACTTTGTTGGTGAAATCGCAGCGCGGACCGGCGCATCGCTTGTGCCTGTGATTGCACCCTTTTTCGCTACTTTCTCTTGGCCCGGAGGTACGAGGATGGAATTTCTGAAAGCCCTTACGCTCGGGGCGATCCTGTCCGCGACGATCGGACTGGTGATCGGATCGCAAGGCACCAGCGCGGGGCCGCTGGCGATCGAGCTTGTTTCGCTGGCCGATGCCCAGATCTACTGGTCGTGGCCGGTTTTCCTGTCAGGCACCGGCCTTGCCTGGGGGCTGATGCTGCTCCAGCGTTGAGGCCTGTCGGCGCTGCAACGAGAAAGGGCGGCCCCCGCGAGGGAGCCGCCCTTTTTTCTGTTCCGGCTGGAAGCGGATTAACGCTTCGAGAACCGCCCCCGGAAGCGCGATTAGCGCTTCGAGAACTGGAAGCTGCGGCGGGCCTTGGCCTTGCCGTACTTCTTGCGCTCGACCACGCGGCTGTCGCGGGTGAGGAAGCCGGCCGCCTTGACGGTGCTGCGCAGCTCGGGCTCGTACTTGCTGAGCGCCTGGGCGATGCCGTGCTTCACGGCGCCCGCCTGACCCGAAAGACCGCCGCCGCGCACGGTGGCGACGACGTCATACTGGCCCGAGCGATCGGTGATG
>CAZQOO010000050.1:8183-15756 GCA_964594845.1 uncultured Porphyrobacter sp. | reverse complement strand
TCATGGTCGCAAGGAGCGAAGGCGCTATGCGGTGCGACGGGCTCATGCATGGGCGTCCTTGAACAGGGTCTGACCGCGAATTGCAAGATTGCTGGCGGACGCGGGCGTCAGGCGATCAGCTTGCGCGGCCTAGAGCAACCCCGGCTGCCAGCTGGCGCTTTTGGCCCAGGGCTCGCCGGTGCGGTCGATGGTGATCGGCCCGCCCCATGGACGGCACAGCGCCAGCGCCGCATCCGGCGGGCCGCCAAGCCAGCTTGCATAATCGTCTGGCGCAAGCAGCACCGGCATCCGTTCATGCACGTCCTCCGCAGCGGTGCCTGCGCTGTCGGTCATCACCATGGAATAGCACGCGCCCCACTCCTCCGACTGCCGCCACACGCCGGCGGCGGCGAAGACCGGGGTTTCGGGCAAGGACAGCCACGTGCGGGTCATGCGCCCCTTGGCCCCCTGCGCCTCGGCCCAGCCGGTGAGCGGGATGAGACAGCGGCGGCTTTCGAAGGAATGGCGCCAGAAGAAGGTCGCAAGCTTGTCGGTTCGGGCGTTGTTGACCGGCTTGGGCTTCAGCTTCTGGCCCTGCTTGCCGGTCAGCACCAGCGGGAAGCCCCATATCATGCTGCGGACTTGCCCTTCGGCCACAACGAGGCCGGGATAGCCGGGATAGACCTCTTCGGCGAGGTTCGCGCCCTGCGAGGCCTCCACCGCGTCGAACCACGCGGCCACCTCGCTCGCATTCTTGGTCATGCGGTAGAGGTTGCACATGGCCTCAGGCGCCCGCGTTCCCGACCACGAAGCACGCCGCCGCCATCAGCGCACCGGCCCAGCGGTTCGAACGGAAGCGGTCGAGCGGATTGGCAGGGTCTCCTGCATCGAGGGTCGCCACCTGCCACGCCAGATGCCCCGCCACCGGCAGCAGCGTGGCGAGCGCGAAGGGATCGGGGCGGTAGAGCCAGAACCCCAGCCCCCACAGCGCGATCGCCGCGCCATAGAAGCCCGCAATGCCCGCCTGCACCCGCGCCCCCATCGCCAGCGCCGAGGAGCGGATGCCGACCATCGCGTCGTCCTCGCGGTCCTGCAGGGCGTAGATCGTGTCGTAGCCGATCACCCAGGCGATGCACCCGGCATAGAGCGCCGCGAGCGCATCCCAGTTGTCCCAGCGCAGCTCGGCCCAGGCCACCAGCAGGCCCCAGTTGAACACCATCCCCAGCCACGCCTGCGGCCACCAGGTGATGCGCTTCATGAAGGGGTAGGCCGCGACCAGCGCGAGGCTGCCGAGCGCCACGATTTGCGCTTCCCGGCGCAGTTGCAACAGCACGACGAGGCCGACGAGGCAGAGGCTGACGAGCCACGCCCACGCGGTGCGCTTCGACACCCGTCCGCTTGCGACGGGGCGCAGGGCGGTGCGGGCGACCTGCCGGTCGAGATCGGCATCGACGATGTCATTATAAACGCACCCCGCCCCGCGCATCGCGATCGAGCCCGCCAGCAGCCAGCCGAGCAGCCACCACTGCGGCCCCGCTCCGGCCAGCCACACGCCGAACACGCAGGGCCAGAACAGCAGCCACCAGCCGATCGGCCGGTCGAAGCGCGCCAGCAGCGCAAGATCGCGCGGAAGCTGCGGCAGGCGGGCGACAATGCCGCGATGCTCGGAATCGGGGACGATCTGTTCGCTCACGCCCGCTCCTCGCGCATGGCCGCGCGCCAGCCGACCAGCGCGCAGGCCAGCATCGTCACGTTGCCGGCAAAATCGAGCATCCCGATGCTGGTCAGCACCGGCACTTCGTAGTGGAACCAGTAGTTGAAGCCGAAGAACGGCAGCAGCAGCGCCGCGAAAATCGCGAAGCTGCGCGAACTCCATTGCGTGACCAGCGCCATCAACCCGAACAGCACCGCCTGCGCGCCGAAGCAGGCGACCGCAAACCGCGCGAAGAAGCTGTCGCTGCGATAGGGCTCGGCAATGGCGAGGTCGATCGCGCTGGAAGGGGAAAACAGCGCCCAGCCGCCCAGTGCCAGAAACACGGCGGCGATCAGGAATTGGCAAATTCGCGCGGACATGGCTTGCTCCCTAGCGCTCCGTGGGCCTAGTGCAAAGCCATGCCCGCTACCCCCGCCTGGCCCCCCAAGAGCGCCCCGCGCCTGTTTGTCGCCGGGGAACTAGCGCAGGGCCGTGCCCTGACGCTCGATGGCCCGCAGGCGCATTATCTGGGCAAGGTGATGCGGATGCGCACGGGCGACGTAGTGATCCTGTGCGACGATATCACCGGCGAATGGGCCGCGCGGGTGATCGAGGCGGGCAAGCGCGAAGTGGTGCTGGAGGTGGCGGAAAGGCTCCGCGCGCGCGAGGCCGTGCCTGACCTGTGGCTCTGCCCCGCACTGCTCAAGAAGGACCGCTTTGATCTGGTGCTGGAGAAGGCAACCGAGCTCGGCGTCGCCTGCATTGCCCCTGTCGTCACCCGCCGCTGCGTCGCCGACAAGCTCAACCCCGAGCGTGCCCGCGCGATCACTGTCGAAGCTGCCGAGCAATGCGCCCGCACCGCGCTGCCCCGGCTTGCCGAACCGGTGAAGCTCGACGCGCTGCTGGCGGGCTGGCCCGGGGACCGCGCATTGTTCTTCGCCGACGAGGCGGGCGGCGAACCGGCGGCGGCCAGCTTCGCAGCCCATTCCGGCCCCGCCGCGATCCTCACCGGCCCCGAGGGCGGCTTCGACGATGCCGAGCGCGCCGCCATCCGCGCCCATCCCGCCGCCCGCCCGATCAGCCTCGGCCCGCGCATCCTCAGGGGAGAGACCGCCGCCATCGCCGCGCTTGCCGTCTGGATGGCCAGCGCCGGAGACTGGTAGCCGCGCTACGCCCCGGCAAACGCGTTTTCCCGCTTCCCACCGGCAAATCGGTTTTCTATGGCAACCGGCCAGAGAAGGGCCCCCTTGCGATGAGTACACGCGAAGCATCCAGCGCCGAAGATCCGGTGATCGAAAGCTTCGATCAGTTGACCCTGCCGATGATCAAGGGCGAAAAGCCGCCCGAGCGCTGGCGGATCGGCACCGAACACGAAAAGCTGGTCTACAAGCGCGATGATTTCCGCGCGCCCTCCTATGACGAGCCCTGCGGCATCCGCGATCTGCTGAAAGGCCTCGAACCCTTCGGCTGGACCCCGGTCGAGGAGGGCGGGAACGTCATTGCGCTGAAGGGCGCGGACGGCGCGGTCAGCCTTGAACCGGCAGGCCAGCTCGAACTGTCGGGCGCACCGCTCGAAAACCTGCACCAGACCTGCGCCGAAACCGGTCGGCACCTCGCGCAGGTGAAGGAAGTCGGCGAGAAGTGCGGCGTGGGCTATCTCGGCCTAGGGATGTGGCCCGACAAGACCCGCGAAGAACTGCCGATCATGCCCAAGGGCCGCTACGACATCATGCTGCGGCACATGCCGCGCGTCGGCAGCATGGGCCTCGACATGATGCTGCGCACCTGCACCATCCAGGTCAACCTCGACTATTCGTCGGAGGCGGACATGGTGAAGAAGTTCCGCACCAGCCTCGCGCTGCAACCGCTGGCGACCGCGCTGTTCGCCAATTCGCCCTTCACCGAAGGCAAGCCCAACGGCTATCTTTCCTATCGCTCGCACATCTGGTCGGACACCGATCCGGCGCGGACCGGGATGCTGCCCTTCGTGTTCGAGGACGGCTTCGGCTATGAACGCTGGGCCGAATACATGCTTGATGTGCCGATGTATTTCGTCTTCCGCGACGGGAAGTATATCGACGCGGCGGGCCTTTCCTTCCGCGATTTCCTCGATGGCAAGCTGTCCGTCCTGCCCGGCGAGCGCCCGACGCAGAGCGACTGGTGGGATCATCTTTCGACCGCTTTCCCCGTGGTGCGGCTCAAGAGCTTCCTCGACCTGCGCGGTGCCGAGGGCGGGCCGTGGAGCCGGATCTGCGCCCTGCCCGCCTTCTGGGTCGGCCTGCTCTATGATCAGGGCGCGCTCGATGCGGCGTGGGATCTGGTCAAGGGCTGGTCGATGGAGGAGCGCGAGCGGCTTCGCAATGAAGTCCCGCGCCTTGCGCTCGCCACGAAGTCGCCCGATGGCGGCACCTTGCAGGATCTGGGGCGCGAGGTGCTGAAGATCGCGCACGCCGGGCTCAAGGCGCGCGCGCGGCTCAACGCGGCAGGCGACAACGAGACGGGCTATCTCGACACGCTCGATGAGATCGTCGCCAGCGGCAAGGTGCCCGCGCAGCGCCTGCTCGATGCCTATAATGGCGAGTGGAACGGCGACATCACCCGGGTCTATGAACAGTCCTTCTGAAGGAGGATGAGGGAATGCTGATCGTTCTGGCCAAGGCCAAGCTGGGTGGGGGTGTGAGCGAGGCGGCGCGCGCCGCGATTGCCGCGATGGTGGCCGCTTCCAATGCCGAGGAAGGCTGCATCGCCTATGCCTTCACCGAGGATCTGCTGCAGCCGGGCGTGATCCACATCGTCGAGAAATGGCAGGACGAAGCCGCGCTCCTCGCGCATTTCGCCACACCGCACATGGCCGCGTTCCAGGCGGCGCTGGCGGGGCTCGATTTCCAGGTGATCGAGGCGCTCAAATATCACGCCGACGACGGCGCGCCGGTGATGTGATCCCTATTCCGCCGGGAAGGCGTGCGTCTCGTCGGCGCGCGGCGCCGCGTTTCCGGCGATCATCCGCTTCAGCCTGACAAGCGGTGCGGTGATCAACCCGTGCTGCTCCATCCATGCGTGATATTCGGCATATTTGGGGTCCTCGGCGAGCAGGTGCGCCTCCTCGGTGCGCGCGCGCCAGTAGTAGATGCCGTTGACGACGAGCAGGAAGACGGTGTTGCGCACGGCGTCGGCAGGGGTGCCGATCGTGACGAGGAACGGCAGCACGCTTGCCCACCAGAACAGGTTCTTCGACAGATAGGCGGGGTGGCGGGTCCAGCGATAGGGCCCGTTGGTCAGCACGCCGCGATAGGTGAGGTTCGAAAAGCGGATGCCGAACACCACCGTTGCCCAGGCATAGATGCCGGTAAGCAGCACCAGCAAGCCGCCCCATGCCCACAGCAGCGCCGGCGATCCGGCGAACCAGTGCGACCAGCCCGGCGTGCCGAATTCATAGCCCAGCACCAGGTTCTCCGGCCCGATCAGCCCCCACACGAAGGGCGGATAGCACAGCAGCGCCGCCAGCCAGCCGGCGAGGAAGGGGTTGCCCGAACGGATGTGCGAATCGAGCGGACGCAGCGTGAGCAGGTATCCGACGGTGCCGATCTGCACGTCGATCACGAACAGCAGCGTCACCAGCATCATCGCGAAATCGACCGGATTGCCGATGATCCGCGCAGGGTCCGCCTCCACCACCTGCGCGAAGCCGGGGGGCAGGATCGAGATCATGAAGGCCCCGAAGAAGCCCTTGATCATCCACGCCCGCCAGTGCTTCGCGATCTGGCCCATGTCCCAGCCCTCGCGCCCGATCACGCCGAGGCCGAGCACGAAGGCTCCGAAATGCCAGGAGCCGTCGCGAGGGCTCACCATGTGGCGATCGAGCCATATGACATAGGGGATCGACAGCGCCACCAGCGGCACGGCGGCAAGGGTCAGCACCTCCATCGCGAACAGGTAGGAGCCGGTCCAGTACCACCGCGCAAGGCCATAGAAGGCGGCAAGGATCGCCCAGGTCGCCCACAGGCCCGAGAGCTTGACCACGGAGATCGGCAGCGCCTCGTCGAGCGGGCGCCTGAGGCTCCAGTCGATGCCCGTCGAGGGGCGGCGGTGGACCTTGTCGACCAGCACCGACCACAGCGCCATCGGCAAGGCGGTGAACAGCATCGCGGCAAGCGCGGCATAGGGGCCCGACAGCACCCCGCGTCCGGGCGAAAGCGGGCCGCCGAGCCCGAACATGGCGGCGATCTCGGGATAGGAACGGCAGAAGGCGATCCACGCGAACAGCCCCGCAAGCCCGGCAAAGCCGACGCCCGCCGACACGTCGCTGGGCGGCGGGGCGGGTCTTGCGGCGGAAACGGGCGAAGCGGCAGCGCTCATCACGCCTGCCGCCTTAGCGCAAAAGGGTTAACGCCCTGCTCAGCGCCCCGATCGTCAAACCGGCGCCTCAGCGCCCCAAACGTCAAACTGGCGCTTCAGCGCCAGGCGTGAACCGTGCCGCTGTCGTCGAGGATGTAGAGATAGCCGTCGGCCACCACCGGCGCGAGGCTGACCGGCTGGCCGATATCGGCGAACAGCGAGGCCGAACCCTCGCCCGCGCTGATCTTCCACACCTCCCCGCGCGAACTGGCCGCCCACAGCTGGCCGCCGGCAAGCACCGGGCCGGTCCAGAAGATCGGGCCCTTCTTGTCTTCCTCGTCGCGGTAGCGCTGGAGCTGGGTGATCCAGCGCACCCGCCCGCTCGAACGGGCGATGGCGAGCAGCCGGGCATCGTCGGTGAGGGTGAAGATCCACTCGCCCGCAATCGCCGGGGTGGAGATGCCCGCGAGGTTCAATTCCCAGATGCGCTGGCCAGTGAGCAGTTCGTAGGCCGCCATGCGCCCGCCCTGCCCGAGCGCATAGACGCGGCCGGAATCGATGATCGGATCGGCGTCAATATCGGTGATCGAGCCGACCGTGGTCGAGATATTGGTGCGCGCCAGCGCGTCCGACCACAGCGTGCGGCCGTTCTCGTAGCGGTAGGCGGAAAGCTCGCCGCTCGAATAGCCCGCGATCACCGTGCCCTGCCCGGCGGCAGGCGCAGCGACGCCGAACACGCCCGATTGCGTGGTCGAGCCGCTTTCGTCCCACACCAGCGAACCATCGGCGATGTTGAGCGCGATGATCTGGTTGTCCTGCGTCATCACGAACAGCTGCCCGAAGGCAATCGTCGGCGAGCCGCGCAGCGGGCCTGCGGGCGTTACCTTCCACAGCACCTCGCCGGTTTCGGCATCGAGCGCCTTGACCTCGCCCACCCCGTTGGTGGCGTAGAGCTTGCCCGCTTCGTAGCTGACCCCGCCGCCGAAGGCCGACGGCGCCTGATCCTTGGTCATGTCGTCATCGCCGCGGGTCCACAGCCGCGCGCCGGTCTTCTTGTCGAAGGCGTGGATCACTCCGTCGGTGCCTTCGACGAACAGCTTGTTGCCGCCGATGACCGGGGCCGCCGCGAGGCGTTCGCGGTTGCTCGAACCGGCGATCTGCGCGGTCCACACCTTGGCCGGGTTTTCGGCCAGCGCGAGGTGGCCATAGGACTTGCTGGCCGAACCGCCGGCCTGCGACCATTCGGCGTTGGGCCGGGCAGGCGGGAGCACCACGGAGATCGCGGCGAGCGCGGGATCGACCTCGGCCCCGCTCTCGATGCGCGAAAGGATCGGCATCCGGTTGCCCACGGTCGGCGTGGTCTTCTCGTCGCCGCCACCGAACAGGCCGCCCTTGCAGCCGGTCAGCCCGGCCGCCATGATGCCCGCCAGCAAGGCAGCGCGCGCGATTTTCGTGTTGCTCATACCCGTCCGTTTCACGCCTTGATCCTCACTCGGCCGCGGCAGGAGCCGCCGCCGTGGCCGCCGCCCCACCGGCGCCAGTGCCGGTGCCGTTGGACGTGACCCC
>CAZQOO010000050.1:0-8083 GCA_964594845.1 uncultured Porphyrobacter sp. | reverse complement strand
ACGTCGGCCGGCTTCATGCTGTCATAGCGCGCGGCGACATCGCGGATTTTCGCCAGATCGCGCAGCGCGGGCGGCGCATCGGCATCATCGGCAACCTGCTGGTAAAGGCCCGAGGCCTTCTCCACCTCGCCCTGTTCGAGCGCCGCTGCCGCCTGCAGCATCCGCGCAGCGGTGCGCGCTCCGGGCGTTCCGTCATCAAGCAGCGGCGCGACCTTGTCGCTTGCGCTCTCGAAATCGCGCTGGTTCGCCGCATCGAGCGCGGCGATCAGGGTTTCGGACTGCTCCTCAAGGCCGCGCTCGCGGTAATTGTCCCACAGCATGTAGCCGCCCAGCATCGCGATGAGCATGATGATGCCCGCCAGCAGCTTGGTGCCGTGGTTGCGCATGAATTCCAGCGCATCGTCCTGACGCACCGCCTCGTCGATCTCTCGGATCAGGATATCGTCCTCGGCCGGGATCGCCGGAGTGGAGGAAGGAGTGGTGGGGGTGCGCGCCATGCCGGGCCTTGTGTCCTTGTTGCTCGTAATGCCTTGCGTTTGCCGCAGGCGGAACTGGTGCGCTCTTTAGGCAGGTGTGCAGCCTTCCGCAATGGCACGCAAAGCCCCGTCTGCCAATCTGCGCAGATGTGTGCAGTCGACCGGTTGAACCGTGGATGAAGCGCCCGCACTTGCCGGCAGGCTTCAGAAATCGCGCCCCAGCGCCTGAGCATAGGCGGCGCGGTAGGCCGCGACCATCTGCGCCGCATCATAATGGGCGCAGGCCCGCGCGCGGTTGGCGCTGCCGATCCGGGCGCGCAAGGCAGCATCCGCGGCCAGTTCGGCCAGCATCACACCGAGCGCCTGCGGATCGCCCGGCACCGCGACAAAAGGCCGGTTCTCCTCGGCCACCATCTTGCGCACATCGCCCACGTCGGGCGCGGCCACCGGCAGCCCCGCCGCCATCGCCTCGACCACCGAGAGCGGAAACTGCTCGCTGGCCGAGGACAAAGCGAAAATGTCGAACAGGCCGATGATCTTGGCCGGATCGGGCACCGCGCCGGGCAGATGGACGCGGTGGCTAACCTCCAGCCGCTCGGCGGCAGCGGCAATCGCCTCGCGCTCGGGCCCCTCGCCGCAGATCACGAGGTGCCATTCCTCGGGCAGGCCGGCCACCGCCTCGACCAGCATCGGCAATTGCTTGACCGCACGCAGCCCCGCCAGCGTGCCGATCCAGCGCTCGCCCTCGCGCTTGATCAGCCGCAGCGCGCCCGGCTGCGGCGGCGCGGCAAAGGCGGCGGTGTCGATCCCGTTGGCGATCCGCAGCACCTTTTCGGGCGGCTGCGCCCAGGGGCCGGTGGCGATCGCCTCCAGCCCGGTCGAAGGCACAATCACCCGCGCCGCCCCGCGCAGCGCCGCGCGGCGATAGAGGTTGCGGCGGGTCTTGAGGCCGCCCGCCTCGTCCTCGTTAAAGCCGTCCTCGTGATGCACCAGCGGGGGCAGGCCGAAAGCGCCGGCGAAGGCCGTGTGGGCCATCGCGACGTCCATCGCACCCCAGTTGTAGGTACAGATCAGATCATAGGGCTTGAGCGCCTCGGCCATCGCCACCAGCCGTCCGGGGGTGGGCAGGCCCTTCAGAGAGGGGAAATCATTGGGGAAGCGCACCTTGATCTCCGGCGTGATCAGCGCGCGCGCGCCCATCGCGTCGGGCTCGGCGGAGACGATGGTGTGCTCCATCGCCGCGCCGAAGGCGTTCATCAGCCGGACGCTGCGCACCTCCTTGCCCCCGGCGGAGAAGGTCGAATGGCAATGGAGAACCCTGAGGGCCGCTCCGCCGCTCTCGCTCATGCGATCCCGTCCAGCAGCGCGTGGATCGCGGCGCGCGCCTCGGGCTCGTCGAGCGTCGGGGCATGGCCCACCCGCGGCACGGTGATAGAGCGCATCGCCGGATTGCGCACACCCATCTGGCGCACGGTTTCGGGGGTGAGCAGATCGGACAGCGCGCCGCGCACCAGCAGCATCGGCACATCGCGCAAGGCCTCGAAGGCGAGCCACAGATTGGGCGGCGCGGCATTGCCCGGCTTTGCGAAAGGCTCGGCGATCGCCATGTCGTAATCGAACCCGATCCGCCCGTTCTGGGTGACGACCATCGTGCGTTTGGCCATTTCGAGCCACTGGTCGAGATCGTAATCGGGAAATGCGGGCGAATGCACCGCCTGCAGCCCGCGTGCAGCGTGCACCCAGGTGGGATAGGAACGGCCCTGCCCGACATAGCCCGAGATCCGTGCCAGCCCCCCGGCCTCGACCTCGGGGCCGATGTCGTTCATCACCACCGCCGCGATCCGCCCCGGCTGGCCATGCGCCATCAGCATCGTCATCAGCCCGCCCATCGAGGTGCCGATCGCGATGAAGCGCGTGATGCCCTGTTCGGCCAGCAGCTTCTCGACATCGGCGACATAGACCAGCGGGTTGTAGGTGTCGGAGTCCGGGGCATAGTCGCTCAGGCCGCGCCCGCGCATTTCGGGCACGATCACGCGGTGGCGCGCGCCCAGATCATCGGCGAGCGGGCCGAAATCCCGGGCGTTGCGGGTGAGGCCGTGCAGGCACAGCACCGGCAGCGCGGCGGAACCTTCGGGGCCGGGATAGTTGCGGTAATGGAGATTGAGGCCGTCGCTGCTGGTCCAGTAGCGATCTTCGTAATTGGCAGCCATGAACGGCGATATTCCCTTGGTGCGAGTGGCAAACGCCGCAGGTGCCGTGAAGGCGCCTTGCGTGCTTGCGTGCTTGTCCCCACTATCGCGGCATGAGCTTGGCCATGCAACACCCGACATCATCCGTCCCCTATCGCGGCGATCCCGCGATCCTTGCACTGGCCGGCTGGCTGGCGAGCCCGGTCGCCGCAGCCGACTTTCCCGAGGTGCGGCTGCGGTTTCGCAATGATCGCGCTGCGCAGAGCGTCGGCCTCGCAGGCCTCGATGATGAAGCATGGGCCGCGCATTTCGGCCGATTCGCACCGTTCGAGGGCAACCTGCCCCAGCCGCTGGCGCTGAAATATCACGGCCACCAGTTCCGGGTGTACAATCCCGAGATCGGCGACGGGCGCGGGTTCCTGTTTGCCCAGATGCGCGACGGCGAGGGCCGGCTGATGGACCTCGGCACCAAGGGATCGGGCACCACGCCCTATAGCCGGTCGGGCGACGGGCGGCTGACTCTGAAAGGTGCGGTGCGCGAGATCCTCGCCACCGAAATGCTCGAAGCCTTGGGCGTCAACACCTCCAAGACCTTCAGCGTGATCGAGACCGGCGAGCAGCTCTGGCGCAATGACGAGCCCTCGCCCACCCGCTCCGCCGTGCTGGTGCGACTGTCGCATTCGCATATCCGCATCGGCACCTTCCAGCGCCTGCTGGCGATCGAGGATGCCGATGCGATGGCGAGCCTCGTCGACTATTGCCTCGCGCAGTTCCCCGGCCCGCCCCTGCCTGCCGATGCTCCGGAGCGCGACGAACCTGCGGTGATCCTGATGCATAATGTGGTCGAACGCATGGCCGATCTGGCCGCCAGCTACATGGTGGCAGGCTTCGTCCACGGCGTGCTCAACACCGACAACATGAACATCACCGGCGAGAGCTTCGATTATGGCCCGTGGCGCTGGCTGCCGGCGTGGGACCCGTCTTTCACCGCCGCCTATTTCGATCACGCCGGGCTCTATGCCTTCGGCCGCCAGCCCGAGGCGCTGCACTGGAATTGCGGGCAGTTTGCCGTGGCGCTCCGGCTGCTGGCGGACAGCCCGCCGCTGATCGCCGCGCTCGAACGCTTCGGGCCGCTCTACATGGAAAACGTGGCGCGGCGCTGGTGCTGGCGGCTGGGCGTGGAGCCGCGCGGGATCGAGGAGGACACCCGCCTCGTTTCCCTGTGCGAGCAGGCGATGCGCGAGGGCGGCTTGCAGCCCGATGCCTTCTTCTTCGCGAACCGAAAGCCCCTGGGCGGCGGGCGCGACACTGCGCAGGGCGCGCTGGGCGAGGCTCTGGCGGATTGCATCCCGCTCGACTCGAGCCACCCCTACTGGTCCGACCCCGCGCCGCAATCGCTGTTGATCGACGAGGTCGAAGCGATCTGGGCGGCGATCGACGAGCGCGACGACTGGGCGCCGCTCCATGCCAAGGTGGAGGCCTTGCGGCGGATGGGTGCCGCCCATGGGCCCGCGCCGGTTCCCGCCGGACACGGCCCAAGCGCAAATACCTAGGCGAGCGCCAACCGGCGTTCACCCTATCTTTTCACCTTCGGGCGCATTAACCCTTTCACCATTCATCCGGGTCGCACCGTCAAAGGGGTAAAGAGGCGCCGTGACCGAGAATATCCTCGTTTCCTTCGAGCCCGCCAGCGGCGAGGAAGTGTGGCGGGGCATGCACGGCGATGTCGAAGCCGCGGTCTCCGCCGCGCGCCGGGCGTGGCCGGCCTGGGCCGCACAGCCGCTCACCAACCGCATCGCCCTGCTGCGCGCCTTCGCCAACGAGGTGCGGCGCGAAACCGAACCGCTGGCCGAGCTGATCGCGCGCGAGGCGGGCAAGCCCTTGTGGGAAGCGCGCGGCGAAATCGATGCGGTGGTGAACAAGATCGACATTTCGGTGCAGGCCTATGCCGAGCGCACCGGCAAGAAGAAGTTCGACGCCGGGATCGGTGCGAGCGCGGCCGTACGCCACAAGCCGCACGGGGTGATGGTGGTGCTCGGTCCCTACAACTTCCCGATGCACCTTCCCAATGGCCATATCGTCCCCGCCCTGATCGCGGGCAATGCGGTGCTGTTCAAGCCTTCGGAAAAGACCCCGGCGGCGGGCGAGGCGCTGGTCGCCTGCCTGCACCGCGCAGGCGTGCCGGAGGATGTGGTGCAGCTCGTCATCGGCGGGCCGGAGGAAGGCAAGGCGCTGGTCGCCCACCCGGGCACCGACGGGGTGCTGTTCACCGGCTCGGCGAATGCCGGGATCGCGATCAACCGCAAGCTGGCCGCCAATCCGGGCAAGATCGTCGCGCTGGAAATGGGCGGGAACAATCCGATCGTCGTGATCGACACCCCCAAGCTGAAGGACGCCGCGACGCTGATCGTCCAGAGCGCCTTTACCAGCGCCGGGCAGCGCTGCACCGCGGCGCGGCGGCTGATCGTGAAGGACAGCGTCTATGATGATCTGATGGCCGAGCTGGTGCCGCTCGCGCGCAAGCTCATGGTCGGCGATCCGCTCGGCGAGCCGCAGCCCTTCATGGGGCCGGTGATCGACAATGAAACCGCCGACCGCCTGTCGGAAAGCTTCCTCACGCTGATGACAGCGGGCGGTCGGCCGCTGCTGCACATGCGCCGCACCATCCCCGATCTGCCCTTCCTCACGCCGGGCATCATCGATGTCACCGACATTCCCGACCGGCCCGATATCGAGCTGTTCGGACCGGTGCTGCAAGTGATCCGGGTGCCCGATCTCGATGCCGGGATCACCGAGGCGAACAACACCCGCTTCGGCCTCTCGGCTTCGCTGATCGGGGGGACACCCGATGATTACGGACGGTTCTGGGCCAATATCCGCGCCGGGATCATCAACTGGAACGGACCGACCAACGGCGCTTCGTCCAAGGCCCCCTTCGGCGGCATCGGCCTTTCCGGCAATCATCGCCCGGCAGCCTATTACGCCGCCGACTACTGCGCCTATCCGGTCGCCAGCACCGAGATGGACCAGCCGCGCGCCACCATCGGGGTGGGCCTGCGGCCCTAGCCTGCCCGGTAGTAGAGATCGACCGCGGTGAGGCCGCTCGCCGCCTTGCGCAAGGTCACCATCAGCGCCTCGCCCGCCGGTCCGCTTGCGGTGATGCTCTCGCCCGCGCCTTCGCCTTCCCGGGCATGGCGTTGCGGCTGAAAGCCCGCTCGGCCGGCGCGGACATAGTGGTATTGCAGCACGTCCTCGACAGGCGCGGCGGTGTGATAGCGGATCACCCGCAAGCCGCATCCGGCCGCATCGCTCCCGCCCGCCTGCACCACCATCCCCTGCGGCATGATCGATGCGGCCTGCGGCAGCTTCGTCGCCCAGCCGAAGCCCTCGTCGAGGCTCTTGATACAGGGCTGCGAGGCGCCCATGGCGGCAAGGCCGTCCTGCACCCTGCTCCCCGGCGCGGGGAGTGCGAAAGGTGCGGCAACCGGCGCGGGCAGCGCGGGCATCGCGCCCTCTGCCAGCAGTTCGAGCCGCCCTGCCTGGCGCGCGGCCTGCGCGGCCTCGGGCGTGGCAGGAAGAACCGGCAGCGCGCTGTCGGACGCAAAGCCGATCACCGCATTGGCCTCGTTGCGGGCAGAGAGATCGGGATCACTCATCAGCGGATCATGGAGCGCCGCGGCGACCAGCGGGTCGAAGGCAACGGGATTGCCCGCTGCAGCACCTTCCGGCGCGTCAGCGCAGGCAGCAGACAGCAGGACTGGCAGGACGATCAAGGCAGTGCAACGCATGCCCGCCTCTTGCCACAAGTTGGTTAAGAAACGCCGCCTGCAGGCTCATCGAAAGCGCCTCCGGCCAGCCTGGGGCTGCCGGAGGCGCTTCCCGCGAAACCCGAAGGATTCGCGCCGGCGGCCGCTTGGTGGGAACGGCCGCAAGAGACCGGAGACCGCGCCAGGGAGAGAGGGAGAATCGGCGGCTCCGCGATCTTGTTCATCTATAGAGCCTTCAACCTGAATAAATCGGCAGCGAGGGTGAAAGCTGCCGTTCATCGTGCGAGCGGCAGGTGCCGATCACTCTCGCCGCTTGCACGTCGGTCAGACGGGGCCTAACGGCAGCGCTCCATGGCCACCCTCGCTCCGTCTTCTCCCGCCCGGTCCGGCCTGCCACCGGCGATCGGGGCCTACCTGATCTGGGGGTTCCTGCCGCTCTATCTGCGGCTGGTCGAGAGCGTCCCGGCCTTCGAATTCGTGGGCTGGCGGATCATCTGGACCTTGCCGCTGTGCCTCGTCATCGTCGCCTTCCGCCGCCAGTTCGGCGAACTCGTCGGCGCGCTGCGCAGCCCGCGGGCGATGCTGGCCCTGCTGGCAAGCGCGGTGCTGATCGCGATCAACTGGTTCGTCTATATCTGGGCGATCATGGAGGGCGAGGTCTATGCGACCAGCATCGGCTATTACCTCAACCCGCTGATCAACGTGCTGCTCGGAACGCTGCTGCTGGGCGAGACGCTCTCGCGGCGTCAGTGGATCGCGGTCGCGATCGCCGCTGTGGCGGTGGCGCTGCTGGCGGCGGGCGCGCTCACCAGCCTGTGGATCAGCCTCACACTCGGCTTCAGCTTTTCGCTCTATGGTCTTGTGCGCAAACAGGTTGCTGTCGGCTCGCTGCCCGGTCTGACGATCGAGAGCGCGATCCTGCTCGCTCCGGCCATCGTGATCGCCTGGTGGTATGCGGCCGGCCCGCAGGGCTCGTCCTTCGGCAAGGACTGGCAGATGAGCGCCCTCATCATCTTCTCGGGCGTGGTCACCGCCGTGCCACTACTGCTGTTCGCGATTGCCGCACGGCGGATGGATTATTCGGCGCTGGGCTTCATCCAGTATCTCTCGCCGACGATCGTCTTCTTCCTCGGTCTGTTCGTGTTCGGCCAGCCGCTCGCACCCGCCAAGCTGTTCAGCTTCGTGCTGATCTGGGTCGCTGTGGGCGTGTTCGTGTGGGACCTGTGGGTGAAGCGGCGGGCGGCGTCAGCCTAAGAACCGCCACCCGATCGTCTGCCCGGCGTGCCACGGCACGATCTCCTCGCCGGTCACGTGCAGCACCGGCGGGACCGCCAGTTCGGCGCGTTCGAGCGTGACGCTCTCCTCGTTCACCGGCAACTTGTAGAAGGCCGGGCCGTGGAGCGAGGCGAAGCCCTCGAAGTGCCCAAGCGCGCCTTCCTCGTCGAACACGGTGACATAGCTTTCCAGCGCATAGGGCGCGCCAAAAATCCCCGCACAGCCGCAAGCACTTTCCTTGGCGCTCTTGAGGTGCGGGGCCGAATCGGTGCCGAGGAAGAACTTCGGGCTGCCGCTGGTGGCCGCCTTGCGCAGCGCCAGCCGGTGGCTCTCGCGCTTGGCGACCGGCAGGCAGTAATTGTGCGGCTGGATTCCG
>CAZQOO010000049.1:14278-16147 GCA_964594845.1 uncultured Porphyrobacter sp. | reverse complement strand
CCAAGGCGCAGACCACCCGCGCGCGGATGCTCGGCATTGCGCTGCATGACCTCGCCGACGGCACGCCGGTGCAGATGATCCTCGTCGACACCCCCGGCATCTTCGCCCCGCGCCGCCGGCTCGACCGGGCGATGGTGAGCGCCGCATGGGAAGGCGCCGAGGCCGCCGATGCGGTGCTGCTGATGGTCGATCCGATCAAGCAGCGCCGCCATGAACTGGAGCCGCTCCTCGAGGTGCTGGCCGGCCGGCCCGAGCGCAAGATCCTCGTCCTCAACAAGGTCGACCGCGCCAAGAAGGAGCCGCTGCTGGCGCTGGCGCAGGAACTGACGGCCAAGGTCGATTTTGCCGAGGTGTTCTTCATCTCGGCGCTGACCGGCGAAGGCTTGCCGGAGATGAAGGAGGTCCTCGCCCGGATGATGCCCGAGGGCGAGTGGATGTACCCCGAAGATCAGGTCTCCGATGCCTCCGAACGCCTGCTCGCCGCCGAGATCACCCGCGAACAGCTCTACCAGCAGCTCCACGAGGAACTGCCCTACGACAGCGCGGTGCGGCCCGAGAAATACGAGGTGCGCCCGGATGGCTCTGTCGAAATCCACCAGCAGATCGTCGTCACCCGCGACAACCAGCGCGCAATCGTGCTCGGCAAGGGCGGGTCGAAGATCAAGGCGATCGGCGCGGCGGCGCGCAAGGAACTGTCCGAGGTGCTGGGGGTGAAGGTGCACCTGTTCCTGCACGTGAAGGTGCTGGAGAACTGGGCCGAGGACAAGGAGATCTTCGAGGAGATCGGGCTGGACTGGGTGCGGTGATGTTTAGCCGTGCTTGGCAAGAAACTCCGCGATCTGCGGGTTGGTGAACTCGGCTACCGGGTCGGTTGAACGGCCGAAGTGGTCGAACTCCCCCGCGTCGAAGGCCTCGTAAACTTCGGACCATTTCTCCGGGTAAGGCCCCCCGTTTCTTGGCCAAATCTCAACCGTAAGCCGGATGAGTTCGCCCTCCAGCTGATTGGCAAACCAATCGGCGGTCTCGAAATCAAGATCGCCCTCATGATATTTGCGGGCGAGAATGACCGCCAGCTTGTCGTAAACCGCGCTGGCAAAGGCCGGACTTCGCCGCAGCGGCTTCTCTCTGCCGACTTGCACGCCACCGTGCTTCAGCAGGTCGCCTGTGACTTCCTTGAAGAAGCGATTAGCGGCTTCGACAGCTTCATCTTCAGTCCATGACGTGTCCATGGCAGCGGTTATAAGCTAATGAATAAGAGAGCAAAAGACTTACATGACTCGTCGCCCCGTGCTTGACACGGGGCTTGGCTGCCTTGGGATCGGGGTGTTCGTGAAGAAAAGCCTAGCCCCGGATCAAGTCCGGGGCGACGATAGGTTTTTCACCCCCGCCCCAGCTTCTCCAGCTTGGCGCGCAGGGCCGCTTCGTCGAAGGGCTTGACGATGTAGTCGTCCGCGCCGGCCGCGATGCCGTCGTGGATGTCCTTGGCCTCGCCGTTCGAGGTGCAGAACACCACGATGGGCTCCTTGGGCGTGGGGATCGCGCGCAGCTTGGTGACGAAGGCGATGCCATCCATTTCGGGCATGTTCCAGTCGGTCAGCACCAGATCGGGCATCGCCTTCTTGCAGCGGGCGAGCGCCTCCTCGCCGTTCTCGGCCTCGATCGCGACATAGCCAAGGCTGATCGCGATCTTGCTCGAAACCTTGCGGATCACGCGGCTGTCATCGACGATCAGGCAGGTCCTGGCGGCGGCGGCAGGCGCGGGGCGGCCGGCATAGCGATCGCGCATCACCTTGGCGGCGGCAACAATCGAATCCGTGTCGCCATCGGGCGCGGGCGCCGGACGCGGCGGCAGGTCTTCCACCGGATCGG